>JAAYJW010000046.1 GCA_012522765.1 candidate division WS1 bacterium | reverse complement strand
GCGTCGGGAAAAGCAGCCCCTCCTGACGGCCTACGGCACTGCGCTTTGGGTGAGGCGCCGCCAGGCGCCGAAGCTTCCCTGCCCGCCCGTCGTTTGCCGTTTTACGAAGAACCACAGCGGGCTGGCAGGGAAGCTGTCGCCCTCGTAGACGACACTCGGGCACCACTTTTCCCGCCGCCGGGGGCGGCGTCGGGAAAAGCAGCCCCTCCTGACGGCCTACGGCACTGCGCCTTGGGTGAGGCGCCGCCATGTCAGAATATGGCGCCGCCTCTGAGCTGCCGGTAAGCGTCAGCTTACTTCGACAAGTTCGATCTCGAAGGTCAGGGTGTGGCCCGCGAGAGGATGGTTCGCGTCGAGGGTGATGCTGCTATCGGTGACCTCGGCGATCATTGCCGGGAAGGCCTGCCCGCTCTCATCCTGCACCTGAAGCTGCATGCCGATGACAGGATCGATCTCCTCGGGAAGCTCCTCGCGCGAAACCTCGATCACCGCATTCTCATGGTGCTCCCCGTAGGCCTCCTCGGGAGGGATCTCCACGGTCTTCTGATCGCCCTCCTCCATCCCCCGCACCGCCTCCTCGAAGCCGGGGATGATCTGCCCGCCATCCATGGTGAACTCAAGCGGCTCGCTGTCCTGAGAGCTATCGAAGACGGTGCCGTCCTCGAGCTTGCCGGTATAATGGACCTTGACCTTATCTCCTGCGCCTGCCTGTGCCATCGGTGTCTTTCCCTTCGTGCGGCTTCTGATCGGCGGCGATGACGCGCCGCGCTGTGTTTCCTGCGTACCGCTTTCGCGGTGCAGGGTAGATTGGCCTGCCCGAAAACGCCGAGGGCCGGCGCATGCGGCGCCGGCCCTCGATGGGCAGGTGATTCTGTGAGCGATCAGGGCTGATGTCCGGCAGTATTGCCGCTTATCTCGCCATATGGATCGTACCAGAACGCCTTTAGCTCCTGAATTCCCGCGTATGGGCCGGTATCGGAGACGGCACCATCCGGCCGATGCCACTTCGCATGGCCGTCCGCGAAGGCGATATTGATGCCTCCGTTGTGCAGCGTGCGGATTCCCGGCGTATACCCGATCTCACCGGCCGGGCGACTGCAGGGACAGTAGCAGAGCGTGTGCTGGTTGTCGGCGTACACCAGTGTTTCGGCGGGGTACTTCACCTTCGCCAGCGGCCGCGCCATCATGTGAATGTAGTTCGTGCCGTAGCCGTTCGCCGTCTCCGGGCGACTGGGGCAGCGGCGGATCTGATCGTTCATGATGTAGGCATCCAGCATCTGCGGCCAGAAGAGGTTTAGCGGCGTGGCACTGCCGTGCCGGTACTGGTGCCAGCGCTCATCGTAGTCCTGTGCGTACATCTTGCCGGCGAGGGCCAGTTGCTTGACGTTGCTCAGACAGCTTGACTGGCGCGCCTTCTCACGGGCACGCGCGAAGACGGGGAAGAGGATCGCCGCCAGGATGGCGATGATCGCGATCACGACCAGTAGTTCGATGAGGGAAAACCTCTGCGCATGACGTACCTCCCTGGTCTATTGGTACGTGTTCGTTAAGGACATTCTGCGACCGCTCCGCCGAATCCTCCATGCTGTACAGAATTATCTGCAGAAGCGGGTAAGACAGAAAGACCGGCGCCCTGTCGCGGGCGCCGGTCTTATGTCAGGCTCCAGAGTAGCGCGACTACTTGGTGTGCGTTGCGTTGCCGTTTGGCCAGTAGTGGTACGGGTGCAGGGCGATCCTGTCGCTCGCCGGATCCTTCGCGCCGTCCGGCTTCATCCACTTGGCGTGACCGTCAACGTAGGCAATGTTGATGCCGTCGTTGTGCAGGGTGATTGCACCGGGTGTCGTGTAGAGGTAAGCGCTCTGGCAGGGACAACCCGCGAGTGCGTTATGGTTGTCGCAGAAGGCGAGGTGCTCGGACGGGTACTTGACATCCGCCAGCGCCCACCCGTGCAGATGGTTGTAGTTGATGCCGTAGGTATAGGTGGTGATCTTGTCCGGGACGCGGCTGGGACATACGAAGACCTGCATGTTGTTCACGTATGGCATGAGCTTGTCCCGCCAGTAATATGGGTTCGGGTAGCGATACCTCACCCACCGTTCGTCGTAGTCCTGGGAGTAGGCTATCGCTCCAAGTGCGATCTGCTTCAGGTTGCTCAGACAACTTGATTGTCGCGCCTTTTCCCGCGCGCGGGCGAAGACGGGAAAGAGGATCGCCGCCAGGATGGCGATGATCGCAATGACGACCAGTAACTCGATCAGGGTGAATCCTCTGCGCATTCTGCACCTCCGGAACAATATTTGACCGTCGGTGAATTGATTCCGCTTACCTTCATTACAAACCTTCCTGCGAGAGGAGGAATTTCAAACCTGTACAACCGAGTGACCAGACGACGAGGCCGACCTCCGTCGGCGCCCTGCCGGCTGTTCTTCTTCCCGCAGCCACGGCCGGCCTCAGGGGGCGAAGCGCCACGGTTCGGCTACGCCCGCTACGCTCTTCACCAGGTCCGCCTTTGAATACCACTTGGCGTGGCCATCGCAAAGGCCCATGTTGGCGCCGCCATTGTGCCAGTCGGCGGTGTTGGCTGCTGTGCGCTTGTAGAGCAGCCGAGCGGTGCCGCCGCCATCATCGCCGAGAAGGATGGTGGTCGCAGGCGCCGTGATCGCCGCCAGCGGAGTCGAGCAATAGCTACTCCGACTCGCTCCGTCGTTGTACTCGTAGCCGAACTCCTGATAGTTCCAGCCATACCCCCACGTCAGGTCGGTGCGACTGGGGCACTTGAATATCTGCACATTCTTGACGTACGGCTCGAG
>JAAYJW010000045.1 GCA_012522765.1 candidate division WS1 bacterium | reverse complement strand
GGGCGCCTGGACTCCGGGGAGGTGTGCGGGGGGTGTCGTTGTAGGGCGGGGGCGTGTACCCCGCCGGGGAGGTGGTTCGCAGAACCCGGGAACAACCGGCATACCGCGGTGCGTTAACACTATCAGCAGAAATGCCGGGGGATGCCATAGACCGCGGCGGCCCGAGCCTATGCGGGCGATTGAGGTGCTTTTATGAGCAACAAGACGAAGACAGCGCTGATCGTGGTCGGCCTGCTCGTGGCGGTCGCAGGCTTCAATTATCTCTTCCAGATGGACCCGACACATCTCGCCCAGCGAGGCGTCGGGCGCGATCCGCATGGCGACGACAGTAGCGATGATCCCGAACTGCCGACGATGATGTCGGAGCTGACGGCGCCGATCGGTCCGGAGAACGCGGATGTTACGCTCACCGCGCTTTACACCGCCCGCGGGGATGTCGAAGAGGTGCTCCGGCCGATGCTGACGGCGATCTCGCAGCAGTACGGCGAGCACGTCCGCGTGGAGTTCCTCGACACCGGCACCGAGGAAGGGCAGAAGGTCGTGCAGGACGTGACCGGCGGCTATCGCTCCGGGGTGCTCGTCAATGGCGAGATGATCAAGCGCGTGCCGGACGCGCCGCTGGGCATGATCACGTTCGGCAACGTTCCGCGGTTCGAAGAGTGGAGCATACAGGACCTGCGGATGGCGATTGACTGGGAGTTGAAGCAGAAGGGCATCGTCTGCACGCACGAGCATGTGCCGGTAGAGCCGGGCGCGGCACCGGCAGCCGAAGGCGGGCACGTCCACGGGCCGGGCTGCTCGCACTAACCAACGACAAACAGCAACGGCTTACGACGCACGCACAGGAAGGTTGCGTGCCACGGGACGGCAAGCCAAACGGCAACGGCGCGGCGGGGGCAGCCGTAGGCTGAAAGCCCCCGCCCGACAACGGCAACGACTTGCGACCGCACCCATCCTTCAAGGAAATCATCATGTAGAAGGAGAAGAAGGGGCTGACCATCATACGGTCAGCCCTTCTCTGGTTCTACAGGGCGACACAGCAACCGCAGCGGGTGGCATTTCAGAAAGAGGCGAGATGATATGCGACGCGTAACATGGGCACTTGTGATCGCGGCAGTTGCGGCCACAAGCATCTGCAGTGCGCAGCAACTAACACGCCACGATCTCGGCCGCACCGTGAAGTTCAAGGTCCTCGTGGACAAGGTCATGCAGCCGGAAGCGGATTGGCATACCGAAAAGTGGATGGTGGACGAGGCCGCCGCCGCAGGCTTCAACGTCTGGTCGCCGCGACGTGCAGGCGATCTCGCCGAGGTCCGGCAGGTCACGCAGTGGTGCGAAGAGGCCGGGATCCTGCACATCCCCTGGATGCGCGGCACACTCTCCGCCAGCCTCGATGATGAGACCGCCGATGGCAAGCGCATGGTCTGGAACTCCGGCGTCGAGGACAGCCTCTGGAGCCCCAACTCCGACGAGTTCTGGCAGTGGACAAATGACCTCGTGCTGGAGTACGCCCGTATCAGCGCCGAGATGCCCACGCTCTTTGGCGTCTTCCTCGACTACGAGAACTACGCGCTGGGGCCCAACTGCTACGACCTCTCATACGATGACCTCATCATGGGCGCATTCGCCCGCGAGAAGGGCATCACGATCCCCACGCTGGAGTTTGGCGCGCGCAAGGACTGGCTCACCGAGCAGGGCCTGCACGATGAGTTCGAGGCCTTCCAGGTGGCGCGCTGGCGCGAGCGCTGCCGGACGCTGCGGGAGGCCGTGGATGCGATAGACCCGACCTTCATGTTCATGATCTACCCCGCGCCGGGGACGAAGTTCATGGTCGAGGCCTGCTACCCCGAATGGGCCACCGAGCAGGCGCCGCTGGTGCTCGCGGATGCCTCCACCTACGGCCGCGCCTCAGTCCTGCCGCACAAGCAGGCGCTGGAGGCCAACCGGGACATGCTGCTCGAGCGCCAGGAGTTCGCGCTCAGCCAGGGCGACAACCTGCTCTACACCGGCGGGATTGACCCCGCTGTGAAGGGCGCGGACCCCGAGTTCTCCGGCCGCAACGCCGGGATGATCATGGAGATCACCGACGGCTACTGGATCTTCTACGAAGGGCCGACATACGAGGGCGAGCATCCCGAGTACTTCAAGTGGTTCTCGCTGGCGCACGAGGCGGCGGACAAGGGTGACTGGGCGTGGGCATGGGAGCCGCGCGAGACGCCCGATACCTACGGCCTGACCGAACTCACCGTAGAGGACCCGACGAAGAAGCAGCTTGTAGTCTACGGCTGGAAGCGGCCGTTCATGGACATGCTGCAGGCGAATGAGGAGTATGAAGTGCATGACATGGAGGGTTCGGTGCTGAGCTACTTTGAGGGCGCCGACGTCGTGATCCTGCAGAACTTCAACCAGTCGCTGAGCGGGGACTCACCGTTCGTGCGGATGCTGCGGGAGTACGTGGAGCAGGGCGGCGGGCTGATGCTCGTGCATGACACCGCGTGGTTCATGGCCAGCCCCTACCCGGAGATCGCCCGTCGCGGCTACCCGCAGAACAACGTGGAGGCCGAGCGGCATGTGATCTGGACGGACCTGCTCGTGGAGGATGTGCGGCACCCGGCGCTGCGGCGCGTAGAGAGGGGCGTGCCGTTCGAGACCGAGTTCTACGACCACATGATCTTCCGGCCCGGCGACGAGGGGACGGTGCTGGTGCGCAACGAGTTCGGCGATCCGGTCTATGTGGCGGGGGAGAGGGGCCGCGGTCGGGTCATCTACGCCGGGACCTACTACGGCTACAATGATGCGCTCAGTGGCATAGAGGCGGACCTGTTCTGGGCGAACGTGGACTGGCTGGCTGGCGAAGGGATGTCGTATCGCCGGCAGGCAAGGACGCGCGATGCCGAGGGACATCCGGCGGTGAAGTGGAGCGATCGGGCGGGGTTCTGAGTAACGGCAGCGACGACTAACGACAGCAACGGCAACGCCAGCGATGGCGTTGCCGTTGTGGCCCTCGCGCCCTCGCGAGGGGCGGCGCGAAGCGACGCTGTCGTTCGAACGACTGCCCCTCCCCCTCGGTCCCCCTCCCCCGTAGCTCGCGGAGCGAGCACATGGCGGGAGAGGGGGAGGAACGGCAACGACGGCGCTGTCATTCCGTGGCACGCACACTCCTGTGCGTGCGGTCGTGAGCCGTCGCCGCCTGTCCCGCCCGGAGGGCGTGGATTGTGGCCCTCGCGCCCTCGCGAGGGGCGGCGCGAAGCGACGCTGTCGTTCGAACGACTGCCCCTCCCCCGTAGCTCGCGGAGCGAGCACATGGCGGGAGAGGGGGAGGAACGGCAACGACGGCGCTGTCGTTCCGTGGCACGGGAAGACAGGCTCGCCGTTTTTTTGCGCCCTAGAACCCGCCGCGCAGGAAGACGCTGTTGGGCCATTTGCCGACTTCACCGCGCACAAAGCCCTCGCTGACCCACTTCGCATGACCATCCATGTAGGCCACGTTGGCACCCTGGTTGTGCAGGAAGTTCATGGCCTGGAGCGCGCCGGTAGTGGAATTGTAGCGCCAGTAGATACCGCCGCTGGTGTCGGCAAAGATGCCGGTTTCCGCCGGATACTTGAATGACGCGACCTTCCGATGGCAGAAGAGATAACCGCGGCCGGTCAATCCGCCGATGCCAACCTCGCTGATGTTCGCGCCGTAGGTGCCGAGGTGACCGACGCCACCGCTCCGATAGGTCTCGTTGTTGGAGGGACATTCGAAGATCTGCGTATTCTTCATGTAAGGTTCCAGAAGGTCAATCCACGAGTAGTCAGTCGCCACGCTTGAGGAGGCGTTCTGAATGTAGGTCCCCGTGACCTCATCGTAGTCCTGCTCGTACATCTTTTCGGCCAGCCCGATCTGCTTGAGGTTGGAGAGACAAGAGGTCTGACGCGCCTTCTCGCGCGCACGGGCGAAGACGGGAAACAGGATCGCAGCTAGAATCGCGATGATCGCGATGACCACCAACAATTCGATGAGGGTGAAGCCGTATCTGCTCTTCATGGCGTACCTCCTTCTGGTCTGGTGCACTTTGTTGCTATTCCCTTACTTCGACAAATACCCTCCATTTCCCCTTTCAATCTGCAGTGGAATCGGTGAATGAGGGGGGGCGGCAGCCGCCGTTGCCGTTGCCCCCTCTCCTGCCCTTGCGCCGCAGGCGCAAAAAGGGGAGGGGGAAGGAGCTTGCGGAAGCGAGCTACGGGGGAGGGGAAGCCGTTCGACGCCTGCGCCGCTTCGCGCCGCTCCCTGCGAGGGCGCAGGGGCCACGACGGCATACGGCTACGGCAACGGCACAGGTCGGCACGGGGGCCGACCTCTCCAACGGAAACGGCAACAACGACGGCGAACGGCTACGACCACGGCAAACCGCAACGGCCGACGCATCTGAACGCGGAGATCGCGCAGCGATCTCAATGCGTCGCTCCGAACGACTACCGGCCTACGACAACGGCAACGGCCGAAGCCGTTGCCGTTGCTGCCTGCTTGCGCCTCAAATGCCTCTTACGGCAGGTCGCGCCACTGCACATCCGCGGCTGTCGGTGACTTCAGCGCCGAAAGCGACTGCCACTTCGCATGGCCGTCGAAGTAGGCGAGGTTTACCCCACCATTGTGGATCCCGCCACCAATCTCGTTCAGGTTGTTCGTCACGTTGGTGCCGGTGACCCAGCGCACGTAGTGCGTTCCGTTGCTGTCCGCGAACAAGATCGCCTGCGACGGGTTGTTGATCGTCGCAACCTTGCGGTGGCAGTACAGGTAGGTCTGCCCCGTCAGGCCGGTGCGGCCGGAGTCGGTGATGTTCGCCCCGTAGCTGCCAAGATGCCCGACGCCACCACTGCGGTAGCCGTTGTCACTCGACGCGCACTGGAAGATCTGCGTGTTGTTGGTGTACGGGAGCAGCAGGTCGATCCAGGTGTAATCGGTCGTGGTGCCCGCGGGAGCACTCGTGATGTAAGTGCCCGTCACTTCATCGTAGTCCTGCTGATACATCTGCTCGGCGAGGGCAAGCTGCTTGAGGTTGGAGAGACATGACGTCTGCCTCGCCTTCTCACGCGCTCGGGCGAATACCGGGAACAGGATCGCCGCGAGAATCGCGATGATCGCGATGACAACCAGCAGCTCAATCAGCGTGAAACCTGCGTGTCGCTTCATCTAATCAGGTGCCTCCTAATGCTGTGTGTGAACAGACGAGCTGGGACAATTCCTGTCCATATTTAAGACTGCGCGGCGGTGTGTAGAGTTCATACGGTACAGGCGCGGGATGGGGGAGAGGAGCCTGCGCTCACCGTCCTCGCAGGAAGACGCTGTCGGGCCACTTGCCGACTTCGCTACGCACCGCGCCCTCGCTGATCCACTTGGCGTGACCATCGAGGTAGCTTACGTTCGCGCCATCGTTGTGGCGGAAGCGCATGTTCTGGATGTCGCCGCCGCTGTAGCGCCAGTAGCTGCCGGCCGTGTCGGCAAAGATGGCGGTCTCCGCGGGACGCTGGAACGTAGCGATCTTGCGGAAGGCGTAGAGATAGCCGTGGCTGTTAGCCAGGTTCGGGAGGCCGGTATCGGAGATATTCGGCCCGTAGCTCCAGCCGCTGTCGCGTGAGTCGCTGGCGCAGAGCACGATCTGCTCGTTGCGCAGGTAGGGCTGAAGCATTTCGCGGTAAGTTGCGGTCGCCTGTCCGCCGGGAACGTCTGAGTAAGACGCAGTGCATTCGTCATAGTCGGACTGGTACATGGCGTCCGCCAGGGCGATCTGCTTGAGGTTCGAGAGACATGATGTCTGCCTCGCCTTCTCCCGTGCGCGGGCGAAGACGGGGAACAGGATAGCTGCCAGAATAGCGATGATAGCGATAACCACCAGCAGCTCGATCAGAGTGAATCCCGCACGATACTTCATACGCTTCCTCCTCCAGTAGCTCCTTAATGCACCTTGAACATTGTTATTTATACCCACAAAGGTGGTCGGGCAATCGGAGAATGGGCGCGGTGGCCTACGTGTTGCAGGTGGGGGAGGGGGAGGCGTCGTTGTCGTTCCGTGCCATCCCGCCCCTGGCGGCGTGCGTGGTGCCGTGCGTAGCAGGCGTTCTGACGAACCACGGGCGAGGGCGCGCCAGGCCTCCGGGCTTGAAGGCGCGAGGTTTGTTGCCGTAGGAGGGGCGAGCTTCCTTGCTCGCCCGGTCGTTGTCCGAAGATACCGTTTGCGAGTCCCCGCCGGAACGGCTTACCTTTACCTACATCTTGAGGAGCAACGAATTCGCGTCGCAGGCCTGGTGGAGGGGCCGCACGAGGGCAGGTTGCTAAGCAAGCTGCGCGAGGTCGGCCCGTTGCGGTCGTGCGAGTAACGATAGATCGAACTATCGACGGGCCGACCTCGCCCACAGATGCTTCGCATCTGATGGCTCGTGCGGCCCCTCCTACGGCAATACCACCCGCAATTTGTGGGTAAAGGTTAGCCCAGCGGGTGAGGGCGGGCGAGGCTTGCAGTTTGTAGTCTGTCGCTACAACTTGAAGGCGCTGACGATGTCGGGGTGCAGGCCCTCGAACTTCTCAAGGTGCTTGATGCGCCCCGCACGAAGCTCCGCCACATACTCGTCAATCTGCTCCTGCGAGTAGAAGTGCGAGGGGTCGAAGCGATCGAGATTCACGCTCGCCACCGCCTTCGGAAGCTGCGTGCCCCAGACCGGCTCGTCCTCCCACTCGATCTCCTCGCGGACGACGCCGCGGAAGATCGCAGCCATCTCGGAGATCGCCACGCGATCCACCTTCTGCAGCACATTCCGCTCGCCGGTGCGCTCGTCCACCTCGAGGATCTCGCCGACGCCGCCGGTGTTGAGCTGGTAGCAGTCGATCTTCCCCTCGTGCTTGCAGAGGATCTCGTAGAAGCGGTTGCCCTCGAAGGCCTCATCGCCGACGATGAACGGGTTGGTGCCGACCACGCGGATCGACTCACCCGCGCGGAGGGGGTTGGAGCCGGAGGTATGCACGGACTCGCCGAGCATGTATGCCGCCGCGCCCTGGGCGGGCGTGAGCTTCGCCGCGGGTGGGAGGATCGTGTTGCGGCGGGTGATGAAGCAGATGATCAGCTTGTCCAGCTCATCCACCGGCGGCAGGTCAATGCTCTCGGAGGCGAGACCGCCGAGGTCCTCGCGGCGCACGACGGCACGGGCGTTGCCGGTGAGCGTCTCATCGGCCATGTAGACGCGGCCGAGGTAGTCAACCATGCAGTTCTCGAAGACGGTGTTGGGGCTCTTGGCGGCCTCGTAGAGCACCGGCTGCGAGCCGTCCTCGAGGGAGTCGGTCTTGATGAAGAGGCCGGCCTCGGAGCCGAGGGCGCTGGCATCATCGCGCAGGAAGACGACGTCGTCCTGCACGAGCTTGACCTCCTCACCGGGGCCGTCGAGGTCGTGAGTGTGCGCGGAATGGGTGGTCTTGCCGGTGGCGGTGAGGCCAAGCAGCAGGACGCCGTAGCGCTTGAGCTTGCCGGAGGCGGTGCGTGCGGTGATGAGCTTGCTGCCGGCGTGCAGGCCGAGCATGCCGCGGGACTTGGCGAACCACATCGCCATGCGCAGGAAGCCCTTCTTCGCCTCGCCGAAGTAGTCGGTGCCGAGGACGTAGGTAACGCCGATCTCGGGGAAGACCAGTGCCTGGCGGTCCTTCTCCTGCCACTCGGGGATGAAGACGAGGTTCATCTCCGGCCCGGTGGCATGGCGGGGATCGAAGAGGGTCTGATACCACATGTAGGGGATGCGGATGCAGTCCTTACGGTGTGTGGAGACGTACATGGTGCAATGCGGCGAGAAGTCGCTGTTGCAGCCCATCGTCCGGGCGACGCCGACAAGTGGCGCGTGCTGGATGTAGCGATGGACTTCCTTGAGCGTATGCGGAAGCTGGCGGATGATGCGTTGCTGGTCGGCGTTGAGGTTCGGCTCCATGACTTCGGGGCCGCCGAGGATGACGGTGAGGTCTTTGCTGCGGTTGCGGACGCAACTGGAGTAGTTGACGTTGCCGAAGTGTGTGCGGACGCCGTAGGGCTCGGCCATGCGTCGGAGCTGTTCGCCGTCGGGACGGGCGACATTGTCCTGGTCACGCAACTGCTCGATGGCGCGAGTTACTTCTTCGTAGTAATGACGCATGGTCTCTTCCTCTGGTGCGAAAGCATGATCGTCGTGATTGGCGGTGCCGCATGGGATAGAGTTAATCCGCAAGGGCGTATGAGCGACAGGCGCCGGCTACGCGGGCACCGTTATGGTGGATTAGAAACAACACAATTCCACACGCTGAGTATAACGCCCTTCATGGGAGGAAAGTTTTTTCTTTGCCCGTGGTTGCCGTAGTCGTGCACGTCAGGCTGCTGGAGTCGTTGTTCGTTGTGGCCCCTGCGCCCTCGCAGGGGGCGGCGCGAAGCGCCGCAGTCGTTCCGTAGTCGTTCATGTGGCACGGGCGCCCTCGCCCGTGCGTCGTACCGAACGAATCCTGTTTGTGGTACGTGTCCAGGCGGGGGCGCCTGGACTCCGGGGATGTTGGCCGATGGTGGTGTTGCAGGGCGGGGGCTTTCAGTCTACGGCTGGGCAACGGCTAACGGCGGTCGTTCATCTGTGCGAAACTGCAACCCGTGTGGAACAAAAACGTGCGCGCAGGTTTTCCTAAATACTGGACCTGTCGCGAACGCGTTCCACTGGCGCAACAACCACCAGGAGGCTGTCGGATGCCAGTTAGCCTGTGTCATAGACTCATCGCGCTGCTCGCGCTCGTGCCGCTCGCGATCTGCGCGATCGCTGCTGAGGAACCGCTGCCGGCGCAGTTCGACTTCGAGCAGGAAGCGCTCGCCCCCCAATGGACCACCACCGCATGCGGCGCCGCGCTCAGCATCACGCGCGACGGGGCCAACGTCCGCGAGGGGCGGGGCGCACTGGAGCTGTCATGGGATGCCACCGACGGTCGCCTCGCGATCCTCACCGTCGCGCCCGTGCGGCTCGACGAGCGCGCGAGATCACTGCGCTTGAGCGTGAAGCTTGACCAGCTCTCTCCTGTGATGTTCGGCGTCCGGGAGGCCGACGGCTCCACCTACCAGGGTTACATGTATACGCCCGGTGGGGTCTGGCATGATCTCGCAGTTGATCTCGACGAGCTTATGCTTTCGGAGGGCTCGGAGGATGAGAACGGGCGTCTCGATGTGCGGCAGATCACCGGGATCGTGGTCGCGGACTTGAGCAACATCTCGGGCGAGGCGGGCAAGTCGCTGGGGCTCAAGTCCGGCCGCCCGCATCTCTGGCTGGACAACGTGGAGATTTCCGCAGCGCTCGCGCCTCACCGCTCGCGGCGCACTCCCGAGGGCGACCTTATCATTGATGACTTCGAGTATGAGCCGATACAGTGCCTGCCGATTGGCTCGCCGCAGTTGACGCTCACCGGCGGGCCCGGCGATGGGGATGATTCGGCGCTGCGGGTGGGCTATGACCGGGAGCATTATCGCTGGGTGGGTTTCGTGGCGGGGGTAGGGCACCTGTCGCTGGCGGATCGTTCGGAGCTTTGCCTGCGTGTGAGGGCGGACAATCAGGTCCGGCTGACGGTGGTGCTCGAGGAGCGCGATGGTTCGAAGTACGTATGTAAGCAGCGGCTCGAGCCCGAGCGCGGCTGGCAGACCATCGTTCTGCCCTTCGGCCGCTTCAAGCTCGATCCGCAGACGACCGACGAGAACGAGGCGCTGGACCTCGATCAGCTTCGCGTGATCATCCCGGTGCTCGACAGCAAGACGTCTGCAGTCGGCACGGATGGTCGAGGCGCATGGAACGTGTCGCGGATCTGGGTGAGGTAACGGCTACTATCGCTGTTGCGCGAAGGCTGCGATCTGTGTGTGGCGTGTCCAGGCGAGGGCGCTTGGACTTCGCGTCGCAGGCCCGGTGGAGGGGCCGCACGAGGTCGGCCCGCTGCGGTCGCTCCAGTCGCGATAGTCGAACACGATGGGCCGACCTCGCCTGCAGATGCTTCGCATCTGATGGCTCGTGCGGCCTCTCCTACGGCAATACCGCCCGCGATTCGTGTATAAAGGCCGAGGTTGTAGGGCGGGGGCGCATCTCAGGCCGGCCGGTCGGTACGCTTCAGAGCCGTCGCAATCAACGCATCGCGAATCGCAAGACGCCACCTGTCAGCAAGCGTTTCAGGCTCAACACCCTCCGCCTCAGCATCCTCCTGCGTGGCCACCAGCAACTGTACCTCTTCGGCCATCACGGCGATCCCGCGATCAACGCGCTTGAGGCGAAGCTGATTGGGCGTGAACGGTGTGGCGAGAGCCTCGCTGAGCCTGGCGGCGGCCTCCGTCACACGCTGAGCCGGATCTGACTCGCCGCTGGCGGCGCTGATCTCCAGCACAATCTCATCGTTGATCACAAGCTGCCCCGTCTCACGTGAGCCGTCGCTTATGCGAATGGACTGTCCTCGCACGGAGACGTCCATGAGGTGCACCCCGTGGGCCTCGGCCGGATCGGCAGGCCGCAGTTCACCGCGCAGGGCAGCGGCAACCGCCTGCCCGAGGTCTTCATGCGTCCACGCGAAGCCCGCGGGGTGCATGAAGCTGATGATACGGCGGTCCTGCTCGCCCTCCCAGCTCACCGTGGTCTGCCCGTCAATCATGATGGCGACACTATCAAGTCCAGCCTCCTCGAAACGGTCGCGGCCGGGGCCAGGATCGCTGATGTTCACGATCTCAACCTGCACGCGGTCGGGGTCCTCGGCCTCAAGCTGCTCGAGGTAATCAATGGTGGGTTGCTGGCAGGGGGTATCGGTATTGAGGAATGCAGTGATCGTGACATGAGAGCCCCCGATCACCGCTGGGAGTTGCTCGACGGGCTCTTGTGGGACGCATCCGGTGATGGAGCCAAGCACAATCAGCAGCATCCCGGCAGCCCCTGAGAGCACAAGTGTGGTGAGTGGGCGGTATCGGGTCCGTTGTACCGTCAGACCGATCACCTCTCGGGTGGGGGTAGTATCTATCGCCGCGGCCCGGCGCTATCAAGCGCGTTGAGCCGCGGCGACAGGTCTCCTGTGTGTTATGGGGGGATGAGGGTTAGTTCGGGCAGGTGATGCGGACGGTCTGTGTGCCGCCGTCCCAGTCCACCCGCGCATCAAGCGCTTCGCCCACCTGGCGGATACCCACGAGCAGGCGACCGTTCACCGTGATGCCCTCATCCTGCCTGACGATGGTGCACATGGCACCCCGGCAGACATTCACGCGCTTGTTCTGCGCGTCATAGTCAACCTTGCCATTGACCGCTTCGGCGGCCGCTCGCAGCGGCACGTATACACGGCCGTCCTGGAGTGTTGGCGGCGGATCCGAGACTACCCGCTTGCCGTTAGCGATTAAAGTGATCCCGTTAGTAGCCCAGCAGGCTATGGCTATGCCCAGCAACGCGACGATTAGCAGCAACCTCTTCATGCCCAACCCCTCCTGTCGCTGTTATGCAGCTTCATCGCGGGAATGGTATAGCGAGATTGCGTGTGCGTCAAGGGTGGGGGGGAGTATCGGCAACGACGCCATTGTCACTAGTCGTTCGGAGCGACGCATCCCGTCGTGTGGATGCGTCGGTCGTTTGCCGTTGCCGTCGTCGTTGCCGTTGTAGGGCGGGGGCTTGTACCCCGCCGCGTCGTTCGAATGCCAACCGCCGCGTCGCCTGCCCGCTGGAGGGGCCGCACGAAGCACGAGCGTCGTTTGCGAGGGCTGAGGTCGGCCCATTACGGTCGTCTCAATGGCGGTGCGCCGAACAACCGAATGGGCCGACCTCGTGCAGCTTGCTTCGCAACCTGCCCTCGTGCGGCCCCTCCACCGGCAGGTGTCGTTGTAGGGAGGGGGCTTGTACCCCGCCGCGTCGTTCGAACGCCAACCGGAGCGTCTGCCGGGGGCCGACCTCTCCAACGACACACGTCATGGCAACGCCCTTCGCCCTCCGCAAAGCGAAGGGGCCAGTCAGCGACCGGCCCCTTCATGACTGAACGCCCCGGCTAG
>JAAYJW010000371.1 GCA_012522765.1 candidate division WS1 bacterium | reverse complement strand
GCGCGCTGCCCGAGCAGCTTCTCACGAGTGAACTCTTCGGGCATGAGAAGGGTGCCTTCACCTCCGCTACCGCTGCGAAGAAGGGCCTCTGCGAGGTGGCCGATGGCGGGACTCTCTTCCTCGACGAGATCGGCGAAATGAGCCCGGAGGCGCAGGTGAAGCTGCTGCGTTTCGCGCAGGACCTGACCTTCACGCGCCTCGGCGGCACGTCGGAGATGCGTGTGGACGTGAGGCTGATCTGCGCGACCAACCAGCGACTGAAGCAGGCAGTCGCCGAGGGGAGATTCCGCGAGGACCTTTACTACCGCCTGGCGGTGGTTCCGCTCCATCTGCCGCCACTGCGCGAGCGGCCGGAGGACATCGAACCGTTCGCACGGTTCTTCCTCGCCAAGCACCTGCGCCGGCATGGACGCGGGCCGAAGGAGTTTGCGCCGGAGGCCGTCGAACTGCTGCGGGCGCAGCAGTGGCCGGGGAACCTGCGCCAGCTTGACAACGCAGTCCAGCGTGGCCTGCTGCTGGCGCACGGGGACACGCTGCAGCCGCGCGATCTGACGCTACCTTGAGAAGCTACGCCACGCTGCGGTAAGCTGAACGCGCCTCCGTGCCAGTGTGTGCGGTCACGAGCTTGCGCCGGAGGTCGTTGAAGCTGCGCTCGAGGAGCGCGTGGTTCCGGCGGCGGGTCTCATACAGCACGCGCAATGCCTCCGCGGCAGCGCCGGCTTCCTCTGAGCCATCGCGCAGATTCGCCACGGCGGCAAGCTGCCGCCACAGATCCCGCTGGCGATCGAGCAGCCCCTCAAGCCGCTCCCAGTCCTGCGCCACGATCGCGTCATGCTCCAGTCGCCCGAGTTCCTCGACGGTCGCGTGCTGCTCCGTCACGATCAGGCCGCCTGCGCCTGATGCTGGCATCTTTGCAGGGCCTCCTCCCATGCGTTTGCGAGTTTCCCGGCGATGCTGTCCACGTAGCCGAGGCGGTCGAGATCATCGCGCAGGTCCACCTCGACGAGTTGTGCCTGCAAATGCGCGTAGAGCGCGCAGAGGTTCTGAGCCAGCTCGCCGCCGACGTCCACGCGGAGCGAGCAGATCAGTTCGTCGAGGATGTCGCTTGCCTGCGTGAGCGCCAGTGACTTCTCCTCGTAGTCGCCGCTCTCGATCGCCCGCCGCGCCCGCAGCAGGTTCCGCACCAGCGCCTGGCAGAGCAGAAGCACGAGCATGCGCGGATCGGAACTGAGCACCTGCATCTGCTGGTATGCGTCCGGAGCGTATCGCGTCGTCATCGTTTGACCTCCCGGTTACACCTGGGGTCTATGCAATAAGCATGCCGCGTCACTGGCTTGACGCCTTACCGCCGGGTAGATACTGCACCTGCATCTCCATCCAGTCGAGCAGCGCCAGCGACTGCGACATGCGCGTCTCCATCACAGCGAAGTCGCTCTGAAGCTTGGTCAGGTAGCGATCCACCTCCGCCTCGAGGTCCGCGATCTTCTCATCAATCGCCGAGATCTCGCCTGTGACGCCGGACATTGCCCGCGAAAGTGAGCCGTTCTCCGGAGCAGTGATGGCCTCGACGAAGTCCGTCATCCGAGACGCAATGCCCTTACTGACACGCACGGTACCGAGGGAGCCGGCCTCCGTTGCGGACACGGAAAGCCGCAGACCCCTGGCGTGACTATCCTCGGCCGCGGACAGGAGCCGTCCGCTACCCGTGGCCGCTTCGCCGCCGATGGTGCCCGCCACGTCGTGTCCGGTGAAAGTCTGCGCGTCGCCGGCAGCGTCTGCGCCAAGCTCCGTGCCTCCGGCGCCGCTGCCCAATGACGAGGCGATGGTCAGGCTGTGTGCGGAGCCGAAGAGATCGTGCTGCAATACCAGCCGGTTGCCATCCACCGACGCCGTGACGTCCATCCGCTGCGCGCTGAAAAGCGAGTTCAGCAGCTCGGAGGCGTCCTGCAGGCTCATCCCCGCCGTCAACGCCACGGATTTGCCGTTGATCGTCAGCACCTCATCAACCGCGATTCCGGCGGGCAGTTCGGCGCTCGCGGCAGTCGCCTGCGTGGCGGGCTGCGTTATCTCCACCGCCCAGCCCGCAGCGCCCGAATCCGGCGTTGCGGCCGTCGTGGAGGCGATCTCCACGAATGCGCTCGTAGCATCCGTGCGCTCGCCGAAGAGCCGCCGCAGGCCCTCGGGATTGCTGGCGAGG
>JAAYJW010000044.1 GCA_012522765.1 candidate division WS1 bacterium | reverse complement strand
GCCCCCGTTCATCTGTGGAAGCTGACAGATCGTTAGTACTGGCTGCGATGGATATCCCATAAGAAGGAGCACCTGCTCGGACGAGAATGTAGGTGCTCCTTCTTTCACCAGTGAACGTGTAGTCTACAAAACGCTACAGTTGTGTGGTGGGAGTCGGCATCGTATCTTCGAGGCAGGGAAGATGCTCGGGAGGTGGCACTGGTGGAGCGTTTGATCCGGTCAGGAGTGGCGATTTGTCTGCTGGCGATGCTGTGCGGCTGTGGCGCAGGCACCGGCCCTACCATGCCCGATGCCAACCGCAACTCCAACCCGCCGCCCGGCCAGAGCAGCACGCAACCCCCGGCGTCTGAGCCCACCTCGGGCCTCCTGCAGCCCTCAGACCTGAGCTACCTCGGCGCTTTCGCGTTGCCCGAACCGTCCGGCGGATCAAGCTGGGAGTACGGTGGCGACGGACTCGCATACTATCCCGATGGCGAGCCCGAGGGCCCCGATGACGGCTTCCCCGGATCGCTCTTCGGCGTCGGGCATGACTGGGAGAAGCAGGTCGGCGAGATAGCGATCCCCGAACCGCGCACGGACGGGGAGCCTAACGTCGCCCAGACCCTGCGCCCGTTCCGCGACGTCCACTCCCGCGTGGGACGGCTGGGCGCGCTCAACGAGATGCTGCGCGTGGGCATCGAGTACCTTCCGCCGCAGGGGGGACAAAGCACCGGGAAGCTCTATCTCTGCTTCGGCCAGCACTTTCAGGAGGAAGACCTGCAGATCCCCTCGCACATGTGGTGCGAGACCGATCTCACCGGTTCGGCGGGCGCATGGCGGGTCGGCGCGGCGAACATCTATAGCGCCAACGACTACATGTTCGAGATACCTCAGGCATGGGCTGAGGAGAATGTCCCCGACAAACGCCTCGCAACCGGCCGCTTCCGCGATGGAGGCTGGTCGGGGCAGGGGCCATCGCTCTTCGCAATCGGCCCGTGGAATCACGGAAATCCTCCTGCCGATGGCACGGTGCTCGATGCGGTCACGCTGCTCCGCTACGACAGCACCGCGACGGATGAGGAGCCGTGGCGGACGATGAACGGCTACCATCACTCCGACGAGTGGATGGGTGGGGCGTGGCTGGAGGCCAACGGCCGTGGCGCAGTGATCTTCGTCGGCACCAAAGGAACCGGTGAGTGCTGGTACGGCCTTCCAGACGGCACCGTCTGGGAGGAGCCGTATCCTGAAGACCCGACAGGTGAGCGCGGCTGGTGGAGCACCGGCTTCAGCGGCCAGATGATCTTCTACAGCCCCGCCGATCTCGCCGATGTCGCACGTGGCAGAAAGCAGCCGTGGGAGCCGCAGCCGTACGCGACGCTTGACCTCGACGCCACCCTGCGGCATGTGACGCAGACCCAGCAGAAGCACCACGTGGGGGACTGCGCCTTCGACCGCCGGCGCGGCATCCTCTACGTGATGGAGCCCTTCGCGGATGGCGACAGGCCGCTGGTGCACGTCTGGCGCTTGCAGTAGCTCGGTGGGTTAATCCACCGGCCCGCGCCATGCCGACATCGCCACCGTCACGCTCTCGAGTGGAACCAGCGGGTAGTCGCGGACTGAGATGCTCCTGCCCTCAGCACGCGCTATCTCCCACCCGGTGCCCGCGCCGAGCAGGTGCGCTCCCGGCAGTGTGAGGTCCGCTGGCACAGGCTGCGCAAGCGTCAGCGTAAGCCCGTCTACCGCCGTAACGGCGCATTCCACTCGCGCCTCAGCAAGCTCGATCGCCTCATCGCCTGCCCGCAGCAGCGTCCCCTCGTGCAGGTACATCGCTCGCAGCGCTCCGGCCGCGTCGAATGAGACGAAGCCGAGGCGGCCTGACACCTCAATGCCCTCGTAACTGCGCGGCCGGTCATCGAGCGCCGAGAGCAGCCAGTCCGTGCGATCGGCCATCTCTACCACCACCGCTACCGCGCCGGAATCATCCGGTCGCACCTCGCGCACGGAGATGATCGGCGACGCCTCTCCCTCCCAAGGCGCCAGCACTGCCGCGAAGACGCTGTCAAGCGCCTCTCCTGAGCGTTCAGCAAGCACCTGCGTGATGGGCGGCGCATGAAGTTGATCGCCGCGGTAGCTGCGCCAGCCGGGGGCATCCGCGACCACGACCCGATCCGCCGGCGAGGGCATCAGCACATCCAGTCGCACGTGCTCGTTAGTCCAGGTGCCGCGCCACGGAGTCTGCGGTCGCGCGACGCGCAGGTTCTCCAGCCCCCAGCGCAGGCTGCCGATCGTGATCACGCCCTCCTCGGCGGTGAGCGGCTGATCGTGCAGCGTGAAGTCGCTGCCGTTGGAGTTGAGGGTCCACTGGTGCAGGTTCCCACCGGTGACGCGGAAGATGTCCACCGCGTAGCTGTTGTCGCCGGGAAGTTGCACGAGCGCCACTGTCCGGCGGTACTGGCTGCACTGCTCATACGCGTTCGCGGACGACTGCACCACCTCGATGCCCGGCGCGGCGCCGAAAAGCTCCACCGTCGAGGTACGCCCCTGCCTCTGCTGGTTCTGCCCATCCACAGTCACGAGGTTGTGTGCGAGGGTGCTGCGCGTCCAGCCGTTGCGGGGG
>JAAYJW010000370.1 GCA_012522765.1 candidate division WS1 bacterium | reverse complement strand
TGTATCTCGCCGATGTAGGTGTCGTTGACCCAGACCTTCGCGGATTCATCCACCCCGCCGAGCCACAGCACGAGCCGTCGCCCACCCCACTCCGGCCACATCTTCACCTTCTGGCGATACCACAGCGGGCCGCGATAGTAGCGCAGGCCCTGATCACTCCAGCTTGCGGAGTAGGTCTTCATCTCCTGCCAGTCGGAGTCATCAGTGCGGATCGACCAGTAGCGCAGGAACTCGCCGGCGTTCGTGGGGTCCATGAACGTGCGCCAGGTGTCGTCGAATGCGGCCACCAGGCGGTTCCCGTTGTTGGTGCGCTCGTAGCCCTGCTCCACCTCCGGCGCCCAGAACCGCTCGAGTCGCCCGAGGCCGCCGCTCGGCTGCAGCATCATCGGCTCGTAGTCCTGCAGCCACTGCCCCTCCGTGCGCATATCATCGAGCGCTTCCAGCGCAAGCTTCCAGTTGTGTTGCTCAGAGGCCTCACGCATGCGCAGGAAGGCGTGGAGGTAGTCCCAACTCTTCTTCGCGATATCCACGCGGTCGGCGTAGGGACTGTGTGTTCGGGCGGACCTCATGGCCTCATAGAGACGCTCCGCCAGGTAGTTCATGTCCTTGCCCGAGTAGATGTCGGGGATGTTGACCGCGTTGCCGGTGTGATACGGTGCATTGCGGCGCAGGCGGTCCATGTAGCTCCAGTAACGCCCCATCGGCTGCGCGGCCGGGCCGTAGAACTGGTTGTAGAAGTCATCCAGCAGAAGCTGCGGGTCCTGATCGGCGTTCCACATCAGCTTCGCCATGAGCCAGCCGAGCGGCCCCTGATTCGCCCACGACATCGAGGTCTCGACGCGGAAGCCGGTGATGCCGGCGCGTTCGCAATAGGGGATCTCATAGCCCCAGCGGCTGGCGTAGTTCATCGGCAGGTCGGGCGCGGCGAGGTTGTAGCTGTAGCCGCGGTGGTAGACCTCGGGGGAGATCTTCGTCCACTCGGAGATCAGGTACTGATGGAAGTTGCGCTCGGCGCATACCGCGTTACCCATGCCGTGGATGCGACAGAGGCCGATCGGGGCGATGGCCGGGATGATGCTCGGGTCCGGCATTACTTCCTTCGGCGGGAGCATGTAGTTGTGGTACGCGTAGAACGCGAACTTGATGTCCGGGTAGACTTGATGCACCTGCTCGGCGACCGCGTTCGCAAAGGTGAGGAAGCGGTCGGTGATCGATTCCTCGCCGGTGAATGGGTCAATGTCGCCGGTATCGAGCGCGACGCAATCGTAACACTCGCAGAAGCCACCGCCGTCATTGGGCCCGATGCCGAACCACGTCTTCTCCGGGTTGGCTGTATGTTCCTCAATGATCGCGGCGGCAATATGTGCGATCACCATTGGGTTGGAGGTGCAGATCTGCTTCGGGCTGCGCTCGCCATCCACCAGCGCGTAGTACTCCGGGTTCGTCTCGAAGTAGCGCGACGGGGGCAGGAGGCGGTTCCACGAATGTGCACCGGGATAGACGGCGCCTCCGAGCCTGTTGCGCAGCGCCCAGAGTTCGCTGGCCTCGTCCTTCGGCAGTGTCTGGAGGATGCGCCCGGTGAAGTGAGGGACCTCGACAGCACTGAACTGCTCCAGCGAAACCTGCCCGAGGCGCGGGACCACTTCGCCGATCTCACCTGGCATGAACCACCGGCAGCCGATGCGCTCAAGCAGCGCGTAAGCGGCATAGAGCGTGGCGGTGGGCGTGGTGCCGGCGAGGCGGACGGTATCACCGGTCACTTCGATGAAGAAGCCGCTGGGGTCGGTGGCGGCACGTTCGCGCAGCAGCGCGTTGTTGGCCGCGCGCCCGATCTCGATGGTCACGGTCGGCTGCGTGCAGACGAGACTGCGCGCGCCGGAGATACGCGTGAAGTAGCGATCAAGCTCTTCAGCCGCGCGGACTTCGAGCGGGTCCGGATCTGCCGGAAGCGTCACCTGATAGAACGATGTTCCGCCGCTGGTAAGCTGCACCGCCGCGGCGGGAAGGTAGCTAACTGCGATCAACAGCAGGACCGGCAGCAGGCTGCGAAGTCTCATTCTTTCACCTCGTGGTTGATAAGTGGCCGCCCCGTGGGGTCATTTGTCCGCATGTTGCATGGAATCCTCCAGCGATGCACAGACTGATCTTGATTCACCGGCGTGTCACCGAGGCGCGTTGAGATTCGGGGATAATGGCGCCGGAGGGAGGAATATCGCCCTGCCGCGCTCAAGATACCTCTCGACTTCGGCAGGAGAGCTGCTCCGAGACCGGCAGTGGCCTCGCGCACCGGAGCAACCAGCGCCTGCATCTGCAGCCGTGGAGGTATGACTGATGGCCCGCGAACGCGCCCGTCCCGCGGAGGAGTACCGGGGCAAGCTGTTCATCGTTGAGGGGATCGATGGCTCCGGAAAGAGCACGCAGATCGATCTGCTGCACAAGTGGCTGCTGGCGCAGGGCTACAGCACGTTCTTCTCGGAGTGGAACTCCTCCCCCCTCGTGAAACGCACCACCAGCCGCGGCAAGAACAAGCATCTGCTGACGCCGCTGACCTTCAGCCTGATCCACGCAACGGACTTTGCGGACCGCACGCAGCGCAACATCATCCCGCCGCTGAAGGCCGGCGCGGCGGTGCTCGCGGATCGCTACGTCTACACCGCCTACGCCCGTGATGTGGCGCGCGGAGTAGATCCGCAGTGGGTGCGCGACATCTACAGCTATGCGGTCGCGCCTACGGTCGGCTTCTACTTCCGCGTGCCGCTGGAGGTCGCCCTCGACCGCATCCTCACGGGCCGGCCTGAGCTGAAGTGGTACGAGGCCGGGATGGACCTCGGGCTTTCCGAGGACCCCTACGAGAGCTTCAGGCTCTTCCAGGGGCGCATCCTCGAACAGTACGATGCGATGGTCGAGGAGTACGGGCTGCAGGTGATTGACGGCACGCTACCGATCGCCGAGCAGCAGCGGCAGGTGCGCCAGATCGTCGAGCCTCATCTCAAGGACCTCCTGCGGCGGCCGGATGATTCGTTCACCTACAAGTCACGGGGCGGTGAGTAGCATGGACCATCGGATGGGTGACGTGCTGATCCCCGGCGCGCCGACTGAGGAACTGCCGGGGAAGCTGATCGTGCTGGAGGGGACCGATGGTGTCGGCCGCTCGACGCAGATGCGACTTGTGCGCAACTGGCTGGAAAGCTCGGGACTGGCGGTCTACGACACCGGCCTCACACGCGGTCGCCTCGCCGGTTCGCACATCCAGCAGGCGAAGGATGGCCACACGATGAGCCGGCGCACGCAGAGCCTGTTCTACGCCACGGACTTCGCGGACCGGCTCGAACGCGAGATCATCCCGGCCATGCGCGCCGGATACGTCGTCCTGACCGACCGCTATGTGTACTCGTTGATGGCACGCGCCATCGTCCGCGGCATGGAGCCCGACTGGGTGCGCCGGCTCTACGCCTTCGCACCGACACCCGACATCGTGCTCTACCTGAAGATCTCCATCGACAATCTGATCCCGCGCGTACTCTCCGGTGGCGGCTTCGACTACTGGGAGTCGGGGATGGACTACACCGGCGAATCGTCGCTCTACGACTCGTTCGTGAAGCACCAGGGGGCACTGCTGGAGCAGTTCAACCGCATGGCGACGGAGCACAACTTCCGCGTCATCAGTGCCGAGCGCACCATACGCGAGGTCTTCGACGATCTGCAGGAGCAGGTCGAGGGCGTAGTCTCGGACATGACTGAGGTGCAGCGGATGAGCGACCTCATGGCGCCGATCCAGCAGGAGCCGCCGCATCATGACGAGGGTGAGCGCCATTCAGTGACCGACGCGCTGCGCAACCTGCTCAGTTCGCTACTGGACGATTCCTGAGCCGCCCCGGATCATCCGATGTGAGCTTCGGCCTGCGCTATCGCCGCGCGCATGGCCTCGCCGAGCGCCGGAAAGTGCTCCTCCGCCAGCGGCAGATGCACTCTGCGGCTGGTGGCGAGGAAGGACCGGGCTTTCTTCGGAGAGCGGCCGGGGCTGCGCAGGATGCCATCGAGACGATCGCTTAGCCGCAGCAGCAGTGCATCGCGACCGGCGTCGCGAGCGCGATGCGCCGAGTCCGCGGCCGACTCGCCTTCGCGATTTGTGACGGCATCAACCAGAGAGGCGACGCGCGCACCAAAGCGGGTCTCTACATCGTTCAGCGGTACGGGCGTGTTCTCCACGATGTCGTGGAGCAGTGCGGCGATCAGCAGGTCGCCGTCACAGTCGGGAGCGCAGAAGCGCTGCACGTTGCGGGCAACCGAGACGACGTGATCGATCAGGCGCGAGCCGTCATCCCGCACCTGTCCGGCATGGGAGGCGACAACCCATGCCCAGGCGCGGCGCAGGCGGTCCCGATCTTCCGGGCGAATCTGCAGCCCGACAAGCGCAAGAGGGTCAGGTCCTTCATTCATACTGCACGGTTCAGCATCGCCCGTCCTGATACCTGCCGAGCCGCACATGACATGAGTAGAGGGAGGCACCGGTATGACTGTCGAAGAGGGGCACTTCGTGGGCGTGGATGTCGGCGGGACAAAGATACTGGCGCTGGCGGTCACCGCTGCGGGAGAGATCCTTGGGCGCAAGAAGAGCCAGACCGTCCACGACGGCACTCCCATGGTTGACCAGATCTCCGCGGCGATTGATGCGGTGCTGGAGAAGGCGGAGCTTACTATCGAGCAGGTTGCGGGTATCGGCGTCGCCATGCCCGGCTCGGTGGACAGCAGCACCGGCTACCTCGGGACTGTGCCCAACATGGAGATTGACGACTACCATCTCGTGGACACGCTGCGCGAGCGTTACCCGGTCCCGGTGGAGATCGGCAATGACGTCAACCTCGGTACCCTCGCCGAGTGCTGGCTCGGGGCGGGAAGAGGCGCGCAGACGGTAGTCGGGATGTTCGTCGGCACCGGCATCGGCGGCGGCGTGGTAGTTGACGGCCGCCTCCACACGGGTTCGGAGGACCTCGCGGGGGAGATCGGGCACATGGTGCTGATGGTGGACGGGCCGGAATGCGGCTGCGGGAACCTCGGCTGCTTCGAGGCAGTCGCCAGCCGCACCGCCATGGAGAAAGCGATTCGCCAGGGCATCGCCGACGGGCGCATCTCGACGATCCTCGAGCTTTCCGGCGGCGACCGCATCAAGAGCGGTGCTATCGAGGACGCGCTGGACGCCGGTGACGAACTGGTCACGGAAGTCATGAGCAAGGCCGCGCACGTGCTGGCGCAGGGCATCCTCACGATTCGCCACCTGCTCAACCCCGACATGGTCATCCTCGGAGGGGGCGTGATTGAGGCCTGTGAGGACTTCCTCGTCCCGCTCATCAAAGATGACGTGCGCCAGTCGAAGATGAAGGGCTCGCGGGATTCGCTGCAGATCGCGGTCTCGCAGCTTGGTGATGACGCGGTGGCACTCGGAGCGGCGGCACTGGCGGAGGCGACGGTGAGCGACCTGCCGGTCTATGCGATGAGCCAGCCCTCCGTTGGCCCCGAGGAAGGGCCGCCGGAATACCCCACGATAGACGCGGTTGAGTTCGGCAGCGTCACCGTCGGCGGCGAGAGATGGGAGAAGGACATACACATCCGCGCCGATGGCAGGGTGAAAAAGCGCAAGAAGAAGTGGGCGCGGGAGGAGTACGGAACCTCGCACGTGGTGGGGCCGCGAGAGATCGCGAAGGCGCTGAAGAAGGGCGGCGAGATGCTCATCATCGGCGAGGGCTTCGACTGCATGGTGGAGCTTGCCGATGAGGGGCGCGAGATGCTCGAGCAGCGCGGTGTCCAGTGGCAGATTCTCCCGACACCCGCGGCAGTTGAGGTGTGGAATGGGGCGGAGGGGTCGAAGGCGCTGATCCTGCACGTGACCTGCTGAGGGTGTCAGCGCATCAGGTCAATCCCACAGCACCCGGGCCGCCCAGATGGTGGTGTCCGAGCCGCATGGTCCGGATCAGCAAAGATGCACCTGTCAGGACGCCATCACATCAGCGCCTCAAGACCTTGCACCGCCGTCTCGGCCCAGAGTTTACCGGTGCCTCGCGGCGCGCGTACGTGGCGGCACAGGCGCGTCTCGTAGCTGCCCTCATCGAGCGCCTGGTCGGTCGCGACGTAGCCGACGCTGTCATTCGCGAGGCCGATGCTCATCGTCTGGGCAAGCGGCGAACGCTGCTTGATGTCGAGGCCGATCTCCGTGAAGACCTCGCCCGGCAGCCCGGCGATGCCGAGACTACCGATCCGCATGCTGTGGATCGGGACCGTCCACTCCGATGGCTCCTCAGCCATCAGAAGAAGCTCCTGCGCGTAGACCCACTCCTGGGTGCCCTGCTCGCCGGCATCGCAGACCCTGCACGCCTCAGCCAGGTCCTCCTCCGTCGGGCAGCGGGCCTCGAACGTGACCTGCGCGAGCTTCGCTCCCAGCGCGATCTCGTCGCTGAAGTCGTCCTCGCGCAGGCCGTTCCAGATGCGCCATGCCTCCGCGGCCGCCACATTGCCGACGCGCTCGATCTGATGCATCGGGTGGGTGCTGGTGCGCGCCGGTCGGGTGGCATCGATGTTGTTCACGTCGCCGAAGGTCCCATTGGCCATCGGGCAGACGAACTGCGCGCCCGCACAGCGGTTCAACGATCGGCCGAAAGCAGCGAAGTAGTCGGCGCAGATGACCTCGTGGTTGCCGCTGACGCCGACGTAGTGGAGGCTCAGGTTGCCCATGGCCGCGATCGGCGCGCCCTCGGGGGAGCGGAGGATCATCAGCCCAAGCTGTGGATCAGTCGGGCCTGCGGGCCGGATCGCATCCGGGTTCTGGTAGCCCGGGTTCATCCGCACAGAGCCGTCCTTCATGTGCCAGCGGCGGTTGTGCACCTCGCCGGGGCAGGAGCCGGATGCGTGCGCGAACTGCGCTGGCTGCATGCGCTCCATCGCGAGGCTGAATGCGTCCGCGATGCGCGGCACCACCCACTCGCCGTAGCCCTCCTCCTTCGGCGTGCAGAGCGCACCGACGATTGCCGGCCCGGTATGCGTGTGGGTGCCGGCGATCAGCACGTTCTCCGGCGGGATCGCATGGCGTTCGCTGATGAGCACCTTCGCCTCCTGCACGATCGAAGCAGGGATGGCGATCAGGTCGCAGATCACGAAGCCGAGCGTGGTGTCACCGTTGGAGATGGCGATTGCTTTGGCATGGAGCGGATCGAGGATATCCTTCGCGCGGCGATCGTGGAAATAGCCGCAGATATGGGTGCCAAGGCCCGGGGTGATATCAAGCTGAGCGGCTCCGGCGGTTAGTGTGGACATCATGGCCTCCCGCGACAGGTCGGTAGCTGCGGCGCAACGCGGGAGTTCCCCACGTGCGTCGCATTCCCTTCGCCCTGCGGCTTTGCTGCGCGTTTCAGCGCATCAGGTCAATCCCACAGCACCCGGGCCGCCCAGATGGTGTTGTCCGAGCCATACTGCTCGCAGCCGGGCGGCTGCATCCACTCGGCGGCGATGATCCAGCTCTCGTCGGCAGTTACGTCGCAGACGCCGAAGTTCCCCAGTCGAGCGCCCCGCTCGGGCACCACAGCGCGCTCGGTCTCTCGGATCACGCACATCCGCTCCGGGTCCACCTGTCCGACCAGCAGCGGCGCGCGATGGCGAAAGACGTGATCGTTCTCCAGCCCCCGCCGCGTATACACGAGGAAGAGTCCGTCCGCGTGCGTCAGCCAGTGCTGCTGCGTGTTGTAGTTGCCAAGCTCCTCGCCATCATCGAAGCGCCATGGGACCGGTCGGGGGAAGTGCAGGCCGTCGCTGCCTGAGGTGACATACCCCCGCACATCATTGCGCAGCGTCAGGAAATAGCGCCCGTCGAAGCGCGTGATCGATGGCTCGCCGAAGCCACGTGGGTCCTCGCAGGCGAGCGAGCTTCCGAGGTCCATCAGCTCCAGCGCCTCGCCGTCGAAGCTGCAGCGCGAAACAATGGTCTCGCTATGCACCGACTCGTAATCCGGCCGGTAGCTCAGCGGGAGCAGGATGCTGCCATCCGCGAGATCGTAGCGCTGCACACAGCCCGCTCCGGCGGTGCGGAAGCGCATCTCGTCGGGCATCACGAGGAACTTCGCCTGCGACCAGGAGCGGGTGCGCTGATCGTAGACCGAGTAGGCGGCTTGCTTGGGCCGCACGCGCATTGGCCCCGCGTCATCGCGGTAGTAGACGGTATGACCGGTGCCGAGGAGCGTCTGCGTCGCGGTATGCCATGCGGGCGTGAAGTCGCAGATTCCCCCGGTGACACCGTCGCCTGCATCCCAGCGCCCCAGCCCCTCATGCGGCGTCGGCCCGCTCCAGCTGGCGCCCGTGTCGTCGCTGCGCATGTCATTGATCGCGTAGAAGACATCGCTGCCGGTGAGCAGTAGCTTCTGCATCGTCACGATGATAGCCGGAGCGCCAGCCTCTCCCGCACCGGGAATCGCGCCACCACGCGCATGGACCCAGCAGGTCTCGCCGTCGAAGCCGCTGCGGATCGGCTGAAGATCGATCTCATAGCCAACGCCCATCGTAGGTCACGCCCTCTGGAGAAGCTGCTCGCACAGACAATAGTTCGCCGAAAGTTGAGCGGGGCCTTCACGCGTAACCTGCCGTTGTAGGGCGGGGGCTTGTACCCCGCCAAGCCGCTCTCTGTTGATCGTCCCCGTCGGCGTGACGCACCCGGTCACGCGCGGGAGTGTGCGCACTCCGAAAGGCCGCCACCCCTCACGCGGCGAAATCACTCTCGCTGGTGCAGATCCGTCCGGAGGTGCCGCTCATGACCCGATCGCTGATCGCGCTGATGCTCTGTCTCGTGCTGACCGGCTGCGGTGTCGCCGACGTCACGCTCGCCCGCGACGGCCAGCCCGTCGCTACCATCGTCACTCCCGACAGCCCCGTCCACGTGGTCCGCTACGCCGCCGAGGAGCTTCAGGCGCACGTTCAGCTTGCCTCCGGCGCCACGCTGCCCATCGTGCGCGAGAGCGAGGCGGGCGATGTCGCCTCACCGCGCGTCTTCATTGGCGCGACGCAGGCTGCCGCCGGGGCCGGGATCGACCTTGCCGCACTTCCCCCCGAAGGCTGGGTGATCCGCACCGTAGACGGTGACCTTTACCTCGCCGGCAGCGACAGGAGCGGCTATGAGCTTTACGCGCCGGTCTGGGCGGGGAGCCTCTGGGCGACCTATGAGTTGCTGGAGCAGGACCTCGGCGTGCGCTGGCTCTGGCCGGGCGAGCTTGGCACTCACGTGCCGGAGGTCGAGATGATCACCATCGCCGAAGCCGATCGCTCCGGCCATCCGCGGATGCTCCAGCGGAACCTGCGCAGCGCGATGTCGAACTTCGCGAAGACCTCGCCCGAAGGCACGATGGAGTCCGAGTACTACAAGCGCGCGCAGCATGATGAGCGTGTGTGGCTGCGCCGGATGCGCATGGGCAGCAGTGTGCAACTGACCTACGGGCACGCGTTCACGACCTACTGGGAGCGCTTCGGGGAGACGCATCCTGAGTTCTTCAACCTGCTCCCGAACGGCAAACGCGAGCCGCTCGCGCACCCGAAATACATCTCGATGTCGGTCGCCGAACCGGCTCTCCACCGGCAGATCGTGGACGAGTGGTGGGAGCGCCGACAGCAGCAGCCGGATGGCCCCGTGAACGTCAACTGCTGCGAGAACGACACCGCCGGCCTGTGCATCTGCGACACGTGCCTCGCGTGGGACGTGGCAGACCCCGGCGAAGACTTCGCGAACCGCGTGCAGCAGTCGTATCAGAACTTCACCACGCTGCCGACCAATGAGTTCCGCTGGAACCCGGGCCTCGGCTCGCTCTCGGATCGCTACGCGAAGTTCTACCTCGCGGTACAGGAACTCGCGCGCGAGCACGATCCGGATGCGATGGTCTTCGGCTACGCCTACGGCAACTACCGCCAGCCGCCGGTGGAGACGAGGCTCAATGAGAACATCATCATTGGCTACGTGCCGGCGGTGCGCTTCCCGGAGGACCCGGAGGTGCTGGCGGAGCGGCGGGCAGAGTGGCAGGGTTGGAACGACGCTGGCGCGCGGCTGCTGCTGCGGCCCAACTACTTCCTCTACGGCCACAACATGCCGCACATCTTCGCAGAGGAGTTCGGCCGCGAGTTCAGCTTCGCCGCGCAGCATGGGATGATCGGCACGGACTTCGATTCGCTCACCGCTATGTGGGGCACGCAGGGCCCGAACCTGTACATGCTCGGCCGCCTGCATGCGACGCCCGACGCCGACCCGCAGACGGTGCTGGCCGAGTACTACTCCGGCTTCGGCCCGGCGGCGGAGCAAGTGCGCGCCTACTTCGACCACTGGGCTGCGCAGTCGAAGACGATCTCACCGCATCTGCACGGCGGCTGGCATGAATACATCCCCATCATGCACGAACTCTGGACGCCGGAGATGTTCGCCGAGGGCGCGCGACTGCTCGGGCAGGCGGTTCAGGCCACCGAGGGAGCCGGTGTCTATGCCGACCGCGTGGCGTTCCTGCTCCAGGGCCTCGAGCACGCGCGCTTGACCGCGGAGGTGTCGCGCGTGTTCGCCGAGGCCTCCGGCCTTGAGGGCGTGGCGGCGCAGATCAACGCGATGGCGCGGCTCAATGAGTTCCGCAATGGGCTGGAAGACACGAACGTCGCGAACCTCGTGCTGCTGCCGTGGCTGGAGCGGCGGTACTGGGAGGTCTGGCCGACCGAGGAGCTCCGGGGCCGCGAGGTCATCAGCACGCTTCCGACGGAGTGGAAGCTGCGCTGGGACCCGGAGGAGGTCGGGCGCGATCAGCGGTGGTTCGACCCGGCGCTGGATGCGACGGACTGGCTGGATGTGCGCGTGGACAGCGCGTGGGAGAAGCAGCCTGTTGGCGCGGCATGGCGCGAGGAGCATGGCAGGGACTACGATGGCCTGGCGTTCTACCGCGTGAGCTTCGAGGTGCCCGAGGCGCTGCGCGGGCGGAGGCTCTACCTGCTCTTCGGCGCGGTGGATGAGGGCGCGACGGTCTGGGTGAATGGCGAACTTGTCGGCATGCACGCGTTCGTGAACCCGGACGACTGGACCACCCCGTTCGCGATGGAGTTCACGGACGCAGCGCGCATCGGAGAGGCGAACACGGTGGTGGTGGAGGTGGAGGATCGCTCCGGCGCGGGAGGCGTCTGGAAGCCGGTGCTGCTGGTGGCGGAGTAGGGGAGGGGGCGCGGCAATCCGGAATCGGCAGTCGTTGGAGAGGCTGGCCCCCTCCCGCCCACGGGCGGGACTGTGTCGTTGGTCGTGAAGTCGTTGTCGTCGCGGTTCCGTGACACGGACACTCCTGTGCGTGTGTCGTTACGACTACCTCACCCCCTCGAGAGGAACGACAACGGCGCCGTCGCAGTTCCGTGACACGCACACTCCTGTGCGTGTGTCGTAATTACTCGGTATGCAGAACGACCGACGGGCGAGGGCGCCCGTCGCACATGACGGTCGTAACGTGTCGCAGGGCGCGCGCCTTAACGACTACCTCACCCCCCTGGAGGAACAGTAACGCCGTCGTCGCCATCGGTGATGCGCACAGCCCCGCGCTGCGCCTACGGCCTGCACTCCGAGGGGCCAAGGATCGCCAGCGGCACCTCCACCAGCGTCGGCTGGCCGGAGGCGAAGCCGTCCTCGATGGCGGGCGCGATGTCGTCCGCAGCCTCGACGCGCACGCCGCGCGCGCCGAAGCCCATCGCCGTCTGCGCCCAGCCGCATTCGCCAAGCTCGCTCGCAAGGCATGCCGCCCCGCGCTGCTTCTGCCCCGATACCACGATGCCCCACGCCTCGTCATCCGCTACCACGACTACCAGCGGAGTGTTGTGACGCACCGCCGACTGAAGCTCCGGGATGCAGAAGCCCAGCGAGCCGTCGCCGGTCACCAGCAACACCCTGCGGTCGGGGAAGGCCAGCTTTGCCGCCATCGCGCCGGGGACGCCGTAGCCGATCACGCCCGAGGCCCCGCAGGTCAGCAGCGCCTCCGGGTAGGAGTTGCGGCAGAGCGTCATGTGCAGCCACTGGCCGATATTGCCGCCATCCACCGCGAGGATCGTCTGTTCATCGAGCACCTGCGCCACCGCCCGGGCGATGTCCCACCCGACCATCGCTCCCTCCGGGGCAGCCGGTCGCTCATTCCACGCGGAGTAGAAGTCGGCGTGCATCTCCTGCGCCTGCGAGAGCCACTCCTGATGCGCCTCGCCATCGTACGCCTCCGCGATCGCCGCGAAGGTGCTCTTCGGATCGCCCAGCAGCGCGATATCCGGCGCTATCGCCTGGTAGAGACGTCCAGCATCCACGTCTATGCGAATGACCTTCAGGTCGTCACGCAGCGGCGGGCGGTCCATGTAGCGGAGGCGGTAGTCTACGTCCGCACCCGCGATGACGAGCAGATCCGCCTCCTCCAGCAGAGGTGGCTCGCCGGAGGCTGCGCCGATTACGCCCATGAAGTAGTCGGTCGGCTCGTTGATGACGCCCCGGTCCCAGATCGGCGTCACAATCGGCGCGCCCGTCAGCTCAGCCAGTTCCAGCAGCTCAGCCCCCGCATCGGCGTAGAAGCACCCTCCGCCGGCGACGATCAGTGGCTTCCTGGCCTCAGCGATCATCTGGGCGGCGCGAGCAGCGTCCTGCTGCAGCGGCGCAGCGGATTGCTCGACCTTTCCGCGCCTGCCCAGCGATGGCATCGGCAGATCGTCCGCGATCTGGCCGCGGAGGATGTCGCGGGGGATCGTGAGGTGCGTTGGGCCGGGGCGGCCTGTGGTCGCGGCGTGGAAACATTCGGCTATCGCCTGCGGAATCCGCTCGGGCCGATCCACCTGCTCGGCGTGCTTGCAGAAGGACTCACACATGGCAATATGATCAATGTCCTGAAAGCCGCCACGGTGGAGCGTATGAGACTCATTGTGCCCCGTGATAAGCAGCATCGGCGTGGCATCGTAGTGGGCGTTGAGCAGGCCGGCCATGCCGTTGACGTGCGCGATGCCGCTGGAGACGACGCAGACTCCCACGCGGCGGGTGAGTTTTGCGTAGGCTTCGGCGAGATAGCTTGCAGCCTGTTCGTTGCGGGTGTGTATGAGCGGCAGATCCGCGGCGCCGGCGGCGTCAATGATCGCTTCGGTGCCGTTTCCACACAGCATGGAGATGAACGGTACTTCGCGCGCCTTGAGTTGACTGATGAGTGCTTCCGCGCCCGTCATTTGAGGATCCTCCCGCAGAATTGAAGGCCATCTGCACCTTCGTCGAGAAGTGTCACAGGTCGAAGTGGAGCGAGTAACAGTTTCGTGCGCAGCCGCGTTATACCTCCACGGGGGGACTGAAAGCGCATCGCAGGTTGTGGTTGGGGGCAGCCATGGCGAGACAAGAGCACGATCTGCAGGCGAAGCGCGACTACATGGCAATGGTCGCA
>JAAYJW010000369.1 GCA_012522765.1 candidate division WS1 bacterium | reverse complement strand
GTGGAGTTCGGGCGAAGGAAGAGCCTCGCGCCGGTCTCCCTCCAGCCCATCCACTCGGTGTGCACGCGCTCCCAGTTCTCATCGGTCAGTGGGAAGTTCACGGCAGGCACGAAGCCCACGAGGATGTTCTCATGCAGCTTGATGTCCACCGTCGGCGGCTTGCGGTAGTTGGCGTAGGCGTAGGTGGTGACCATCACGTCCGGATCGACGGCCGAGGCGAGATCGTAGACCGAGCGCCAGAAGCGCGCGTAGCGGTTGCTGACGGAGCGCTGCTCGACCGGCTTGCCCTCATCCTCGGGTCGCAGCGGCTGGTCCCACGCCTGGCAGGCATCGCAGACGCAGCGGCCGCCGCAGTCGTTCTCGCAGATGCGCAGGTTCATCCACTGATCCGGGTTCTCAGCCCGGCGCTGCTGCCACTGGCGGATGATCTCCTCGTGGAAACTCGGCTGCGAGACGCACATTGAGACATTCCACGCGCCGGTCTCGTTGAGCGGCCCGCGCCTGCCGTTGTCAAGAAGCTGGAACCACTCCGGGTGCTCCTGCCCGTACTGATTCCACCACGAACTGAAGGAGTGGCCCCAACTGAGCGGGTAGGTCGAGCCCTGCCGGTGGCGGCGCAGGAATACCCGCTGGGCGTGCTCGTAAGCCGCCAACCCCTCCTCGGTGAAGGCCTGCGTGACCGGGGACGCTGACTTGATGATCCCCGGACGAACCCTCCGCACCAGCAGGTGCGGCTTGAACTGCAGGTCGAGGTCGCCGATGACCAGCGTGTCGGTGCGCGGGACATGAATCCCACGCTCTCCCGGGAAGAGCCACGCCACGCCGAGTTCGCGCTCAAGTAGCTCATAGACGCCCCAGAGTGTGCCTGCGCGCGTGTTTCCATCAAGCGCGTCGCCATCGCCATCATCGCCGACGACGAACAGGCTGTTGCCGACCGTGCGGACAGCCGCCGCCTCTTCGTCGAGCGCATCGAGGTCGATCCCTGCCTCAGCGGCCTCGGACAGCGGGCCGAGGTACACCCGCGCCGGTGGCTCCGCGGGCGCCTCCGCGCGCGGATATACCTGAAGCGTCACGCCGGTCGCCAACTGGACGTGCGCCACCAGTTCCTCGGCGGCATAGCTCACAACGGGCGTGGGGTCGTCGGGAGTGATGATGACCGCCCGGGCCTCCCCGCCGACCACCAGTGGCACGTCGGCGAGAGCGACTGAACTGAGCGCCAGCGCGAGGATGATCAGTAGATAGCGCTGCACAAGCTGATCTTCGATGATTCCCCGGTAGTCGAACATATCAGTGCCTCCCGGTAGAGTGGTCCGCCACACGATCTCACCGACGCAACCACGCGCGGACGAATGTGTGCGCCACGACACGACAGCGCGGAAATCGTCCGGGATGATTAGGCGCGGAGGCCCGCCGGACCTCCCGCGCACACAACGGCCCCTGCGCGGATGCACAGGGGCCACAACTGCAACGACGGCGGCAGGCGCGGGGGCGCACTACCAGGAGATTATCACGTGGCTGCCGCCGGGGATGTTGAAGCGGCGGCCGTCATCGTTGATCGATTTGACCCGCTCAGGCTGCTTGCCGCCCGCGAGTGCGATTGCCACCTGGGCCTTCAGGTCCGCATCTTCAGCCGCCACGAACTCGAGCCGACATTCGCGGGACGGATGCCCCCCCACCTGCACTGTCGCGCGCCCGGTATCCACGTGAGCGTCAAGTATCGGGTAGTCGCAGTAGATGGAAGCATCTACCTCCCGCACATGAACGAACGCACGCGTGGTCAGGATGAACGCGAGGCCGCAGCCGTAGACCTCCTGCCCCACCTGCCCGTTCGGCTGGCCGTCCGGGTAGAGGTCCTCGAGCGGCATGGAGAGCGCGCGATCTATCCGTCCCTGCCGCTGCTCCGTGGCAATCGCTTCCTCCGGCAACTGGTCCGGGTAGTAGTACCACGCGCGGTTCAGCAGATGGCGACAGTACTCGCCTATCAGCATGCGCACCGAGTCAGGCAGGCTGTCGCCACCGCTGCGCAGGACCTCGTGGAAGGCGAGGAGTATCTCAAATTCCTCGAATGCCGCGCTGTATGCGGCATCGTGGAGGCAGTTGACCGCCATGAAGTTCGGGTAGTGCTGCGCATAGCCGCACTCTGACTCCCAGATCTGACAGTGGTGGATGATGCTGGCCATCAGCACCAGCATCCGGTCGAAATGCGCGTCCTCATTCCGTTCCTGCCACAGCCGAGTGGTGGCGGCCATCCCCCACGCAACATTGTTGAACTGATAGCCGATCTCGAAGCCAAGGCCGTCGAGGTGCTTGAGCGCCTCCTCCGCCTCCTGCAGATAGCGCTCCTCACCGGTGAGATCGTACGCATCAAGCATGGTGTAGGCGTAAAGCCCGGGGACGTCTGTCTCGCCGAGCTTTGCCGGGACCTCCGTGTCCCGATCCTCCACCATCGGCTCAAGCTTGAGCAGGTTGAAGTTGATAGGCCACTCATACTTGAACTTGTGAGCTACATCGATCCCGAAGTCCAGTGACTCGAGGAACAACTTTCGCTCCTCTTCGTTGCCCCGGACAGCCAAATTCGCAAGCTGCATCAGTGGGTGGTAGAGATACCACGCATCGATACTCCAGCGGTCGCGATCGCCATCCACCGCCGGCCCTTCTTCGGCGACATCCGGAAGATAGCGCAGGATGGACCCGATGTTGCGGTCGAAGAACGCGCCCATCGCGTCGCGTAGTTCATCAAGCAGCCCCGGAGGATCGGTGTCGCCTCGCCACTCGGAGTAGTCCAGCGCAGGCAGCAGCACCGCCAGTTGCACGGTGGAATCGGGCACTTCGGCATCGAGGTAAGGCCGCACATAAATGCCGCTGGACTTCTTCACAGTGAGGTTTTTCACCTCAATAAGCTCATTGAGCGCCTGTTCGGAGCGCCACGGCCAGTCATGACGCTCCACCTGCGGCTGCTCAAGGTGCGGGTAGATCGCGGCGACGTGCTCGAGGAAGCACTCTGCAAGCCTCGCTTCATTGTCACAGATCCCCGGTGTGAGGCCAACAAATGCGTCCGATATCACGACCTCCCGACCGGCAGGCAGAGGTGAGCCGGGGGCCGCGGCGGGAAGGGAGAGGCCGATGGTGGGCCAGACGCCGCCCACCGCCTCCTGCAGGTTGGTCTTGGTGAGGTGACAGTACTCATTGAGTGCCGTGAGGTTCTGCATGTACAGGAAGGTTCCCTCGCCGGGTTCCTCGAGCAAGGCGTAAAGAAAACCCGCCGCGGACTCCCGCTGAGCCGCATACACATTCCCCGTTGTCTGCTCCGGGCTATTCTTCTTGTCCAGCGGATAGATATCTCGCGGCCAGAAGGCGGGCAGCAGCGGGACGGATGGCGTGACCTTCACCGTAAGCCGTACCAGCGGCGTATCTTCGGCGAGCACCCTGACAGTAGTCTCGAATTTCGCACTTGGGGCTTTGAGCCTGAGGACCACCTCGTCGTCCTTCGCGCGAATCTTCCCCTGCTGCTCAAGGTTGCCCTGCGGCCAGTAGCCGCAGCGGATAGCGATCGCAGCGTCCTCCGGCCACCGGAGCACGACCCACGTCGAATTGTCGGAGACGCGGGCCTCGATGGTTGCCACACCAGCCTCAAGCTTCGCCACGCTGGTGGAGCCTGTGTCCGTCAGCGCCGTGCGTGACTCGAGCGACCAGGCGTCAAAACCACCTTCCGCTTCCCCTGCTGTGCCGTAGTCAGGACGCTTCCATTCAGCGGTCATCTTTGAGGCTCCTCAGAACGATCGCGAACAGCAGATAGACGCAAGTAGAAGAGTTCGGCACGGGAAGCGCCTTTCATACTGAGAAAGCCCCCATTCTGCGGTTCGAAAAACCGCAAATTTCCACCGCGACGCGGCCCATCAGCGGAATGAGGATCCGTCCCGGGCCTCTTCTGATGAAAAACAGGGAGTTGCGCGCGGGGTTGTTCGGTAGTTCCATCATGGCAGCGCGGCCATGCTGCGGCTATGATAGCTGAAGTGAATATTGATCGTGCGGGAGGCTCGGCATGGACTTCGAGCAGATGGTGGTACTGATCACCGGTGCAGGCTCCGGCATCGGAGCGGCGGGAGCAAAGCTCTTCGCCCAGCGCGGGGCACGTGTGTGCCTCGTGGACCTTGATGAGGACAGCCTGAGCGAGCAAGTACAAAAGATCAAGGGCGATGGCGGCGAGGCAATCGCGAAGAAGAGCGACGTGAGCAGCGAAGAAGAGATCGCCGCGGCCATCCAGGCGGCGATCGATGAGTGGGGGCAGCTTGACGTGGTGTGGGCGAATGCCGGCATCGGCGGCATCAACGCTCCCATCGACAAGATCAAGCTCGAGGAATGGGAGAAGATCATGCGGACGAATCTGTCAGGCACATTCCTCACCATCAAGCACGCCGTGCCGCACATGAAAGAACGTGGCGGGGCAATCATCGTCACCTCCTCCACCAGCGGCAACCGGACCTTCACCGACGTCGGCTCCACGCCCTACTCGGTCTCCAAGGGCGCGCAGGTGACGCTGGCGAAAGTGCTGGCAGTTGAGCTTTCGGTCCACGGTATACGTGTCAACGCGATCTGTCCGGGGAAGACAGCCACCTCTCTCAGCGACAGCGACACCTCGCGAGCGACCGAGGAGCTGAAAAGACCGATCGAGCATCCCTACGGCGACATGCCGCTGCAGGAGGACAACGAACTCGACCCGGAGGAGGTCGCGCTGGCAGCGCTCTTCCTCGCGACGGCGAGTGCTGTCACCGGCACCGAGATCTACGCCGACGGGGGCCAGGGGCTGGTGACCTGACCGGCGCCCGCCCATCCGCCGAAAGAGGTCATAGCTCGCGGGCATGCGAATTCCCGGGCAGTGCAGCAGACGTAAAGCCTGCCCGGGAGGGGACGCCATGCCCGATTCCGACCGCCCAGACATCCTGCTGATCCTCAACGACGACATGGGCTACTCCGACATCGGCTGCTACGGCGGCGAGGTGGAGACGCCCAACCTCGATCGCCTCGCCGATGATGGCGCACGCTTCACGCAGGCCTACAACACCGCGCGCTGCTGCCCGTCCCGCGCGTCGTTAATCACCGGCCTGCACCCACACCAGACCGGCGTCGGCCACATGATCAGCGACAGGGGCTTCGATGGCTACCGCGGCGAACTCAACGACCGCTGCGCGACTATTGCCGAGGTGCTCGGCGAGGCTGGCTACGGCACGTACATGTCCGGCAAGTGGCACGTAACGCGGAACATGGATCCGCGCGGACCGGTTCATGCGTGGCCCTGCCAGCGTGGCTTCGATCGCTACTGGGGGATGCTCACCGGCGCGGGGAACTACTTCGCCCCGAAGTTCCTCAATGACAACAACACGCGCCTCCAGACCCCCGGCGAGGGCTTCTACTTCACCGACGAGATCTCCGACCACGCCGCCGAGTTCGTGCGCAGGCACGACCGCGAGCAGAGCGACCGGCCGCTCTTCCTCTACACCGCCTACACGGCACCGCACTGGCCGCTGCACGCGCTGCCGGAGGACATCGCGAAATATGAGGGCCGGTTCGCCTCTGGCTGGGACGCGCTGCGCGAGGAGCGCCTCGACCGGATGCGCGCAATGGGGCTGATGGAGGAGCGGTGGGACTTGAGCGCGCGCGATGCGGCTGTGCCACCGTGGGCTGAAGCGCCGCATCACGAGTGGGAGCAGCGGCGGATGGAGGTCTACGCGGCGCAGATTGACCGCATGGACCAGGGGATCGGGCGCATCCTGCAGGCGCTCGAGGAGACGGGGCGGCTGGATAACACGCTGATCGTCTTCCTCGCGGACAACGGCGGCTGCGCCGAGGAGATCGCGACCACCTACGGCAATCGGAGGTCGTCTACGGCACTGACGCGCTGCGGTGAACCGATCATCTTCGGCAACCGCCCGGACGTGATGCCGGGTGCTGAGAACACCTATCAGAGCTACGGAGTGCCATGGGCGAACCTCTCGAACACGCCCTTCCGCCTGTACAAGCACTGGGTGCATGAGGGCGGGATCTCGACGCCGCTGATCGTGCACTGGCCGCGCGGCTTTGAGCGCAGGGGCGACCTGATCGACGACCCGGTGCAGTTGCCGGACATTGCGGCAACGTTCTACGACGCGGCAGGAGCGGAGTACCCGACTGAGCGCCACGGGGAGCCGGTGCAGGCGCTGGAGGGCTACTCGCTGCTGAAGCCGCTACGGGGCGAGTCATTCGATCGCGAGGCGGTATTCGTGGAGCACGAGGGGAATTGCGCGGTGCGGATGGGCCGGTGGAAGCTGGTGCGGCGCCATCCGGAGCCGTGGGAGCTTTACGACATGATCGACGACCGCACGGAGACGCACGACCTCGCGGACGCGAACCCGTCGCTGGTGGACGAACTGAGCGAGCGCTGGTGGGACTGGGCGGAGCGCTGCAACGTGCTGTCGTGGGAGGAAGTGACGGGGCGGTAGGGGGAGGCGGCCTTGCCGTTGGAGAGGTCGGCCCCCGTGCCGACCTCTCCAACGACGCAATCCCCTACTCCACCAGATTCCCCCTGCCGGGAATCACGCTGTTCCACGGTCTCCCCGCCACCAGCTTTCCATCCTGCACCAAGCCCTCCGGGCGGTCGCGCAGTTCGTCGATCAGACGCGAGCGCCAGAGCGCGATTCGCTCAGCATGCGCGTCACTGGCGATCAGGTTGCGGCACTCGTTCGGGTCCTCGCGCAGGTCGAAGAACTGCTCCGAGCCGTTTTTCGGGTCCCATATGAACTTCTCGTAGCCGTCCGTCAGCCCCATGTTCTCCGGCACATGCTCGATGTGCACGTATTCGCGCCAGTCGGTCCTCTCCCCGCGCATCAGCGGCAGCAGCGAGCGGCCATCCACCGTGTCCGGAATATCCACCCCCGCCATCTCCAGCAGCGTCGGCATGATGTCCGCGTGAGTGCAGGGCGCATCCACGGTGGTGGTACGCTGCAGGCCGAACTGCTCGGGCGCGCGCACGATGAACGGAACGCGCGCACAGCCCTCGTAGGCCCGCGACTTGCGCCACAGGTAGTGATCGCCAAGCATCTCGCCGTGGTCACTGGTGAAGACCACGATGGTGTCGCGGTCGAGGTCGCGGCCGATGCCCTTGACCGGGTTCAGCAAGCGCCGAAGCTGGTCGTCAACGTGGTTGATGAGGCCGTAGTAGGCCGCGCGGGTGCTCAGCAGCGCCTCGCCCGTCAGATTCACGCGCTGTGGAGCGACATGCTCTCCCCCGCCGCCGAACTCCGGTGGTTCCGCCCAGTCGCCGATGAACGGCTCAGGCACGCCGGTGCGCAGATAGCGGTCGAAGTAGAACTGCGGCGGCTGCAGTGGCGGATGCGGAGCGATGAAGCCGATCGTGAGGAAGTAGGGGCAGGACGGGTCGCGGCGCTCGAGGAACTTGAGTGTGCGCTGCATCACCCAGTTCGTGTGATGCAGATGCTCCTCGAGCGGCCACGGATGGGCGGTGTAGTCATTGTGCATCACGCCGCCGCCAAACCAGCCGCCGCTGTCCTGCGGGCCGGCCTGCTCCAGCCACTCGTAGTAGTCATGCGCGCCGGTGTGGCACTGCGTCTCCATCTCCTCGAAGCCGTAGCGCTTGCGCGGCGGATGCTGGTGCATCGACCGGCCGATCAGGCGCGTTTGATAGCCCGCATCGCGCAGTACGCCGGGCAGAGTAGGCGGGGCCTCCCACTCAGCATTCCCCCGGTAGCCGACCATGCCGTGCGTCTGGCAGTGCTGCCCGGAGAGCATCGAGCGACGCACCGCGATACAGCTTGGGGAGCCGGCATAGAAATGCGAGAAGCGAACGCCCTGGGCTGCCAGGCCGTCCATGTTTGGCGTGAGCAGCACCGGATGGCCCTCGCAACTGAGGCAGTCACCGCGCTGCTGATCGGTGTTGATGAAGATGATGTTCGGTCGCTGGTCGGGCATGACGTTGTCCTCCCGCAGAGACAGTGTGTCGCCGTGGAGCAGGTTCGCCGCACAATTGAGCGGCCCTTCTCCAGGAATTGAGGTCGCACGCCGCGTGGCTCACCGTCACCCACATCTCGGAATGCGGCCGTTTGCCGGTGGAGGGGCCGCACGAGGGCAGTTTGCTAAGCAAGCTGCACGAGGTCGGCCCTCTACGGGTCGGTCGAGAATGGGCCGACCTCGCCGCGATGACCGGCGATCGCGGCTCGTGCGGCCCCTCCCAGTAGTCGCTGCAGTATCATAGGGAAGCCCGCCCCCCTGAGCGACCTTCTTTCGATGTGTGCGCCCTGCTGCGCATGGCCCGCACTCCACGGAGGAAGCGGAGCCGTCGAGGGTCAATCCTACAGGTGAGAGCAGAATCGCATCGTGAAGGTGATGATCGTGACACGAACGCACGCCGTGCTTGCCGCACTTGTTCTTTGCATCACGTCACTCCACGCCCAGCAGGCCCCGGATCTCGCCACCAACGGCTCATTCGAGACCGCCAGCGGCTGGGAGCTTGTGCTGCAGCAGGGCGCGGAGGGCACGCTCGAGTATGACGCCTCCCGCGCGCGCTCCGGCGCACAATCGCTCAAGCTCACGAAGACCAACGGGCGCGGCTATGTGGTCCTGCGGTCAGTTGAGCCGGTGACGCCGGAGGTAGGCGCGACCTACATCTTCCGCGGCTGGTTTCACGCCGACGAAACGCCGGTCTCCTCCGCGCTGATGTTCCGCGTTCGGGAGAAGGACGCCAACCTCTCGTATGACTCGATCGATCGCTCCTACGGCTGGTCGGGCCACAGCTTCATCGTCCCGGCGCCTGCCGGAGAGTGGGAGAAGCGAACCGCCAGCTTCAGCGCGAAGGAACCGCGGCAGGTCCACCTGCACGTGGTGCTCTACGGCAACCCCTGCACGGTCTGGCTCGATGACCTGCAGTTCACCACGCAGCAGGAGATCCTGCAGTCGGAGAAGCCTGAGCCGGTAGAGCGCTTCAGCGATGCGCAGGTAGACGCGCTGCTCGCCCTGCGCGAGCCTGCAACCGGCGCGATCGAGGTGCGCGACGGCGTCAGCACGATGGTGGTTGACGGGGAGCCCGTCCCGCCGATGCTCTACAAGGTGTCTGGCTGGGAGAAGGCGCATTACGCGGACTTCGCCTACGCCGGCGTGGACCTGATGACCGTGCCGGTGCAGCTTGGCAACATCCCCGCGAAGCCTGGCATTTGGCTGGGCGATGGCGAGTATGACTTCGCCCTAGCGGAGACGATCATCCGCACGGCGCTCCGGCGCAACCCGAACGCGCGGATCATCCTCGACGTCTGGGCCTATCCGTATGCCACGTGGGGCGACGAGCACCCGGAGGAGTGCTGGACGAACGCCGAAGGCCAGCGGGCCTACACCGACTTCTTCAACGTTCGAGGCTTCAGCGACACACTCGAGGAGCTTGAGGGCGGCCGCGACAAGTTCTACTGGTACCCCTCTTACAACTCCGACGTCTGGCGCGAGGATGTCTCTGCGGCCACCGAGGCGCTGATCGACCACCTGAACGGGACGCCGCTTGGGAAGGCGGTCTGCGCGGTCTTCGTCACCGGCGGGCATGACGGGCAGTTCGTCACGCTGAGGCAGCACCACGACTTCAGCGCAGGTAGCGTGGAGAAGTGGCGCGAGTGGCTGCGCGAGAACT
>JAAYJW010000368.1 GCA_012522765.1 candidate division WS1 bacterium | reverse complement strand
TGCGTGAGGCCAACGCTTCGGGCACCCTTGTGACTGTCTCGGCTGGAGGCACCGGTCTCACCGGAGCACGTGTCGCCACACATGGCGGGCTGATTGTCACCATGGAACTGATGCGACACATAGAGGCGCGTCCGGGCTTTGAGATGATCGGCGCTGAACACCAGGGCGTTGACTACACGCTCGCGGTGGATCGCGCATCGGGCAGGGCGTGGTGCCCGCCCGCGATCACCCTTGACGCCGTCGAATCGCTGCTGTCGCCGCACCTGCTCTTCCCGCCCGCGCCGACAGAGCGGTCGGCGATGATGGGCGGCGTGGTGGCGGAGAATGCCTCCGGCGCGCGCAGCTTCATGCACGGCGCCACGCGCGAGTGGATCGAGGCGCTGGAGATCGTGCTGCCCGGCGGCGAAATGCTGCACCTGTCCCGCGGAGATGTGCTCGCGGACGGCCGCACTCTGCGCTTCCATTCCGACGAGGGCACCGCGTATGAGGTGCAGGCACCATCGTACGACATGCCTGACACGAAGAACGCGGCCGGGCTGTTCGCCGCCGATGGGATGGACCTGATCGACCTCTTCGTCGGCTCGGAGGGCCTGCTCGGGGTCATCACGGCCGTGCTGGTGCGCCTCACGCCACGTCCGACGCTCTTCTCAGACACCGCGTTCTTCGGCTCCGAAGAGGCGGCCATCGCTCACGCGGACCGCCTGCGCGCCGCGGCCCGAGAGGGCCTGCCGATCATCTCCATCGAGTTCTACGATCCCGGCGCGTTGCGCTTCATGGCCGCTCAGCCGCATGTGAAGCCGGAGCACAGGGCGGCGATCTTCACCGAGATTGACGCCGACGACTTCGATCACGTGGAGGCGCTGGCGGAGATCATCAGTGAGAGCGACCCGCTGGATGACTGGTTCGCCGACAGCGACCGCGAGCGCGAGGCTCAGCGCGACTTCCGCCACGCGCTGCCCGAGAGCGTCAACACGTGGCTGCGCGCGCATGGCACAGACAAGCTTTGCACGGACTACGCGGTCCCCGCCGAGGCATTCGGCGCGATGATGGACGCCTACCACCAGGCGGATGATGCTTTCCTGCAGGTGACGGGTCGCCCGGATTCGTCCACGGTCCTCTTCGGCCACATCGGTGACTACCATCTGCACGTGGACTTTCTGCCCGCCGATGCCGCCGAGGAGGATGCTTCGATGGAGCAGTACATCTTCCTCGCGCAGACCGCCATCGGCCTCGGTGGAACGATCACAGCCGAGCATGGCGTCGGCAAGAAGACGCTGCCGATCGGCGGGCGGAGAGTCCCCTACCTTGAGTTGATGTACGGCCGCGAGGGGCTGGAGGAGATCGGGCGCGCGAAGCTGGCGCTCGACCCGAACGCGATCCTCAACGTGGGCAACATGGTCCCGCGGGAGATGCTGGAGGAGATCAGGCGGGGCTGAGGTGTTCGTAACGACGCACGGGCGAGGCGCCCGTGCCACATGAACAGCGACGTCAGTCCGCTCGGCGAACCGGCGTGCCTCATGGCGGCGCCCACCGCTGCAGGCGGAAGGTCCTGAGGCCCTCGTGGGCGAATGCCCCACTCGCTCTGCAATGACCGCGCCCTGACGAAGGCCGGAGGTACCTCGTGCCCGCAGTTGAGCCACGCGTTGAGCTTGTGCAGCATACAGAACACCCCGATGAGGTCATTGCGGCCGCCGCAAGGCTCTGCTACGCGCACAGCACCGAGGGCCTGCTCGATGCGCAGAGCCCTGAGGAGGCCCAGGCGCTGGTGGCGCGGCTCAACTCGATGGGCCATCATAGCCCGCTGGAGCACGCCTCGTTCACCTTCTATATTGAGGGCGTCTCGCGGGTGCTGACCCACCAGCTTGTGCGTCACCGCATCGCAAGCTACTCCCAGCGCTCACAACGCTACGTAGCGCATGACAGCTTCGACTACGTCATCCCCCCGCAGCTTGAGGGGCGGACGGTGCAGAGCGACGAGGGTGAGACAGACGCGGTGGCCTACTTCGAGGAAACGATGCGGCTCATCGCAGCGCGTTACGCCGCGCTCAACGATGCCCTCGGCAGGACGGGTGAGCGCAGCAACGAGGATGCGCGTTACGTTCTACCGAACGCCTGCGAGAGCAAGATCTTCGTCACGATGAACGCGCGGGAACTGCAGCATTTCTTCGGCGAACGGCTCTGCCAGCGCGCGCAGTGGGAGATCCGGCGGGTGGCGGAGATGATGCTGGAGACGGTGAAGCCGGTGGCACCGGCGGCGTTCCGAGGCGTGGGGCCCAAGTGCATCCGCCTCGGCGGCTGTCCGGAGGGTAAGATGTCCTGCGGGCGGTATGCCGCGATGGTTGAGAGATACGCACACAGATGAGGCGGAGTGATCAGATATGAACCGATTCAAGCAACTACTCAGTGACAGGCGCGTGATCATCGCCGACGGGGCATGGGGCACGCAGCTTTCCGAGCGCGGGCTGCAGCCGGGCGAGGCGCCGGAGAGCTGGGTGCTCATCCAGCCGGATGCCGTCCGCGAGGTCGCGAACGCCTACGTCTGCGCCGGGGCGGAGATTGTGCTCACCGACACCTTCGGCGGCAGTCGCTTCAAGCTGGCGAAGGTCGGTTTCGCCGATGACGCCGAGCAGATCAACCGGCGCGCTGCGGAGCTTTCGAAGGACGCGGCGGGCGATTCTGCGCTGGTCTTCGCCTCCGTCGGGCCCACGGGCGAGTTCATGCAGCCGCTGGGGCTGGTGAGCGAGGAGGAGATGGTCGAGGTTTTCGCCGAACAGATCGCCGCGCTGCAGGCAGGCGGGGCCGATGGCATCCTCATCGAGACGATGACCGACCTCGGGGAAGCGAAGGCGGCGCTGCAGGCCGCGAAGAACGTTTTCAGCGGCCCCGTCGTGGTCTCGATGACCTTCGACAAGGGGCCGAAGGGGTATGCCACGATGATGGGCGTTCGCCCTGAGCAGGCCGCGGAGGAACTGCAGGGGGCCGGCGCCGATGTCGTCGGTAGCAACTGCGGCCACGGCATTGAGAACATGGTCGAAGTCATCAGGCTGATGGACGGCGCCACGGACCTGCCGCTGTGGGCGAAGCCCAACGCCGGCCTGCCCCAACTCGTTGGCGGGAAGACCATCTTCACGCAGACGCCTGAGGAGACGGCCGCGCACTTCGGCGAGCTTGTTGAGGCCGGGGCGCGGATCATCGGCGGCTGCTGCGGCACCACTCCCGAGCACATCCGGGCGCTCGTTCAGGCGCGGGAACAACTTGACGCGTAGTGACACGCACTCAGGAGGAGCATCTGACATGTCGAAGATCGGCATCGGTTTCATCGGCTGCGGCGGTATCCACCGCGCGCACGCACCCCACGTGGTCGAGCACCCTGATGCGTTCATCGCCTGCGCGATGGACGTGAACGAGCAGGCCGTGGCGAAGCACCAGGAGGACTACGGCACCGAATGCGGCACCACCAGCATCGAGGAACTGCTGGGCAATGACGCGGTGGACGCGGTTGTCGTCTGCACGCCGACCGGCCTGCATCCGGAGCATGTGACCGCAGCCGCCGAAGCCGGCAAGCACATCTTCTGTGAGAAGCCGATGGCGATGACGGTGGCCGAGGCGGAGCAGATGGCGGCGGCTTGCGACGCCAACGGAGTGCTGCTGCAGCTTGGCTTCGTGCGCCACTACTGCAACGAGTGGCTGAAGATGCGGGAGATCATTCAGAGCGGGATGATCGGCAGGCCGGTCGTCTGGCGCTCAGTATCAGCGGGCGCGGGCCCGCGTTCACCGTGGTTCCTCAGCGCGAAGATGGGCGGCGGGCCGTTCATCGACGGCGCCGTGCATAACTACGACTGGGCGCGCTTTACCTTCGGCGATGCCACTCGCGTCTGCGCCAACCTGCGCACAATGAAGGCTGCCAGCGATGCGTGGGACACCGGCACCGCCGTGGTGGACTTCGAGTCGGGCGACCAGCTTATCATGTGCTGGTCGTGGGGCCTGCCGAGTGGGGAGCAGCCGACTCCGGGCGATGCCGCGCACGACATACTCGGCCCCGGCGGCGCAATACTCTTCGCAGGCGAGGGCAAACTGAAGGTCAACACCGCGGATGGGCCGCAGATGGTGGAGTTCGAGCAGGACACCGGCCCGGACTGGTTCCGCCGGCAGATGGCGCACTTCGTCGAGTGTGTGCAGACCGGCGCTCAGCCGCAGGTCGGCGCTCGCGAGGGCATCGAGGCAACGCGCATCGCCGAGGCGATCCTTAGCATCGGCGACGTGCCCGCGGTGGTCGCGCTCTGAGGTCCTGTCGCGAGGCGCGCGCCGAGGTCATCGTGGCCTCACCGCTCTCGCAAGTGTGGATGCGAAGAGGCGAGGCGAACGGCCCACGGGCGAGGGCGCCCGTGGCACATGACAAAAGTGAGGCTTCGGAAGCCGGCACCGTTCCGTGGCACGCACACTCCTGTGCGTGCTGTTGCGAGCCTGACCTGACGCATATGCCCGTCGCGCGGAAGCACCGGGAGGTAAGTTGATGTACATCGGAGCCACCAGTCACCTGATCCTCGACACACCACTTCACGAAACACTGCGTCACATGGCCGACCTCGGCTTCGGTGGTGGCGAGTGGTCGCTGATACACCTGCGCCAGTTCGCGGAGGCGGAGAATCCCGAAGCGGCCGCCGAGGCTGCGGGTGACCTTGCGCGGGACCTCGGCCTGAAGATGCCGCAGGTCCACCTGAGCGTGGCGGAGATGGGCTCGCTGGATGAACAAAAGCGCGAGGCCGATTTCGCCCGTATGGAGCGGGAGATCGAACTTGCAGCACTGGCCGGGGCAACTATCGGCGTGCTGCATCCGGTCGGTGGTCTTCCGGCGACGATGGCGGAGTACCGCGAGGTGGAGCGGGTGCGCGTCGAAAGCTTTGCCCGCGCCTGCGAGATCGCGGCCCGCTACGACTGCTGGATCGCGATTGAGAACACTTACGACCCGCACGAGGGAGAGACCTCGGCGGTGGGCCGCAGGCGCTTCGGCGCGAGCATCGCTGAGCTTCACTCGGTCCTCGATGCGGTGGATACGGATAACTTCGGCATTTGCCTCGACACAGGGCACACGAACCTGACCGGGCTGCCGCTGGGCGAGGCGTTTCGCCAGTGCGGGGAGAGGCTGATCGCGACGCACGCCCACGACAACGACGGCCTGCACGACCAGCACAATGAGCCCACGCGGGGCAAGATCGACTGGAAGGGCGGCATCGCCGGGCTGCGGGAGATCGGCTGGGATGGCATCTTCAACCTCGAGGTAACGCCGATGCGGGGACATTCGTTGGAGGCGCAGCTTCTGAGGATGCGAAGCATCATCGAGACGACGCGCTGGTTGCTCAGTCGCTGAGGGAGGCTACACGATCATGCTGTTGTCCATGTGGACGAGCATTCTTGTCGAACTGAAGCCGGTTGATGCGATCCGAGCACTCGCCGATCTCGGCTGGCCCGCGCTCGAGTTTTCAACGGAGCACCTCGTCAACGTCGAGCAGGCCGATGATCCGGAGGCCGCGGCTAACGAAGTGCGCGAGGTGGTCGAGGAACTCGGCCTCTTTATGTCGCAGGCTCACTTGCTGCTTGGCGGCAACGTGGCGGCCGCTGATGATGAGGTCCGGGAACGCGATCTCGCCACCTTCGAGCGGCACATTGACCTCTGCGCCCGGATGGGCGTTGAGGTGGGTGTAATCCATCCCGGCGGCGACAGGCCGGCCACGCTGGAGGAAGAGCGCGCGGAACGCGCCCGGCGCATCGAGGGCTTCTCACGACTGGCGGGCTTCGCCGCTGAACGCGGCTTTGCGCTGGCGGTGGAGAACATGTGCGACCGCGAACGCGCGGCGCGTGGAGCGCTGGGGCAGCGAACTTACGGCTCGACCATCCCGGAACTGCACGAACTGATCGACGCGGTAGGCGCGCCGAACATGGGCATCTGCCTCGATGTCGGTCATGGCAATGTGCAGGGGCTGGACATGGCCGAATCCATCCGCCAGTGTGGCAGGCGCCTGATCGCCACGCACATACAGGACAACGATGGGACGCGCGACCAGCACCTCGCTCCCCCGCGCGGCACGATTGACTGGAAAGCGGGCATTGGCGCACTGCGCGACCTCGACTACGAGGGCATCTTCAACCTTGAAGTCCCGGGCGAGCGCGGTCTGCCGCCGGAGCTTATGCTGCCGCGCATCGCTGCAATCCATGCGACCACCACCTGGCTGCTCAAGTGTGAGGAGGAGGGCAACCCATGAGTCGAGCGACCATCTGCGTCAGCCTGATTCTGATCCTCTCGATCGCGTTCGTGCTGCCGGTGTCCGCCCAGCAGGATCGCTACTGGGAACTGGGCGTCGGCGCCTACCTTGGCGGCATGGCCGGCTTCACCGACCTTGATGTCGCGCGTTACGACTGGGTCTACGTCTGTTTCGGCAACATAGGCGCCACTGAGGAGACCGCGGCGGCCATTGACCGCCTGCTGCAGATCAACCCCGACCTGAAGATCGTCCTGCGCCTGTGGCCGATCATGGGCAAGGGCGACTGCCCGGAGAACCGCTACCAGGCTACCTTCCTGCATTACCTCTACGACGCGGACGTCAGGCGCGAGGTGGATGAGGAGATTCACCGGCAGTATGACGTCATCGCCGACAACATCTCGAAGCCGGAGAACATCGTCGGCCTGACCTTCCTCGAGGAGCTACCGGGGCACTTCTCCGGCCGCCCGATGAGCAAGGGCGAGGTAAGCTGGGACATGGAGCGCTTCCGGACTGAGATCGAGGCGGAACGCGGTAAGCCGCTTGTGTGGGACGAGGAGACCGCCGCCTGGTGGGGTGAGAAGTGGGCTGAGGCGATCAATGAGATCCACCGGGTCATGAAAGAGGCCTCCGACGGCGCGCTGATCTGGTACTACCAGGCTGTCGGTAGCCCTTCGCTGGACCGTGTCGCCGAGGGCACGCCGCTGACGCAGAAGGGGCTTGTGCCGATCCGCTTCGAGCAGGTCATACAACCGGGCCTCTGCGAGGGCTTCTTCGCCTACCCCAACAACGCGAAGATCTGGGGGGAGTTTACGAAGATGGCGCGGGAGAACAACTGGCTCTTCTTCGGCCAGCTTTCACACCCCGGCGGCATGCGCCTCTGCAGTTGGGACGAGTCAATCGCGCTCTCGACCGAGCGGATGCCGCAGAACATGGGCTACTTCCTTTACTGCCCCGGCGATTGCTCGCTCAAGAACGCGTGGAACGATGACCCGCAGTTCGCAGGCAAGACGGAGCAGAACATAAAGGGCGTGTCGAAGACCCTGCATCAGCGGCAGATTCTTGCCGCGCAGGACGTAGGGATGGACGTAGTCCGCTCGGCGCCTCGCTTGCAACTGCACACCGACCTGCCGCTTGAGGGCGCACAGCCGGGCGGCTTCATGCACCTGTCAACGATCGTGGAGAATGGGATGGAGCCATCGTGGTTCCTCGACCCGGCTGAGGCTACCGCACGGGACTGCACCATCACGCTCTCGCTGCCGGAGGGCTTCAGCATTGACACCGACCGCTCCGCGCCGCCCAATCTCTCGATCGGCGACCTCCAGCCGCGGGAACTGAGGCTGGCGGACTGGTGGGTGAGCGTCGGCCAAGAGTGGGATGGCGATCTTGATGGCGAGTTCGGCCTGCATGCGGCGGCCGCCGAGGGCGGCGCTACGGAGGTGACACTGGCTGAGGACACCGCGATCCCACTGGCGGAGCCGCGGGAGATCGGTGTATCCGGGACTGAGTGGATTGAGCCGGGATTCCGCCTGAGCGGCCCCGTTCAGCCGGAGATCGTGATCGAGCCGGTTCGCGACCAGGTCACCAACCCGGCAATCTCCGACGGGCGCGTCAGCATCACCTACGAGGGCGTGGTCAGCTTCGGCCAGCGACTGATCCTGCGGCCCGATGGCGACAGTGAGCTTGTCACTCTGCCGCTGGTGGAGGACGCCGGAGAGGCGCGCGCCGATGCCAACGATCCGAGCGGCTTCGCTCCGATCAGCGACGGCTACCTGGTGGTGAAGGTGCCGGTGAACCGGGAGGTGACGCCGGGGCAGTCGCTTCATGTCAGCGTAGGCGGCAAGGCCGATGGCGGCGCTCAGAGCCACGTGATTCTGCGCTTTGTGATGGAGGACGGTTCCACGGAGGACATCGGCGGGCTGACGAATCAGTTCCGGCCCGAATGGCGCGAAATCGCGCGTGATTTCACCGTCCCCGAGGGCGCAAAGATGCTCCAGCAGGTCTTCCTCTACCGCTTCAATCAGGAGGGTCAGATCTGGTACGGACCTGTCAGCATCACCGCCGACGGGATTGCGAGCGAGAACTGCGGCGCGAGAGTGAAGGGCACGCTCCCCACGATCCAGCGCGGCGGATTCACCCGTCTTCGCTACGAGGATCTCGACGTGCCCACGATGTATCCTCGGGCGCGGGTGCAGCTCATGGTGCCGGAGGACTGAGGCCGGGTGCTGACAGCGCGGCTTCTGACCATCATCATCAGCAGGAAATCGCCCGCAGACGGTGAATCGGAAGGGTACCTACGCAAGGATCTGAAAGGAGCAGTGGCAGATGAAAGCGATCATGGTTGGGGTTGATGGCTCCGCTTACAGCGATGTGGCGGTGCAGTATGCCATCGAGATAGCGGACCTTGCACAGGCCGGTGTGGTGGGCGCGGCGGCCGTCTACGGCGACTTCGAGGGGGAACTCGAGCGCGACGAGCATACCGTGGAAGAGATGCAGGGCCGCGAGCAGATGCCGCGAACCGCCTCGGGCTGGTTCACAGAGGCTCTGGACAACTGCAATGAAGCCTGTGCCGTGGCTGATGTGGAATTCGTGCCCCGCATGCTGTCGGGCAACCCGTCCGAGATACTGCCCGAGGAGGCGCAGGCGGTAGATATGCTGGTGATCGGCGCCAAGGGGCAGCGAGAGAAGCACGTTCAGCTTCTAGGCGATACCGCGCGACGTATCACCCGCTCGTGCATCAAGCCGGTTCTTATCACGCGGGAGAGGTACCGGCCGATTAAGCGGGTGCTCATCGGCTACGACGGGAGCCCCGCAGCCGGTCACGCAGTCGAATGGGTGGCCGATCTCGCCTGCATCGGCGACTGGGAGGTCCGCATCGTAACCGGAGCAATGACCGAATCGTCGCTGGCCGAGGGTGCGCAGTACGCCGCCGCCCTTGTGGGCACCCGTGGCGTTGACGCCGACATAGCTCTCGTCGAAGGAGACGCGCCCTCCATCATCTTCGATGCGGCGCGCGAGTGGCAGCCGGACCTGATCGCGGTGGGCGGCGCACAGAAGGGCGCCCTCACGGGCTTCTTCATGGGCGAGGCATGGCCGGACATCGTGGAACAGGCGGAGGTGCCGGTTCTGCGCTGGCGCTGACGCGAACCTGCAACGCAATGACGCACTTCATCCGGACCGGTCGCTCCTGAGAAGGTGGCCGGTCCGGTTTCAACTTCCCTCTCGCGTGCTGCCGGGCGCCGGTTGTCGCTCGGCGAACGGCTGCCCCTCCCCTCGGAGCGTCAGACGGCAACGGCCCACGGGTCCCGCCCAGGGGCGGGATGGCACATGAAAAGCGTAAGTTTGTCGGAAGCCGTTCACGTTGTTGCGTAAGGCTGCCGGGAAGCCGTTGTCGCCTGTCCCGCCCGGAGGGCGTGGATTGTGGCCCCTGCGCCCTCGCGAGGAACGGCGCAAAGCGCCGGAGACAACGACGATCGGGGGGGACCGCGGGAATACACAACCGGCGGGGAGGTATCGCCGGAGGTGGCGCGAAACTGCCGGGGGTGATGATCTGATGGCCGATGAGAAGTCCAGCGTCACAAACGCCGACCTTGCGGCGGTATGCCGGCAGTTCGCCACGCTGACCAAGGCGGACATCAACATACTTGAGATCCTCGAGACCCTGCGCGCGCAGACCACGAATGCGTTGCTGCGCGAGGTGCTCGACCAGGTCCAGCAGGATGTTGAGAACGGGCACACGCTGGCGACCTCATTCAGCCGCTACCCTAACATCTTCAGTCCGTTCTTCATCACCATGATCCGCGAGGGCGAGCTTGAGGGGGAGCTTGATCGCGTCTTCGATGATCTTGCGGATCACTTCGAAATGCGCCTTGGAGATACCCCCGACACCCGCCGCGGGGCACGGGCGGGAGTCTTCGACTGGGAAGCCGCGGCCTCAGCATTTCAGTGGATCTTCATCTGGCTCTGCGCGCTCGGGGCGGCATGCGCCATCGGCGCGGGACTCATCTGGTACGCCACAGCCGCCAACGGCGGCCCCGGCATTCCCGGCGACCGCCTGCCGAACATCCTCCTCTTCATCGGCATCATCCTCGCCCTCGGCGTGCTGCTCTTCACGCGCGGCAGGAAGAGGCGCTGACGCTTAGTAGCCCAGCCCAATCCCGCTCAGGCCATCCACACGATGAACGCCATCGCGCACCTCGAAGATTCCGGGGAAGCGCTCGGCCTCGCGTGTCGATGACGCAGGGATGAACTGCATCACGTTCAGTTCGACCCCGTTGCAGGTGCTGCAGTGCGCCGCAAGGCCGGCCGCATGCACCGCCCCAATGTTCGGGTTCGTGAGGTCCTGCAGCGCATAGGGCCGTCCCGTCAGTTCGCACCACGCAATCTCCAGCAGCGCCAGCGAATGACCTTTGCAGGTCTTCAGCGCGGGCCCGCTCCAGCCCAGCTCCGTCGCCAGGCGAAGCTCGTCGAGGCTCGTCACGCCCTCATCCGCCAGCACTGGTTTCCGCCGCGCAATCGGCGCCATGTCCCAGCGATTCGCCGCAATATCCCGCTCAGTCGGCTGTTCGAGGTAGTCAAGCGCCTCGTACGCCTGAGGATCGGCCGCCTGTAGTGCATCGAGGAACTCCGTCACTACCCACGGGCCCTCGGCGCCTTCGTTGGCGTCCACCTCGTAACGCACCGGCCCCGTCAGCCCCAGGCTCGCACGGATTGACACGACCTCGCGGTACACCTCCGCGACCCACTCGGCCTCGGCCTGAGGGTCGGCGCCCTTCGTCTTCAGCTTGAAGCAGCGGTAGCCGCAACGGGCGATCCAGCCCTCCACCGACGACGGCAGGTCATCGCCGAGGTCCCGCGCGTCGGCCTCGCGCAGCGTGTCGTTGATGCCGATGACAAGCCACGCGTCGAGTTCTTCGCGGTCTCTGCGGTAGATGAACTCGTCGAGATAGCGGCCCTCCCCCACCTCACCCAGCCAGCGCGAGAGGTCGTGCGGAAGGAAGTCGCGCCCGAGGGCATCGTAGCTGGAGATGCCCAGCAGTCGCCCGTATGCGTCGTGCAGCGCCTGGTCAAAGGGCGACCAGCAGACCAGCGCCGCGAGCGTGGGGATGCGTTCGGTGATGAACAGCCGCAGGCCGACGGGGATGCTGAGGCCGTCAACGCGCTCGTGCAGTTCCATCCCGTGCTCGAGGGGATGGCGCAGATCGGCGCACCACACGGGCATGCGGTCGCTGATCTCGATGCACATCTGCTGCATGGCGTCTACGCGCGTCAGGAAGCCGAGTTCCGACTTCGGCCATGCCCAGATGGCGCTGAGGAAGACGGTGCCGCTGCCGGTGGCGGTCTTGCCGCTCTGATCCTCGATGGTGACCGTGCAGCGCGCCTCGGTCGCCTCCTCGATGGTACCGCCGGTGAGCACCAGCGGCGAGCGCATCGGGTAGTCCTCGAAGGTGATTGTCGCGTCAACCACTCGCGCGCCTTCATTGTTGCGAGGCATGGCACGGCCTCCCGGGAAGTGCATCGTCGGACAGTGGACAGTTCGTTACGACGAGCGGCGGCTCCTTGCGCGGAGGGGAGGACTGCGTCATCTTCATGGGGAAGCCGCACCCAACCAACGTCGGGAGGAGTCGCCATGAAGCTCATGCTGATGGTCGGGCTCACTACTATCGCCGTTGCCGCGCACACTCAGGACGCCGGCTTCGTAGATCATGGTGTAGGGGCTCCGGTGGCGGAAAGCCGCGGACTTGTCGTGGCGCAGGATGCCACTGGCCAGCCTCTGCTCATCGCGCTCAGCACGGACCGCAGCCCTCGCGGCTGGATCCTTCTCATCGACCCGATGACCGGCTCCGTCGAGCAGTTCTACTACCCCGAGGGCGTGCCGAACTCCGACCCCTTCGCGTCGCTGATGAGCGCCAACGGGCGCTTCTACACCTTCGCAGGGAAGGTGCTGCTCGAGTTCGACCCGGCCGCGAAACAGTGGCTCTTCCACGGCACTCCGGCACCGAGCGAGGCGTGCGTCACCGGATCGGCGGTTATTGATGGCCCCGGCGGCCTGATCTTTGCCGGCACGTATCCCAACTGCCGCCTCGTCAGCTACGACCCTGCCACGCAGCAGATGCGCGACCACGGGCAGCTTGACGAGGCCGAGCACTACGTCAACACCATGGCGGCCGATGATGCCGGCTGGATCTACGCCGGGATCGGCACCGCGCGGCAGAATGTCGTCGCGATGAACCCGCAGACTGGCGAACGGGTGCAGATTCCGACCGAGGACCTGCGCGCGGTTGGCAGCGGAATCGTCCGCCTCGGCAGCGATGGGCAGGTCTACGGACATGTTGGCGGGACCTGGTGGCGGCTGCATGAGGGCAAGGCTGAGGTAATCGCGGCCGATCAGTTGCCTCCCGCCGCGCCTACGGGCTCGATCGGCTGGGGGCAGCGAGACGCGACGCTGCCGGATGGAACGCGGGTGCGCCTGACGCTGCCGGACCGGTATATCACCATCACGCCGCCTGAAGGCGAGCCGCGCCGGGTGGAGTTCGACTACGAGTCCGGAGGCGCGAACATCACGTCTCTCGCCCTCGGCCCCGATGGCAGCATCTACGCGTCCACCTCACACCCCATGCACCTCGTGCGCTACGATCCCGCCGCCGGTGAGTTGACGGACCTCGGCGCGGTGCCGCAGGTAGGTGGCGGAAACTTCTGCGCGATGGCAGCGGCGGGTGATGCGCTCTACGCGGGCGCCTACGGAGGCGGTCATTTCTACCGCTATGATCCTTCGCTTCCGTGGAGCCCCGACACAGGAGATGCGCCTAATCCCGTGGCGATCGCGCAGTACAAGCAGGACTTCTGTCGGCCGCGGGCATGCGTGGCTGACCCGACGGAGCGTTGGATAGTGGCGGGCGGCTATGCCGGCTACGGGCTCTGCGGCGGGGGCCTCGTGAT
>JAAYJW010000367.1 GCA_012522765.1 candidate division WS1 bacterium | reverse complement strand
CGGGTGACAGCGCCTCCAGCAGACTACGCCCCTCATCCGGCCTTCGCTCCCACGTCGCCGCCGCAATCGCCATCGTGACGGTCGCGGGGACCTCAGGCGGAAGCTCGGAGAAGCGCTCCTGCAGATCGACCAGCAGAGCATCGGGGGCGTGCACGATCAACGTGACGCAGTAGCTGCCGAGTACGCGAGCCAGTTCTGCGTTGTCGGGCACCTGGTCGAAGTGGTCCGGCAGGGCCTCGATGACCTCCACTCGCCCCGAGTGCAATACGCCAGACACCACCCAACGCATGGCCTCCGCAGGGTGCTCCGTCGCCTCCAGCCAGCAGTTGATGAACTCCCGCGCAGAGTCCGGGTCCCCCTCCGCCGCGACCCACGTGAGAACCTCTTGCGCGCTGAAGCCCTGCTCATGCTCCTCATAAAGTTCGTGGAGCATCTCCCAGCCCGTGCGCGGGTCGCGTAGCGCGACGTTCGCGAGGATCGTCCGCATCGCCATGTCGTCATCCCGCAGCTCCTTGCGCTCCCGCAGGAACTGCCGCGCGCGCTCGAGATCCACCCGCGCCAGGGCCTCAATCGCTCTGCTGCGCGCGCTCCGGGCGTAGCTGCTCGACGAGCTTCCCGCCTCCGTGAGGGCCTGCTCGGCCACCTCCGCGGCACGGATGGGGTCAGAGGATGCGTAGATCAGCGCTGCACCGCCACGGTAGGCCGGGATCCATGGCGCATCCACGGGGGCTGCCGACAGAATGCGTTCGATCTCGGCCGCCTCAGCCCCTCCGGCTCCCGGCTCGCGCCGCTCCAGAGCAAGCCCCACCGCGAGAATCCCGTCGAGACGGTCGCGCACGTTCTTGCTGGCGAAGTCGGAGACCTCCGGCAGTCCCTCCCAGACCTGGCGCCCGAGGCCTGGGTCGAACTCCGCCGCGGCCAGCATCAGTGAGCGGGCGAGGTAGATGTCCGACAGATGCCGCCCGGTGACAATGACCTCCTCAAGCATCGCCCGGCTTCGCTCAACCCCGAGGCTCTCGTGATTTGTGTCCACGGCGCCTGTGAGGGCATAGTTGCGACGCACACCTGTGTACGTCGCCAACGCGGCATCCGCCGCATCCGGGTGCCAGCGCCACCAGCCGCCGAAGGAACTGGCTATCCAGTAGGGGTTCATCCGCGCGAACAACTCGGGCATTACGTCCGGGTTCAGTTTGCTGAGTGCGTGTGCCGCGCTCTCCAACGCGTTCGGCTCGAGCTTTCCGACGCGATCGAACAGCGCCACGATCTCCTGCGCCGCCGCCGTTGCCGTCTCGGGACTGGATTCTGCGAGCGACCACGTCACACTCGCGAGTGCCAGCGCGGCCAGTTCCGGGTCTACCAGCGACCTCGCCAACTCGAGCGCCCCGGGCCCGTCTACAGGCGCAAGATCGCTGCACAGGCGCCGGTAGACAACGTCATACTCCGGCGCCATCGGCAGCGCACCAACTCCGACGGCTGATACTGCCTCCACCAGCGGCTGCAGAGTCGGCGTCGGGAGACGATGCGGCAGGTGTGCGAGGTCCAGCCTCACCGCAAGGTCCATCGCGCGCTCAGGATCGCGAAGCAGCATCACCGCCACGAGATGCACCTTCAGCGTATCACCATCCAGACCACCGTCAGATCGGACCCTGGCGCGGTCTGTGAGCTCGTCGAGGTGTTCCACGAACAGCTCGGGATCGCTCCGAAGCAGATGCAGTGCGAAGAGCGCGCCGGGGGGCATGCCGTCGCTTTGCGTTGCCCGGTTGAAGGCCGCCTCAGGCTCGAAGAGCGCCATGAGCGCGAGGTGGCTGTCGAGCGCTTTGATGCGGTAGCTGTCGCTCTTGATCTGTTCCAACCACTCCGCGCTCTTCTCCAACGCCGCCCGCAAAAGCGTTTCATCATCGGGGTAGAGCATGCCCGACGCCTCCGAGATGATCTTCATCCGCGCCGAATACCAGTCGTCAGAGCCGTACTGAGGCGGCGGATCGGCCAGGGTGGTGGTCAGCGTGCCGCGGAGGATCGTTCGTGCCCGTTCCTGGTCGCCGAGGCGGAGCAGGGCCTCCACAATCCGTCTCTCGTGTGACCACACTATCCGAGCGTCCCGACCGGCAGTGGGCGGGGCGTCCGCGGCGGCCCGGTAGTCGGAGAGCGCCATCTCCGGCTCATGCTTCTCGGCCACCTGCGCCAGTTCCAGCCAGATCTGCTGCGACTGCGACTGAGCGGCCGCCTCGCGGGCGGCGTTGAGTATCTGCGCCATAGTCGGCGGTTCGGCGAAACCGGGGTACACAGCGAGGAGTGCGGCCAGTGCGATGATGCTCCGTGTCATGATCGAGCCCCCTGCTAACGGCCACTCTCATACCGCCGCGCGAGTCGGACCCGGCGGCGGCGTGGAGATCATCTGACGGACTTTTCCGTGCTATCCGCGGGAGTCCTCCGTGCCCCCGCGTCGAAGCCGCGCGCGGCGGCGGACATCGTGCTGCCAGCGACGCTTGCCGACGCACAGAACACCCTCAGATAAGTACTCCGGCCGCTGGCCAGCTGATGTCCCTCCACCGGGAGATTCGCTCCACTATCCCTCCTGCGCTGCAGCGATCACCCTGCGTGCCTGAAGCACATCGCGCCGATGCTCGCGCATCCTCAGGACCAGCAGCAGGGCGGTCGGGCGGTCACTCACGGGCAGTGCCTCGATCATCGCCGCCCCATCCTCCCAGCGCCGCTCCGCCACCGCCGCGGAGAGCGGTACAAGCGCCCGCCGCGTATGCCTCGGCTCCGCCCCCTCCAGCCGCTGCAGCAGGTAGCCCAGCAGCCTGTCGGTCGCGAAGACCATCGAGGAAGCGGCGGTGTGCTCAAGAATGTTCGCGATCATCCTCGGGTCATCGATCGTGTCCAGGCGTTGCGGCAGGAGGTCGATGATCGGGTCGCGAGCGCTGTTCAGGGCGCCGGTCATGAGGAAGCCGTGGCTGTTGGGCTCCCTGAAGGTCGGGGCAGCCATCCACGAGCTTATCAACTCCGCACCCACAGCCTCATCTTCCTCCGCCCCCACCACACTGAGTGTGTGGCGGAGCATTACGTCGATCCCACCCGGCGGCACGAGATCGGAGACCATCTGACACGCGAACTCCGGGCGCCTGCGCGCGATCTCCGTGACGATCGCCCCCAGTTGCTCCGGCCTATTGAGGTCATTGCTACCCTCGATCACTGCCCTGGTGCCGCGCATATCCACACGCGAGAGCGCCGCGAGCGCCGCTGCCGCTGCCTCCGCCTCGGACTTGCGCCAGCTAGCCGAGTTGGCGAGATCGGCCAGCACCTGTTCGGCGGCAGCCTTCGCGGCCGGGCCGTCATAGTTGGCGTAAATCCCGGCCAGTCTCGCAATGAAGAGCGGTGCCCACTCCGCCCCCGGCGGAGCAGCGAGCACCGTGTCACGGATAACATCCACCTCAAGCTCCGAACTGCCGCGCTCACGCTCCTCGAAGGCCTCTGCCACCGCGACCAGTACACCGAGCCGGTCTGCAACCACCTGCGCCTCAGCGGTGGTAACGTCGAGGTAGTTCAGCGACTGCCACTCCTGCCTTGCGCGATCCGGATCGAACCTGGCTACTTCAGCAATGATCCTGCACGCCGCCGCGCCACCGGCGGATGCGGCAGGCATATCAAGCGCCTGCTCGATGATCTCCCGCCTCCTGTCCTCGCCGAGGTTCTCCGCGAGCGCCACCATCGAGGCGAAAGCCATCAGCTGGTGCTCCGGCGAGAGGTCGGCGATCAGGGCCTCGGCGGCTGCCGGGTCGTGCCTGAAGAGGGCATCGAAGGCGGGCGCGAAGTGCGAGAAGCGCTCGATCTTGCGCATCAACTCGGCGGCGAGCGCGACATCCACCGGAGCCAGCGCCGCTGCAGCCGGCCCGAAGGAGGCGCTCGGGTCGCGCATCTCAGACGTTGCCAGTGCCCGGCAGGCCGCCTCACGGGCTATCTCGGGCGCATCATCCGCCGCACAGGCCGCGATCTGCGCGTAGACGGGCGCCTGCAGGCCCTCTGGCTCGATTCGCCTCGCCAACTCCAGCGCCATCGCCGGATTCACGCGCGCGAGCCCTGTTGCAGCGCCTCGAAGCAGCGGAGACGTCCCGGCGTCAGCAGGCAGGCTCTCAATGCCAACTTCCCCCAGCGCGCGGGCGATGTGCCGCGTCAGCCGGAAATCGAACTCCACGAAGTTGGCGATGCCGAACTGGCGGGCAAGGAGCATGGCGCGGTTCATATCCTGGCGCATGAGGGCGCCGACCAGCGCGAACTGCACCTCGCGCGCGTCGTGCCCGTCGCCGATGGCGACCTGATGGGACGCGATCGCCGGCAGGTGGATCATCACCGCATCGGGATCCGTCTCGATGATGCTCAGCAGCAAAGAAGCTGCGATGGGCCGACCGGGGCACTCCCGCGCGAACAGAAGGCTCGCCTCATCGGGCGCGCTGCGCGCTCTCGCCGCCGCAAGCTCCGTGACTATGCTCTGCCGGAAGTAGTCATCGTTGACCCGCGGGAGCATGTCTGCCTCGACCTTATGCAGGGCGCTGCCGGCCAACTCCACGTCCGTGGCGCTGATCGCCCCGGCAAGCCGTGAGATGCGTGTTGCGAGTGTCGCGATCTCATGGACCTGCCCGGGGACGTCGCCCGCGATCAGCGACCGCAACTCAGCACGCAGCACCCTCACTGCGGTCTCCTCGTCGCCAAGGGCCGTGAGTCCTCGGGCGAGTTGGATGGTGCTGGAGCCGTCAACCTGCGCGTTACGCGACGGGCCCGGCATCTGTGCGGCTTCCTGCAGGTCGCTCAGGGCTTGAGCCGGGTCGGTGGCAAGTGCGATCTCGGCGAGCCTGAGCATAGCGTTTCGGTCTTGAGCTTCCATGGCGGCCACTCGTGCGGCCGCTATCACCTGCTCGGTGGTCGGCTCCTCGGCGAACGTAACAGCGATGCAGCAGACCAGCAGCATGAAGCATACGGGCACAGCGTGGCGGAGCATCGTGGTTCCCCTCCCCGGGCGCACGGCGCAAGGAGTTGCTTGTTCCTCTGGCTGATGCGCGACTGCCTCTTCGCCCGGCGGGGAGGGACTCCTCCCCCACCCGGTGGCTCATCGGCTTCCCTGGACGCCATTGGCGGGTCACCTTCGGTAGCGCGGTCCGGCCGCCGGGCCGGTAGCGTCACCCTCCGCCTCCGCGGCAGGCACGGTGCGCACCGCAGCCAGCGCGTTAATCTGCTGCAGAGGCGGAAGCTCGGAGAGCACGTCCATGCCCCTCTTCCAGTCGCGCGAGGCCAGCTCGGCAGTCAGTGCCCTCACAGCGCGCGGATCGAGGTCGCTCACTCCGTAGTTGAACAGCCTGACCAGGAGGCGCTCGATAGCCGTGTCCGGAAGAGACGACAGGGATTTGTCGGGAAGCCTCGTAAGCAACGCTTCGGCTTCCGTGGGGCGAGTGATACAATCGACGAACCCGCGTGCGACCGGCACCAGGTCCTCCCGCTTGCTGTAAAGCAGGTACTCGACTATGCCGGCGATTGCCCCGCCATGTTGTCTCTCGGCGTTTCGGCGCATCCTCTCTGTCTCGGCAGCCGCCACCTGAAGAGTGTTGAGCAGCCCGCGGAAGCCGTCAGCGCGGTATGCCTCTTCAAGGGCTTCGGGGGAGATCCGGACCGCAGGTGTCAGCGCCTCCCGCAGGGCTGCCCTGCCATCATCGGCCAGCATCTGCTCCGCAAGGCGGCGCATCATCTCCGGATGCGCCCGGCGCCTCACACTCTCCGCGCGCACTATCGCGAAGTCAATGCGCCCGCTGCCGAGGTGTACCGGGAGCAGAGCCACTGCGGCTTCAGGGTCCAGGAGCGCCAGTTCGGCGATCAGTTCGCGTTGGAAGTCATCCTCAGCCATGATCGCCTCGTGGGCCTCGAGCGCCGCCTGCGCGGCCTCCCGGTCTACCGCCATCAGCGCCGCTACTGCGTGTGCGGCGGCAGGAGTGACATTCGTCCCCCGGACACGCTCGCGCCGATCCAGGTCAAGCAACCCCAGCAGCGGTGTCGCCGTCGACTCCACGCGCGAGGGATCCGCGAGGGCGTAGAGCAGGGCGAGCCTCCCGCGCACAAGCGTCATGCGCCTGTCGTCCATGTCCGCGTCTGCAACGAGGCGCTCGATCTCAGCAATTTCCGGGCCAGCGCTCCCCCGCCAGCGAAGCTCGAATGTGTAGGCGAGGTCCGTCAGAGCGTCGAGGTACTGGTTCAGATCCCAGCCGGACAGAGGCGGCCCCTCCCGGCGTTTCCAGGCCTCCCGCGCACGAGGAGGCGCCAGGGGCGCGAGCGCCTTCATCACCAGCGTGACGACATCCGGCGCCGGCGTAGCCGAAGCCAGTGCGCGATCCGCGAACTCCAGCGCAGTCGCGACCTCGCCGTCACGGGTGGCGCGGGCGAGGGCATGCGCCAGCAGCCGAGACCGCTCGTCCTCAGCCCGGCGCGCCACCCACTCCTCAGCCTGTTCGGGGTGGGACTGCCGCCAGCGCCACCAGATCGGCGCAGCGGCCCGGTGGCCGAGTATCCGGCCGATGATCACTCCCATGATGTCGCCGCCATGCTTCGCCAGCGAATCCCCCGCTCGCACCAGCGCCTGGCTGTACGCCTCGGGCGTCGGCTCCCACATCTGAACGATCTCAAGCGCCAGCTCCCACGCCTGGAACGTGTCCGCATCCGCGATCGCCGAAACCACCGCCGCGAGAGCGCGCGCCCGCTGGTCAGGCGCGGAGATCCTGTCCTTCAGCGCGAGAGCGGCGTCGGGGTCTATCCCGGCGACCGCGTCTGTGAACCCGGCGTAGAGGGCGTCATACCCCGCCTGCGCGGGCAGCCGGTCGATGCCCACCTCAACCGCCGCGGCGGCGATGGGCTGCGGGTCGAACGGCGGCACTCGAATGTCGTCCCACCGCCGTGCCGCCATCCTCGCGACGGCCTGCTCGGGGGCGCTGCGCATGAGCGCGGCCGCAAGCAGAGAGATGCCCTCACGAGCCCCCACGGAGCCGGCGGGCTCCACGCCTCGCCTGGCGACTTCGTCGAGGATCTCTGCCGGGTTCGAGGGCCCGCCGCGGCCGATGTTGCGCAGCAGTGGGCCCGGTGCCTGCCAGTTCTCCGGCGCGCCGTCAACCGCAAGCTTCCACGCCCGCTCGGGCTCCAGCAGAGCGAGCACCCGCAGCCATTGAGCCTGGATCTTCGCATGTCTGGCAGCGGAGACGCCCTCGGGTCTGCCTGTTGCCTCCAGCGCCGCGCTCAACTCATCGGCGACGCGCCGCACCAGGGGAGTGTTGCCGGGCCAGAGGAACTCCGCCATCTCGGCGAGATACTCCGCCTGGGTCGTTTCGCGCACAGATTGCGCCGCCTCCGCGGAACCGTCCAGCGTTGCCAGCAGATCGCGCTCCACGATCGCGCGCGCCTCGTCCTCGGCGCCCGCCTCGACCAGCGCAGTGGCGATGTAACGTGTGGTGCTCCAGTGGCTCACCGGTGACCGCGATCGCCTTGCTGCCGCGGCGGCGCGCAGGTCCTCCAGCGCCCCCTCCGGATCGGTTTCAAGCGCGTATCTGCCCGCGGCCAGCAGCGCCTCGGTCGAGCCATCGCGGTGCGCCACTTCGCGCATCAGGGCGACCACCTCGGCGTGAGTCGGGGGGACACGCGGGGGGCGCAACGCCCCCTGAGCGACGGCAGCGTCGCAGCAGGCTGCCAGTACCAGCACGATCGTTACGCCGCACAGCGTCTTCGCCCGGTGCTTCATTGGTCTTCCCCACCCTCTGGCGCTTCAGCTCCCAAGCGCGGCAGATAATGCGCGCAACTGTGAACTTCCTTCCGCATCGCCCGCCACCTCCTGCGCAAGAGCGGAGCGTCTGCAGCAAGGAGTTGGATCAGCAAGGGAAGTCATTATCCCACCCACGAGGAAATGCCCGTGCGCACTGAATGCAGCAAGAAAGAGGGCACGCCTGATGGAGATCAGAGGACACCACCTCGTCTGCACCTACTGCTTCTACGGGTCGGGGAAAGCGACAGCCGCCGAGTTCTTCGGCGTAGACAACGCCATCCCGCGCCTGCTGGAGATGCTGCAGCAGGACCCGAACATGATGGTAAAGGTGGTCACGAACCTCGATGATGTTTGCGAGGTGTGCCCCCTCCGGCGGCCGGACGGCTGCGGGCGCTGTGAGGACGCGCGCGGGCAGAACGATAAGCTGCGTGGCTGGGATCGCACGATTCTCAGGGCGCTGCACCTGCAGGAGGGCGACGAGATCCAGGCGCTGGAGCTTGAGGCGCGGATCAGGGAGCATATCCCCGACATCAGCGTCCATTGCACAAACTGCACCAGCGCCTCCCCCAGCGGGTGGGCTGAGTATCGCCGCGCGATCCAGACCGGCCTGTGGCCGCACCGCGGCTGATGAATTGCTGCGCGGTGTGGAAGTGATGCCCGCCCCCGCGTCGAAGACTCGCGCGTTACAATCGCCAGCCCACAAATGAGGTGCCCGGAGATGCTCATTGACTGCCACACGCACGCGCTGCGCAGCCCCACCGTCACCCGCGCCGGAGGCTCTACCTGCCCCACCGGCGAGCAGCTCGTCGGCCGCCTCGATGATCTCGGCATTGATATGGCCGTGGTGCTCCCGATGGTCAGCCCCGAGTGCCGCAACCGCTACTCTCCGCCCGAGGACATCGTCGAGATCGTCGCTCAGTGGCCCGACCGCCTCATCCCGTTCTGCAACCTCGACCCCCGCGCAGGCTCCAACAGCCCTGAGACCGACTTCGGCCGCTTCCTGAGCGTCTACGTCGAGATGGGCTGCAGGGGCGTCGGTGAGGTCACCGGTAACCTGCCCTTCGACCACCCGAAATACTGGAACCTCTTCCGCCACATCGCCGATCACCGGCTGCCGATGACCATCCACATCGCCACCAACCCCGACGCCGGCTACGGCATTTACGACGACATCGGCCTGCCGCGGCTGGAGAAGACCCTGCGCGAGTTCCCGGACCTGAGCATCCTCGGCCACTCGCAGGCGTTCTGGTCCGAGATCGGCGAAGTGACCGGGGAGACGCGCGGCGGCTATCCAAAGGGCCCCGTGACACCGGGGCGGCTCGTTGAGTTGTTCGAGCGCTATGACAACCTCTGGGGCGACCTCTCCGCCGGCTCCGGGCATAACGCCATCAGTCGCGACCCCGACTTCGGCAACCAGTTCCTCGAGCAGTTCGCGGACCGCCTGCTCTTCGGCACCGACATCTCCTCTGCCGAGTATCAGCCGCCGATGCCCGACTACTTCCGCTCCCTGCGCGGCGTCATCTCCGACCAGGCGTGGGAGAAGATCGCGTGGCGTAACATCAGCGAGCTGCTGGGGCT
>JAAYJW010000366.1 GCA_012522765.1 candidate division WS1 bacterium | reverse complement strand
TGGCCGATGATGAGATCGGCGCCCGCCTCGATGGCGGCTTTAGCTGTCTCCTGCTGCCGTTCCGTGGGCACATCCTGATACTCGTTGCCCCAGTGTATCGAGACAAACAGCAGGTCGCACTTCTCATCCGCGGCGGCTATGTGCCGGGCGAACTCCACCCGCTCGCGATCCACCTTGCACCAGCTTCCGTGCTCGAAGCTCAGATCGGTGCAGGCGACGAAGCCGAGCGTAAGCCCGTCAACCTCGAAGAGCGCGGGCTCCCACGAGCGCTCGCGCTCTTTGTGCGCGCCGCAGTAGGCCACGCCCGCGCTTTCGAGATGATCGAGCGTCTGGAGCATGCCCGCGGTCCCCGGATCGAGGCAGTGGTTGTTCGACAGCGCCACGACGTCTATACCGCCGTCAACAAGCACATCCACGGCCGCCGGGTCGGCGCGGAATATGCAGCTCTTCGGTGCATGTGCCCCGGTGGTGGACAGGGGGCTCTCGAGGTTGGCAAAGGTGATGTCCGCCGACCGCAACTCATCGCGTACTTTCGCGAAGATGCTTTCCGCGCCATTGGTCTTGATCCGCTGCCCGACGGTCCGGTCGAGCATCACGTCGCCTACTACCACCATGCTGAAGCTGCGCGGTGGCGGCGGTGGCGGCGGCACGGGGTCCCCACCGGCCACTCCCTCTTCGATCGGCGCCGCGGCGGGCTGATTCCCTGCCAGGCCGATCATAGTGCAGCCGGCGAGACTGATGATGAGGCACAACGATAGCAGGAGCCAGACGCAGTGGTTTCCGGTCAAGACGCTCTTCCTTTTGCTGAAGATACCGCACCGTGCCACCCCCGCCAGCAGGCTACAGGATAGGTCATGATGGGGAGAAAGTCAACGAGCGCAAAGAGTGGCTGCGGACGGGGCGGGCGAGTGGCAGGTATTGCACCAGACCCGCGGAAATGAGGTTGTGACGGCGGTGTTCACGGGGATCGGGCGAGAGGTGGAGCGTGATGGAGGAGGCGGGCTACGAGAACCTGCCGCATACCGCGGACGTGGCCATCCGCGCCTGGGCGCCGGACCTGCGGGGCTTGATAGAGCAGGCGGCGCGCGGCATGATCGAGATGATGTACGAGCCGCTTCCCGAGCCAGGGCAGTTCATCCAGATCATCGGCGAGGGCGATGGGGCTGAGGACCTGCTGATTGACTGTTTGAGGGAGATTCTGCTGCTCCCGGAGCTAAGTGGCCTGATTCCGGTCTCCGTGGCGGTGCAGAACCTCGGGGAACGACGGGCCGTCTGCCTTGTTGGGGTGGTAGCTCAACCGCACGAGGGTGTGCAGATTCAGCAGCAGATCAAAGCTGTGACTTACCACGGGCTCGAGATCGCAAGGACCGCCAGGGGCCTTCAGGTAGAGGTAGTCTTCGACGTCTGACCGCCGCCGGTGCAGGGGGGAGACACTGAGTCCCACTGCGCTGTAACATTATACCTTAAACGAGGCAATCACCATTGGAGGGTGTCGCATGGCCGGGCCCGACGCTCTGCAGCGCGACAGCTTCGGCGACAGTGCGGACGTGACTGATCGCCGTCTCGCAATTCTCGCGCGCGGAGGCAATTCGGAAGCATTCGACACCCTGATCGAGCGCCACCACGCCTCGATCTTCCGGCTCTGCTGGGCCATGCTCTGCGATCGATCCGATGCGGAGGATGCGGTGCAGGAGACCTTTGTTCGCACCTATCAGAGTCTGCCTCGCTACGACACAGAGCGCGCTTTTGCGCCGTGGCTGCGGGGTGTGGCCGCGAAGGTCTGTCTACAGGCCCTGCGGCGCCGCTCACGGCACGCCCAGCGGCAGAGTTCGCTGGAGGATGACTTCCGCGAACCGGCCGCTCCCGAGCCGCCGGAAGTATCGCAGCTTGCGACCGACGCTGTTGCGGCACTGGCAGAGCTGAACGAAACGTACAGGCTGCCGTTGACCCTGTTCTATCTGCACGAGGCCTCGGTGGCTGAAGTCGCTGAAGCCCTGGGGATCAGCCCCGGCGCCGCGCGTGTGCGGCTGCACCGGGGGCGTGAACAGCTAAAAGAGATGCTGATGAACGATCATGAGAGATGAAATGGCTTACAACAACAATTGCGAACACCCGAGGCGGCTGATCCATCTCGCGCTTGATGGTGAGCTGCCGGAGGAGGATGCGCGCCTGCTGGAGCAGCATCTTCAGGAGTGCGTACCCTGCCGCCGGGAGTATGAGGAGCTGGGACGGCTCGCCGACGCGCTCCGTGAGGGCCTCGTCGCCGTGGCGACACCGGAGCCGCCGGTTGAGGCGATCCGCAGCCGGCTTGCGCAGACCCGCCGCCCGCGTGTGGCGTGGAACGTCTGGCTGCCGGCCGCGGCGGCAGTGCTGCTTGTCATCGGCCTGCTGGCATCACGACCGGCGCTGCGCGGCTCGCCAGTTGAGGCAGCGCCCGCCGTGGTAACAAGCGGCGGCGACGCGATCCACGTCTTCGCGCCGAACGCCACGGTCGCCTATCCGGGGCATACCGGAGTGGCGCTTGAGGAAGAATCAGTGGCGTGGGGGCTCTCGGGTGAGAAGATAGAGATGGAGTTCGCGGTCGGCGCCAGAGTGGAGTTCAGCGACGAAGCCGTGGTCCGCATCGGTCATGACGAGATTGACCTCTACAAGGGCGACCTTAAGGCAGACCTGACTGATGCTCGCGAACCTTTCACCATCAGCACCCCGTGGGGACGCTTCAGCGGCGCCGGCTCGGTCTTTTCGGTGCGCACGAACGTGAACGGAGCCCTCGCGCGAGTCGCGGTCATCGAGGGCAACGTCACCGTGGACTGGCAGGGCCGCGATCAGATACTATCACGCGGAGAGACAATGGTGCTTGAGCCTGATCCGGAACGTACTGTAGCATCGTGAGGGCACGGCCGGACGGGCCGGGTTTTTGATTGACCGGAGGATGAGCCGTATGAACAGGAAATGCAGCATTTTGACTGTGATCGTCGTGCTTGCTCTGACGGCGGGGATGGCCCACGCCGCTACATTCTCAATCACGGTCGTGGATAAGGCGACCGGCGGGCCACTGTCGAAGGCGCTTGTTGTGGTGATGAGCGGCGAGTCGGTCTCCAAGACGGCCAAGACCTCCAACCAGGGCACATGGTCAGACACTGTCCCGGCTGGAGCCAACCGCTGGGTGGTATCGAAGACGCCCTACTTCTGCGAATCGGCCGCAATCTCGTTCGATGCGCAGGGAAACGCCTCCGTGCGCGTCGAGATGCGCAGGCATAGCTCCGATGACTACAAGCGCCTCGGGCGCATCGTCGGCTTCGTACGCGCGGCGGGTGGTCAGCCGATCCCGAATGCGACGCTGGTGCTGCTGAAGGGGAATGCGCCGGTGGGCGCTACTCAGCCGGAGAATCCGGCGGGCGTCTATGAACTGCAGTGGTTCCCGCCAGGCTCCTACACTGTGCTCGCGACGGCTCCGGGCTTCAAGAGCGCGAAATACGCCGGCCAGAGTATCGCCGCCGGCGAGAGTGTCATGCTCGACATCACGCTGCAAAAGTAGAGTGTGCGAAAATAAGCGGGCGGATGCGAAGCGGCACCGGAACAGCGGAGCGGCTTCGTTCGTCAGTGGAACTGTATGAGAGGGACTATGCCGATAATTCTGTTGACCCTGTTCGTGGCGCTGATCGGCGCCCCGGGCTATGCTGTCGCCTCCGATCCGCCCTTCTCGCCTGAGTATGAGGAGAGTGTCGGGCGCGAGGCCGCCGCACAGGTCGAGGCGGAGTACACCCGCTACGAAGATGAAGAGGCGCAGGCGAAGGTTGACGCAATGGTCGCGGAGATCGCAGCGGCGAGCACGCGCCCGGAGATCGATTACGATGTGCGCCTGCTCGACACCGACATCGTGAACGCCTTCAGCCTCCCCGGCGGGATCATCTTCGTCACGAAGGGCCTGCTCGAGGAAGTCGGCTCCGATCACGAACTCGCGGGAGTCCTGGCGCACGAGATCGCGCACAACTGCACCTACGATGCGCTGGAGCAGGCGAAGCGCAATGAGAAGCTGTTCACCGGCAGCGTGGCGGCGCTGATCGCCTCAATCCTGCTCGGCGCGCCCTCTGACGTGGTCTCGACCGTGATGGTCGCCGGCGAGTATGTCCGCCGGGGTGTGCTTGGCGGTTACTCCATCAAGATGGAGACGGCCGCCGATCAGCACGCGGTGGATTATCTGCTCGCCACGTCCTACGATCCGGTCGGGATGCTCACTTTCATGGAGCGCCTCGCGGCCGAGTACCGTCGTAAGCCGCAGTTGCAGCTTGGGTTCCTGCAGACTCACCCTGAAGCCCCGGACCGGGTGCGCGACCTGAGCGACTACCTGAACCGGTCAGGCGTCGAGATCAACCGGCGCGCGACCACCGACTGGGAGCGCCCGACCGCGGAGTTGCACGAGCCTGAGGAGGGCGAGCCCTACGTTCGCGTCGTCCTGTGGGAGGTGGAGATCTTCAAGGTGCTGGCCGCCGGACCCGATCATGAGACGGCGATGGCGCGGGCCGAGAAGATCGTCTGTCGCCTCACGGGCGCGCTCGAAGACGGTATGCGCGCATTCCAACTCCAGCAGACCGAAGTGGGCGGCAATCCCGTCATTGGCATGCAGAACCGGCCGATACTTACGATCTATCCAGAGGACGCTGAGGCTTACGCTACCGACCAGCGGACGCTGGCGGATGAAGTGGACTACGCGCTGCGGCGCGCGCTCTTTAAGGAGCAACTGAACCGACTCTACTAGACCTGATGCAGCCTCGCGGCCCCGACTACACTGCTGTCGGGGCCGCTTTATGTACAGAAGGCCGCGGTAGAGCAGTAAGCGAAATAACATCGGTCCACGATTCTCTGTCACCGGGAGAGCCGATCACGATGCGGATCATCGCTCCTCTGTGCGTTCTGTTCATGCTGACAGCGGCCTGTCTCGCCCACGCGGACACCTGGTACGTCGCCATCGAGGGCGACGATACCGCTCCCGGCACTTCGCTTGCGACTGCGTTCCGCACCATCAACCGCGGCGTCGAGGCGCTGCAGGGGCCGGGCGATACGCTCATCGTCGGCCCCGGCATCTACCACGAGGAAGTCTTCGTTGAGAAGAGCGGCACCCCCGATCAGCCGATCACGATCAAAGCGCTCATTCCGGGCCGGACGGAGCTTGTCGGCAGCGTCAGGCTCACCGACTGGCGGCCGGTTGAGGACCGCCCGCAGGTCTTCGTCACCGAACTCGACCGCCCGTGCTACCTCGTTTACGAGAAGGACAGCGGCACCGAATACACGGAGATGGCGAACCTGCGCCTTGTGCAGAAGAACGCGGGCACGTTTTGCACCGACCCCGAGGCGGGGCTGATCTACGTCCATCCGTCGGACGACAGCTGGATGGAGCATCACATAGTGGATGCTTGCGTGCTCGACTACGGCATCGCCTCGAAGACCACGGTGAATGACTGGGACCACGAGCCGCGCCGGGTGGGGCTTGTGATCGACGGCTTCGTTGTCCGCGACTACAACACCTACGGCATCTTCATGCACAACGCCGACTACTGCGCGATCCGCAACTGCATCACTCACCACTGCCGCCGCGGCATCTTCATCTATGAGGCACTGCGCAGCGAGATCAGCGACTGCGAAGCGTGGGCCTGCGCGGATCGCTTCAACCGCGAGCAGGGCAACATCGGCATCATGAGCTACGTGGCGGAGTGCCTGCTGGAGAACAACGTGGTGCATGATACCCGCCAGCACGGCATCCGCTTCTACGGCGGCCACTACGGCAACGTTATGCGCGGGAACATCGCCTGGAACTGCCACATCGGCGTACACATCAAGGGCGCGTTTTCTGACCGCGAACAGACCGAGCGTCTCCTGCGTTTTGCCGATGGAGGCGCGCCCAACATCAAGCCCGACCTGCCCGTGCTCTTTGAGCGCAACGTCGCGCACCAGGTTGATGGCACCGGGTTGATTCCCAGTGCCTCCGTCTTTGCGCACAACACCGGCGCCGCCAGCCAGTCCGGGTCGGCCACCGAGCGACGGCTGAACCTCGAGTACGCGCCTGAGGACGAGGAGGCGATGGGCTTCGTCGCCCCGCAGTGGCACGACCTGCGGCTGCAGTCGAACTCGCCGCATGTCGGCGCCGGAGTCGGCGGAGAGACCCCGGGGGCATTCCCCTACCGCGATGAGGTCTTCTTCGTGGGACCTGATGGCGACGACAACAATGCCGGAACCAGTGTTGCGCGGGCGTGGCGCACGCTGCAGGCTGCGGGCGAACGGCTGCAGGCCGGGCAGACGCTCTATCTGCTGCCGGGCGAGTACACCGAGACTCTGTCGCTGCAGGGGCTGCAGGCCGAAGAAGCGCCTACCCTCATTCGCGCGCGGGAAAAAGGCAGCGTCACCTTGCGCGCCGGGGGCAAAATCGCGCTCAACATTTCCGACTGCACGGGCGTCAAAGTAGAGGGTTTGAGGCTGACGGGAGCCACCTCAGCGGGCGCCGCGATCGCGGGATCAGCCGAAGTCACGATCGCTGAGTGCGAGGTCTTCGCCAATGCGGCCGCGGGTGTGCAGGTTGACGGCTCCCGCGATGTCAGGGTCATGCAGAGCACCATCGTGGGCAACGGCGTCGGTGTGCGCGCGTCCGGTGAGACGCCCGCGCTGTGGATAGTCGGCAACATCATCCGCGGCGGAGAGCCGTGCATTGAGCTTTCGTCGGGCCTGCCGGAGGATGGCTGGTTCGATCACAACAACATCGGCGACGGCACTGTCGCGGCTGTCGCGGAGCAGGCAATCGCCGACCTTGCGCAGTGGCAGGCCATGGGCTTCGGCGCGCGGAGCGTTGATCTCGCCCCTGGCTTGGCCGACCCAAACGCTGACGACTTCCGGTTGACACGCACCAGCCTCTGCCGCGGGCGGGGATATCTCGACCGGCACATGGGCGCAGGCCGCGAGGT
>JAAYJW010000365.1 GCA_012522765.1 candidate division WS1 bacterium | reverse complement strand
TACCGGCCGCGCCGCCACGGATATGCGCCGAGATGCGGTACCACTGCCCGACCTCGAAGTCCTCGCGGATCTGGTAGACGTGGCTTGAGTCGCCCTCGGGGGCCGCGACACGGAGGTAGTATGCGCCCGAGTGCGGATCATCCCGGCGCACTTCCATGCTGCCGACGTAGCGGGTATTGAAGGACCATTCGGCGGGAACGGTCGGCTCTCCGGCGATGGTCCAGCCGTGCCAGAGACCGCCATCCTCCACGGTGATGGGGCGGAGGGTCTCGAAGTCGGGGTTGGCGAGCAGGTTATTCGCCGGTTGAGCGAGGGTCGGAATGGCGGCAATGGCGATGACGGTTGCGACTGCGACCAGGTTGCGCATGCGCATGGTTGCCTCACCTGCCTGTTAGGAGCTTCCCCGGATCAACACCTCACCAGGAGGCGCCAGTGCATCCACCGGGACAGGACGTGAGACTGGTTCCTCGCCGGGAGCGCCGAACCTTCACGGCAGGCTTACTCACAAATCGTGAACGACATTGCCGTGGGAGGGGCCGCACGAGCTATAAGATGCGAAGCATCTGCAGGCGAGGTCGGCCCACTTGTGGTTGGATCTACCGCGACTCGAACGACCGCAGCGGGCCGACCTCGTGCAGCTTGCTTCGCAACCCGCCCTCGTGCGGCCCCTCCACCGGGCGCGTGACACCGGCTATGGCAGCCTCACCCGCAGACGTCGAAACGGCGGACGACCGTCGCTGGCCGTCCGCCGTAGCTGTCGTTGCCTTTGTTGCTGTCGTTGCTTTCGTTGCTGGCGTTACGCTACATTCCACGTATCGAACGCGGCCTGCGCAGCGGCGATCCGGTCATCGCCCTTGGGGCCGAACTCGTGGCCGACGTAGCCGTCGTAGTCGAGTTCCGCGATGGCGCGGGCGACCGCCGGGTAGTAGATCTCCTGCTGGTCATCCATGTCGTGGCGGCCGGGGTTGCCGGCGGTGTGGAAGTGCTTGAAGTAGTCGATGTTGTTCTGGATTGTGCGGATCAGGTCGCCCTCCATGATCTGCATGTGGTAGATGTCATAGAGCAGCGCCACGCGGGGGCTGTCCACCATCTTGCACACGTGCACGCCCCACTCGGTGCTGTCGGCCATGTAGCCGGGGTGGTTGACGCGCGAGTTGAGAAGCTCCATGCAAAGGTTGACGCCCTTCTCCTCGGCGGTGGGGGCGACGCGGGAGAGGATCTCCGCGCAGATCTCGGCGCCCTGCAGGTCGCTGACGCCCTCGTAGCGGTTGCCCGAGAGGCACAGCAGGCTCGGGACATCGTACTGCTCGGCGAGCTCGAAGCTTGCCATCAGTTCATCGTAGATGCGCTCGTGGTTCTCGCGCTTGTTGAGGCCGTCGGCGAGGGACTTGTGGCCGACGAAGATGGCGATGTCGAGGCCGGCGTCCTTGATGACCGGGAAGACCTCGGGCGGCGACATCTCGATGGACGAGTAGCCGATCTCCTTGACCTTCTTAGCGACGTCTGCGGGCTCTCCGGCTGAGGCGACAACGCCCCAGCAGACGGACTGCTTGATGGGTGTCATATCTGATAGACCCTCCTGTTGATGCGTGAACGTTGGCGGTCGCTTCGCCGCGGCGGGAAGGATACCTTCTGCGGGGATGACATCACGTATGCCACGGATAGGGGCAGCAGGTTGCCGTAGGAGGGGCCGCCCGATCCAGTCCCGCCGGAGGGCGGGACTGGAGAGGGTCCCGCGAAGCGGGAGGTTCCACCCCGGCCCATGCTGTTTGTCGTCCGAACATGGGGAGGCGGAACTTCTTCGGGATGCGTGGGCCGGGGTGGAACCTCAGCCCCCCGTTCGCTGGCGCTCACGGTGAGCTGACCGCGCGCAGACGCTTACGCGTCTGGCGCGCGGCGGCCCCTCCTGACAACAGCGGCAGGCGGTGCCGCAGTAGAAAGCGCGCGAATGCTATCTTCAGAGGGAGGGTCGTCACTCCCCCAGCAGCCCCGCCAGGGTGCGGAGGTCCTGCTCGAAGCCCGCGCGTGAGGTGGGGAAGCGCATCGCCGAGGCCGGGTGGTAGGTGATCAGCCAGCGGCGGCCGTCGCGCTCGCGCACCTGCCCGCGCACGTCCGCAAGCTTCGCGCGCTCCTCAAACAGCGCGCCGAAGGCCACGCCGCCGAGGATCACGATGATCTCCGGGTTGATGATCTCGATCTGCGCGCGCAGCCACGCGGGGATGCAGGTGCCAAACTCATCGGGGCGCGGGTTGCGGTTGCCCGGTGGCCGGCACTTGACCACCGAAGTTATGTAGATCGCGCTTCGGTCTATCCCCGCCTCCGCCAGCGCCTCATCGAGAAAGCGCCCCGACAGTCCCACGAACGGGCTCCCCACCTCGTCCTCCCGCGCCCCCGGCGCTTCGCCGATGAACATGCAGCGCGCATCCGCCGGGCCCTCGCCCGGCACTGCGTGCTGCCGCGTCTCGTGCAGGCGGCACTTCGTGCAGCGCCGCACTCGGCGGTGGATGCGCTCAAGCTGTTCGGGCGCGTCTGTCATGGCACGGCCTCCTCGCTGGATATGCGCGCGAGAGATTAGCGGGCGCAGGGAGATTCTCCTGCAACGCACTGCTGTCGCGGCAGGGGAATCGGCGCCGCGTGGGGCGAATAGCTGACTGAGGTCATGGGGACCCGGTCGTTTGGCTATGCGCCTGGAGGAGTGAGGGGTATGAGACCGCGAGGCATGCGCGTGCGGTGCTGCGGCTGTTGCCTGACGATGATGCTGCTATGGCCCGCCATCGTAGTGCTGAACGTTCTGTTCGGCGTGCGGCTCTTCGAGGAACCACCCGTCGACGATCAGGCGGTGGTTGCGTCGCTAAAGCGGTAAGCCGGCGGCGGCGCGAGGGGATTTCCGAGGGCGGAACCTGCCGTCAGTCGTTGCCCAGCCGTTTGGAGGGCGCGGGATTACGTTCCCGCCCGGTCGTTTGTCGTTT
>JAAYJW010000364.1 GCA_012522765.1 candidate division WS1 bacterium | reverse complement strand
GCAGTTGGCCGAACGTGTCCTGCCGGCCGGTGAGGAGTTTGTGCGTGTAGCACTGGTGGCTGACGTCCCAGACAATCTTGTCCTCGGGGCTATTGAGCACCGTGTGCAGCGCCAGCGTAAGCTCAACGACGCCGAGGTTGGAGGCGAGATGACCGCCGGTCTCGGAGACCGTCTCGATTATCCGCGTACGAAGCTGCTCCGCCAGCGCCTCGAGTTCGGCGACGCTGCGGCCCTTGAGATCCTTCGGCGATTGTATGTCCTCAAGCCTGATCGGCATTACTATCTCCACCGGCGAAGGGCTCCGTCGCGCCCTCCTCATCAACGAGCTGCTCTATCTTCGCTTCCGCCTCGGACAGCAGTGCCCTGTTAGGCGTGCTGCGTGATCGTCTATTTGTCGCCAAACGGGTCTTCCTCGTCTTCCGCGGCCCAGTCCACGTCGCCCGAGTTCTGCTTCGCGATCGGGTCCGGGGCCGCATTCGGCTCAAAAGTCTCAGTGTCGCCCTCATCGCTTACGAGCTGCTCGATCTTCTTTTCGGCAGCAGCAAGCAGTGAGGCACAATGCTTCCGCAACTCCATCGCCCGTTCGAAACGCTCGAGCATCCTGTCCAGTTCCACCTGGCCGCTCTCAAGCTCCTCAACGATCTGCTCCAGTTCACTGAGTGCGGCCTCGAAAGGCAGGTCCTCGACTAGCTGCTCTTCGTTACTCACGCTTCTGCCTCCCCACTGTGCGTGTCAACCACTGTTGCAGCAATGCTCCCGTCACTCACTTCGATGTCCAGGGCGTCGCCGGTCGCAGTCTGCTCAATGCTGCGCACCAGCCGCCCACTCGCACCGGATCGGATGATCGCGTAGCCCCGTCGGACCACTGCGTGAGGGTCTAGCGCGCGAACAGAGGCATATGCTCGGTCAACATGTCCCCGACGGCGCCCCTGGCCCCGTTCGACTGCGGCCCCCGCACGTTGTGAGAGACTCCGGATCTCCAAATGCAGTTTTCGCGTATCCACACTGCGCTGCGATAGAACCAATGACCCAAGCGCGGCCGCCTGTCTGTCGGTGACCCGTTGCGCTGATTGAACAACTCTTCGCGTGAGCGGCTCGATCTTCCCCCACAATGATGTGGTGTTCAGCAGACGCTTAGGAGCAGTCCGATAGGCCCTGTCGAAGCGATCTCGCAGACGCTCCCGCCGATGCTTCAGCGCAGTTCGCACCCTGCGATCAGCGTCCCCAATGCGCCTTCGCCGCTCACCAAATCCCAGCATTCTTGCTCGCAACCGGCGGTCTTGTGTCCGCAGCGTCACTTCCGTGCGCCCAAGACGCTCCCGCAGCCGCTCGACCGAGACGTCCATGGCCCGCATTACCCGCAGGCCCGCATCATCCAGCCGCTGCCGGCGCTGTTCCACTGTCGTCATCGCCCGCACAACTCGCAGGCCGGCGTCATCCAGCCGTTGCCAGCGCTGCTCGACGATCGTCATCGGCCGGGCAATCGCCGGGCGGCGGCAGACTGCTCCCAGCCGCGATAGGCCAAGCGCCAGCCGGCCCTCAAGCGCCGCACAGGCTCGCCGCCCGAGGCGCTCGATCATTACCTCCAGGTCGCGCACATCCGGAACGGCAAGCTCGCCCGCCGCCGATGGAGTCGGCGCGCGCAGG
>JAAYJW010000363.1 GCA_012522765.1 candidate division WS1 bacterium | reverse complement strand
GATAGCGCCCCGGCGGAGATACCGGCGGAGGACCTTGCCGGTATGCTGGAGGGCCTCGCGGGGACGCTCGACTGCCGCGTCACCACCGAGTCCCCGCGGGTATTTGCGAACGTCCTGCGCAGCTCCGACGGCTCAGCGCGCTCCATCCACCTCGTGAACTCCGACTTCGCCTATGAACTGCCGGCCTCTACGGACGTGCGCGATGATGACGGACAACCGGAGGCGCGCACGCCCTTCGTCAGCACCACCTCTCGCGCTCGGAAAGTCGTGCTTGTGCCTGACACGGGCGCGATCGCGGAGCCGGTTGTGCGCTTCTTCGGCAACTCCCTCGGCAGTACCACCGACGCGTTCTCGATGGTCATCTCGCTCAACGGGCAGGAGATCGCCACCTTCCGCGGTACCAACCTCACCGCAGCGCGCTGGCACCAGGTTCCGATCCCGGCGGGCCTGCTGGCCGAGCGCAACGAGATCATCTTCAGGGCGACCGGCGCGCCGAATTCGCATGCGGACTGGTTCCAGCTACAGATCGACACCAACGCCACCACCGGACGTTCGTGGTGGTCGGAGGATGAGGGGGCTACCTGGAGCGCGGAGGACCTGTCGCCGGATGGCGGCCTGCAGACGGGCGAGTACCTCGTGCGCATCGGTCCTGCGGCCGATGAGGCGGCGGTGGCGAAGCCCGAGGACTTCATCGGCCGGCTGCAGGTGCGCCCGGCGCGGGAGTTAGAGGTGCGGCTGCGGATGGACGGCCCGGCCCCGGTGGCGCGGCTGCTATCGCCGGATGCTCCCGAGCAGGCGATCGAGTCGGAGGTCGCTGGCGGCGCCGCGATCTACCGCGTACCTGAGGTCTTCATCTATTCGGTGCTGGTAGTGCCGGAGGGATAGCAGCGCGATCAGTCCGAGGGAGCGGGCGTCTGATCGCCTGTCTCGGCCTCATCCATCTCGGCGAGTGCCGGACCGGGAGGCATCGGCTCGAACACGCCCGCCTTCCACGCCACCAGCAGCTCAACTACACCGACGGCCAGACCGAGCACCACGCCGCCGACTACATCCAGCACATGGTGGTTGCCCACGTACGGTCGCGAGTAGAGCGTCAGCAGCAACAGGACGATCAGCGGCCACTTGAAGCGGGGGTAGACGACCGCGAAGAGCAGCGTCGCCTGCCCCCACAGGTATGCGTGGGCTGAGGGGAAGGCCAGGCGATCCCAGCGTGGTCCGAGGACGCGGATGTCCTCCATGTAGACAAAGGGGCGATGCCGCGGCCAGAACTCGCGCAGATACGGCATTGCGAGGAACTCGGTGGCCATCAGCCCGACCACGAAGACCAGCGCCACGATCCTCTCCCGCCGGCGCCCGAAGATGAGCATCGCCACCGCAATCGTCAGCCATGCGACAGCGCCATCACCCAGATGCGAGACGCCGCCGAGTATCACATCCAGCACCGGATGATGATGCTGGTTGATCCACACAGTCAGTTGTTCGTCAAGTTGCAGAAGCGGATGCACACGCGTCTCCTCATGCGATGGTGACTGCTGTTGACATCTTCGCCGCACGGTCGGATTTGCCTGCGCTGACTGCGCAGGTCCTCGCGCGCAAGTGCGGAAAGTATCCGCAAAACAGTGTGACCTTCGCTCAACACCTGCACGGGAGGAAGATCATGCGGAAAATCCGGCTATTTATCAACGGCGCATTCGCTGACGCGGCCGACGGGGCCACATATCAGAGCACAAATCCCGCCAACGGACAGGCCGTCGCCACGGTTGCTCAGGGCGGGGCCGAGGACGTGCGGCGAGCATGTGAGGCCGCGCAGCAGGCCTACGATGGCGACTGGGGCGCAATGACCTCCGCGGAGCGGTCGGCGATACTCTCCGGAGCCGCGGATCACATAGAAGCACGGGCGGCGGAGTTCGCGAAACTTGAGACGCTCGATGTGGGCAAGCCGATCACTGAATCCACCGCCATTGACGTGCCCGCGGCGGTCAACTACCTCCGCTGGTACGCCTCGATGACCGATGCCGCCGTCGGCAGTACCATTAACATCCCGAACGCGAGCCAGGTGGACTTCTCGCTCTGGGAGCCCTACGGCGTGGTCGGCGGCATTGCACCATGGAACTTCCCGCTCTTCCTCGGCATGCTGAAGATCGGCCCGGCGCTCGCGATGGGCAACGCGATCGTCTTCAAGCCCGCCTCCATCACGCCGATGAGCAGTTTGATCGTCTGCGAGTGTTTCGCGGAGGCGGGGCTGCCTGCGGGCGCGCTGAACGTCATCACCGGCCCCGGGCGCGTGGTGGGCGAGGCGCTCGTGACCGACCCGCGCGTGCAGATGGTCTCCTTTACCGGCTCAACGGCAGTCGGCAGGCGCATCATTGAGCTATCCGCGCGCAACATCACGAACGCCTCGATGGAGCTTGGCGGCAAATCGCCCAACATCATCTTCGAGGATGCCGACTTCGAGCAGGCGGTAGCGGGCGCGGTCTTCGGCCTGCTGCTCAACAACGGGCAGAACTGCATCGCGGGCACGCGTTTGCTGGTGCAGCGGAGCATCTACGACGACATCTGCGCGGCGGTGGCTGAGAAGCTTGACTCGCTGATCGTGGGCGACCCGATGGATGAGGCGACGCAGCTTGGCGCGATCGTCAGCGAGGAGCAGTTCGAGCGCGTGCGGGCGTACATCAGCCGTGGCGAGGAGGCCGGGGCGACCGTAGCGGCGGGCGGCAATGTGCCCGATGACCCGGCGCTGGCGAATGGCTGGTTCGTCCGCCCGACGCTGCTGACCGGCGCGACGAACGATATGACCGTCTCCTGCG
>JAAYJW010000362.1 GCA_012522765.1 candidate division WS1 bacterium | reverse complement strand
TCCTCGCGCTGAACTTCAGCGTGGATGCCGAGAAGGAGGGCCTGCGGCAGGCGGTGCTGGCGGATGGCCGCGTGGAACGGTATGCCTGCCCGTTGGAGGAGCGATTCTGGCGCGACCACCTGCAGGCAGGGATGATCGAGCGCGCTCAACTGGCCAACGACCCGGAGCTTCAGGTGGATGGTCTGTGGATCGACTTTGAGCTTTACGCCACCGTAACCGGCCAGCGCTACTACACGAATGCGTGCTATTGTGATTACTGCATGGGCGAGTTTGCCGAGGCGCAGGGGCTGGAGATTCCGGAGCTTGCCCTCGGCGAGCGGCGGCCATGGCTGGTCGAGCATGAGCTGACCGAGCGGTACACGCAGTTCCTGCAGGATCGCGTTGAGGAATATGCTACCGAAGTCCGCGAAAACGTTCATGCGGTCAACCCGGACCTCCTGCTGGGCTTCTACCCCACGCCGCACTACTGGGCGCTCTACGGCGTGGCGCGCGCATTCTCCACCGAGCGGCTGCCGATCATCCTCTGGGCCACCGACACCTACGGCGGCGGAGGCCCGACGCGCGTGCCTGAAGACTGGCAGGCGCACTACGAGGAGATGGGCGTGAATGCCCGATACTGCGCGGGCATGCTGCTGCGGAGCTATTCCGCAAAGAACCTGGCTGCGAACATCTACCATGCATCCGCGAAGTGCGATGGCTACTGGCTCTTCACCACCTACACGCTCTGGAACCCGGTGGAGGAGCATAAGGGCGACTACTACCTCGCCCACGGTACGCCGGAGGAATACTGGCAGGCGATAGCGCGCGCAAACCGGGAGCTTGATCGCCTCGCCGCCGACCCCGAGCATGAGACCGATCTCGTCATCGGCATCGAGCCGATCGTTTATCACCCGCTGGCGAAGCCGGAGGTGCGGCGGCGCATCGAGGCCCTCGTGCCGCCTGAGAGCACCGGCGAAATGATCGAGTACGACGAGCCGGTCTCTCTTCGCGGCTCGAACCTGCTGCTGATCGCCGCCGAGGCCGGGCAGACGGTGCGCGTGCCGGTGGAGTTCGGGCAGGTCGGCGCTGGCGAGGATCGCATACGCTGGGAGGTCAGCAACCTCGTCGGCGATGACGTGGCTCGTGGCGAGGGCGCAGTCGGTGAGGATACCGTAATCGAGTTCACTCCCCCGCAGAGCGGCGTGCATTACGTGCTGATCACCGCTGGCGGCTCAAAGTATGCCCCCCGCGGCTCGAATGCGCCGCTGGGGCTGTATGCGACGAAGCTGCATATCATCGGCGGCGCGGAGCGGCTGTACTTCCGGGCGCCCACCGGCGTGGAGGAGTTCACCGTGCTGGGCGCGGGATCGAGCGGGCGCGAGAGGATCCGCGTGAACGTATACGATCCTGCGGGAGAGCTTGCGGGCACCTGCCAGAGCACAGGCGAGGTGCTGGAGGCGCCGCTGACACTCTCCGCGGGCGCTAATGCAGGCGACGTGTGGTCGCTGGAGATCGCGAAAGCGGATGAGGGTATCCTCGAGGACAACACGCTCACGCTGCCTGAGCCTCTGCCGCCCGTGGTATCACTGGCGCCGGAGCATGCGTTCGGCACTGAGTGAAGCAGTCCGGTGCCGGGTTGCTGAGGAGGAACCGGTGGGAAGGTAGGGAATAATCCCCCGCTGCCGGTTGCGTCCGGCACAGCACAGCACGCACACAAGGGAAAGCGAAGTCGTGGGAGGCTTACTGATGAAGCGCGTAGGGATCGTTGACTGGGATACGTCGCATGTCGTGCAGTTCACCATGCGGCTGAACCATGAGGAAGTCGCGGAGGAGCAGTGGATTGAGAGCGATTACCGCATCGTTGCCGGCTATGTCGGCACCAGCGAGATCACTGATCCGGAGCGGATGGCCGAGTATGAGGAGAAGCTGACCGGCTGGGGCGTCGAGAAGGTTGACAGCATCGAGGACCTCGTCGGCATGGTTGACGCCGTGATGATCGAGTCGCAGAGCGGCTATGCGCACCTCGACCGCGCTCGCCCGTTCATCGAGGCCGGCATCCCCACCTACATTGACAAGCCCTTCGTCATCGATGTGAAGGACGGCGTGGAGATCAAGCGCCTCGCCGAGGAGAACAACGTGCCGATCTTCTCCTCCTCCTCGCTGCGCTACGCGCCCGAGGTCGTTGACGCGGCGCAGGACGCCGAGGGCGTCGGCGAGGTCGTGGGCGTCCATGCCTTCAGCCCCTCCAGCCTGCACGAGGGCAACCCCGGCCTCGCGCACTACGGCATTCATGGCGTCGAGACGCTTTACGCGCTCATGGGCCCCGGCTGCGTTGAGCTTACCTGCATGTCCGAGGAGGGCGGCGAGGTCTCCGTGGGCCGCTGGGCCGATGGCCGCGTTGCCTCCATGCGCGGCACTCGCGCCGGCGCGCATGCCTACGGCTTCACCGTCTGGGGCGACAAGGGCGTGCGCTCCGAACGCATCAGCACCCAGTTCATCTACCGCGAGCTGCTCCGGCGCATCGTGGAGATGTTCGAGACCGGCAAGTCGCCGCTGGACCCGAATGAGACGCTGGAGATCGCGGCCTTCATCGCGGCGGCGTGGGAGTCGGCCAACAACGGCGGCAAAGTGGTCGAGCTGGAGTTCAGCGCGGCGAAGTAGACGCACCCGCACAAGTCGATGCGAACTGCCCGGCCCCGGGATGAACGCCCGGGGCCGGTGTTGCATCTGGGCCTCACCGAGGCCGGCGTGAATGCCTTGGCTCGGTGGGCAACCAGCCATTCCGCTACCGCTTCGATCAGCGCAAGGACGAGTGGGTGCATGTCGCGCTTACGTGGGACCTGCACGAGCTTGCCTACTACATTGATGGCGAGCGCGTCTTCCATGAGGAGCGCGTGAACTACGAGATCCCGACTGGCGAGCTGTGGGCGCTGCCGGTCGGGCGGATGGCGTTCGATGATCTCCGCATCTACTCCGTAGCGCTGGATGAGGCTGGGATAGCCGCCCTGGCGCGGGGGGAGTAGAGCTGCGGAGGAAAGCAGCGGCTGGCGCCGTGAGCCGTTGCCATTGGAGAGGTCGGCCCCCGTGCCGACCTGTGCCGTT
>JAAYJW010000361.1 GCA_012522765.1 candidate division WS1 bacterium | reverse complement strand
GCGGCGGTCGCCGCTGAAGTCGATTGCCCGGTTGAGCGGCGCTCCCTCAAGCGCGCCCTCCACGTAGCAGCCTTCTGATGCGCCCGGCCAAGGCCATCGCTCGCCCGGCCGCAAAGTCACCCCGTCGAGCCAGCAGGTATACTCCTTCTCCTCATCTGTCAGCGGGGTGCCATCCCACGCATCGTTGGCGTAGAGCTTCGTGCGGATGATGATCTCCACGGTCGCCGCCTCGTGGCTGAGGCGCCCGCGTTCGGCAAACTGAACGCGCTGTCCCTCCGCCATCTGCACCGTCATCCAGCGCGGCTGGATGGCGTAGCCGGGAATTCGCGAGCCATCATCGCGGAACTGTACAAGCTGCACGGTCATCGGGGTGCCGTACTTGCCACGCTCGGGGTAAAGCTCGCACTCGAAGAGGAACTCCTGTCCCGCAAACGCCGCGACATCAACCGTCTGTGACACAGCGACGTCCTTCGGCGTATCCGCGTCGGTGGCCGCGTCCGCATGAAGGCGCAGGGAGCGCTCGCCTACCGTGCGCCCTGAGCGGTCGAGGGAGGCGAGGGTGGGGGAGGAGACGCTCCATCCAGCGGGCAGATCGCCCTCGGCCTCCTCGAAGCCACCGTTGGTAACAATGTCCTCAGGCGGAAGATCTCGGTACTCCTGCGCCGAGATGCTCCGGTCGGTGGTGTCAAAGTAAATCTCATAGCTGCCGACCTCGCCAACAGCGGGAGTAGCCCACCACGTCAGATACGCCTGCTCGCGAAGTCTGCGCGGATCCCACTCCGTCCGGAGGGCCGACGGCACCTGCTCGCCGGTGCGGGGGTCAATGACGCGGACGGAAGCCGGATCGAACTCACCCGCAACGCCGGCGCGTTCAAGCAGCAGCGGCAGATCGATGGCGACCTCAGCGGGGCGGGCAGTGGCGACCGCATCGCGCCACGGAGTGGCCCGGCTGACGGTCGTCTTGTAGCGCCACTGTGGGTTCCACCACGCGGCGTCGGAGATGCTGACGGAAAGCACGATGAGGCAAAGAACAAGCGGCAGGACGTGGTTGCCCATGACTGCGACCTCCTGCGGACTCCTGACCGCGTCTGGCGCGGTTGCTGCCGGGGCCTATTCACCGCCTGCCGCCACGATCCCTGCCTCGGAGCCTCGCAGAAGGTCATCCACCAGCGCCACCAGTGCCGGATGATCCACGATGGGCTTGGCAAGGTAGGCATCGGCGCCGGTTGACTGCAGCAGACAGGTGCGGTCGCCCTGCATCGCGTGCGCGGTCACCAGCAGAACCGGCAGGTACTGCGGCGACCGATCCCGGATCAGTTGCGTAAGCCGCACGCCATCCACCGCATCGCCTTCCACGGTGGTGTTGGCGAGCGAGATGTCCATCACAAGCAGGTCCACTCGTCCCGTCGCACAGAGGGCGAGGACTTCATCGCCATCCTCGCTGATAGTCACTTCATGTCCGCCCATCCGCGTCAATACGCGATCCACCACCCGCGCGCTTACCGGGTCGTCCTCGACTACCACTATTCGCGCCACGGCCATCAGTCCTGTCCGTCGGAATTGATGGAATGCTCTATCAGCTCGCAGAAGCGCCCCGGGTCGCTGAGCACCTCGTGCTTGGTGAGCAGCCGCGTGAGGCCGCCTCCCGACAGCATCATCCGCTCCTCAATCGTCTCCGGCTCGGGGAATGCGGTCACGATCAGCACCGGAAGCGCGCTTCCAAGCTGATGCAGCCGCTCCAGCACCTCGTAGCCGTTGATCGTGGGCATTCGCAGGTCCAGCAGCAGCAGGTCGATCGTGTCGGCCGCCACCTCCAGCAACCTCAGGCATTCCTCACCATCCTTCGCCCACAGCAGTTCGTGACCGCGATCCTCCAGCAGGCGCCCCAGCACCAGGCGGAAATGCGGGTCATCGTCCGCCACGAGTATGCGCGAGTGCCGGCCGTCAGGGCCGCCGGGCAACGCGCGCTCAATCGCACCCGGCAACTCGGCCGGCACATCGAGCTTGCTTATCACCTCGATGCCGGACGGAAGCCTCTCCGTCTCAAGTCTGCGCAGCAGCACCTCTCCATCGCCGGTGACTATGACCGTCACGGTGTGTGCGAGCCGCTCATCCCGCTGCAGTTCGACCAGCAGATCCCAGCCGGTGTTGAGCCGCGCGCTCTCGCGGGCAGGCAAGCTGTAGTCGATGGTCACTATCCGCGGGACATGCTCCTTGAGCACCAGCAAAGCGTCGTCGGCAGTCGCCGCCCAGGTGGTGACGAAGCCATGCTGCTCAAGCAGACCGCACAGATAGTCGCGGTAGAGCGGGTCATCCTCGACCACCAGAGCAAGCGGCCGGTTCCGGCCGTGTCCCTCGACAGGTGCGGCGTTCCCATCACTCGTGGGAATGCGCCCCTCGCCACCGCGGTGCAGGGGGACGGTGAAGAAGAACACGGAACCCTTGCCCTCGCCGTCGCTGTCGCCGCCAAGCGCGCCGCCCATCAGTTCCACAAGATGCCGGCTGATCGTGAGGCCCAGCCCCGAGCCGCCACGGCGGCGGGTGGTGCTCCCGTCCGCCTGCACGAACTTGCAGAAGATAGCCTCGAGCTTGTCCGGTGATATCCCGATCCCGGTGTCGCGGATCTCGAAGCGCACGTCTCCCTCCTCATCCCGCCGCTGTACCCCCACCGCTACCCTCCCACCGGCGGGGGTGAACTTCACCGCGTTGCCGATCAGGTTGAGCAACACTTGCCGGAGCCGCTCCTCGTCGCACCACGCGGTCAGCTCATCATCCACCGGCTGATACTCCACCTGCAGTCCCGCCTCGTCTGCCTGCACGCGCACCAGTCGCTGCACTTGATCGAGCACGGCGACAATGCTCGTCTCGCCCGGCTGAAGCCGCATCTTCCCCGCCTCAATCCGCGCGATGTCGAGCACATCATTGATGATCGTGAGCAGGTGCTCGGCGCTTTGCTGGGCGCCGAGGAGGAACTCCCGCGCCTCCTCCGGGGTGTCGTAAAGCTCGTTGATCACAAGCTGCAGGTAGCCGATGATGCCGTTGAGCGGCGTGCG
>JAAYJW010000360.1 GCA_012522765.1 candidate division WS1 bacterium | reverse complement strand
GAGCGCGGGGCGCGGGTGCAGTTTCTGTCGAACAAGCCGATTGCGCGGCGCGAGGGCTACGCGGAGAAGCTGACGAAGCTCGGCATCCCGTGCGCGCCGGAGGATGTGATGAACTCGCCACTGGCGAGCGCGCGCTACCTCGCCGCCGAGCATCCCGGCAAGCGCGTGATGGCGATGGGAGAGGCGGCGCTGCGCGACCTGCTGACTGAGGCGGGCGTGGAGCTTACCGACAGCGTTGAGGACACCGACATCGTGCTGGTGTCGTGGGACCGGGAAGTGACGTGGCCGCAGATGGACGCGGCCCACCAGGCCCTGCGACGCGGCGCGCGATTCTTCGGCACGAACCCCGACACCGTCTGCCCGCTGGAGGGCGGTCGCACCGTCCCCGATGCCGGCGCGATGATCGCCTACCTCGAGGCCTCGACCGACCGGAAGCTCGAGGTGATGATCGGCAAGCCCTCGCCGATCATCACACAGATGGCGCTGGCGCAGATCGGCCTCAGCGCGGGGCAGTGCCTGATGGTGGGCGATCGCCTCGGCACCGATATCGCGATGGGCCGGACCTGCGGGCTGGACACGGCGCTGGTGCTGACGGGCGTGACTACCCGGGAGGACCTTCAGAGCGCCGCGGAGAAGCCGACGTGGGTGCTCGATTCGGTGGCGGAGATAGAGTAATCGGCACACGTTCATGGCGGCCGACAGAAAGACCGCTGGCGAATCTCTCGGGGAACTGGACACACGCTCCGTTGTCTACTATACTGCATAGTATCAATGACGGATGCAGTCCGCGGGCACGGTTTCCGCGAAGAGACGGGTGCGAGGGATCATGAGGGACACCGACAGCATTACGCCGCAGGAGAATGAACCGGAGCTTTCGGTCTTCAAGCTCGACAAGAGCGGGCTGGAGCAGGCGCTGGGAACGCTTGAGGCGCAGGTGATGGAGGCCGTCTGGGACGCCGCCGACCACGTCTCGGTTGACGACGTGCGCGCGCGTCTGCAGGAGCAGGGCAAGGAGTCGGCCTACACGACGATCATGACGACGATGAGCCGCCTGTATGACAAGGGCCTGCTCTCGCGCGAGCAGCGTGGCCGGGCATACTTCTACCTGCCGGCGCTCAGTCGGGGCGAGCTTGATCGCAACGTCACCCGCCGGGTCATTGACGGCCTGCTTTCCAGCCTTGCCGAACCCGCGATCTCCTACTTCGTCGAGGCAGTGGGCGATGAGCATCCTGAGCGGCTGGACATGCTCGCCGACGTGATCGAGGAACATCGGCGGCGCCGGGGGAGCTTGACCGAAAGCTGATGGCGGCGCTGCTTGCGGCGGCCGCCATCCTCGTCATCACCGCTGCTGCGGTGAGCCTGCTGATGGCGCTGCCGGCAGTGGCGCTCGCCGAGACTGCCGGACCACTTCATGCCGCCGGCCGGGCACGTATCTGGCTGGCGGCTTTGCTTTTGCCACCCCTGACGGGGATTGCGGCGGCAGTTGCCGCTCTGTCACTGCATGCCCAAGGGACCATCGCTTCCCCGCACATCGGCGGACTGAGGCCGCACCTGTGCCTGCTCCCGCTGCTTGATGCCCCGGCCGGAACCTTTGTGCTGAGGTCGCTGGCGTGGCTGAGCCTGCTGCTGGTGATCGTGGCGCTGTTGCGGATGCTGACCGCGGCGACGGTGGGTCATCTGCTGCGCCGCATGGTCGTCGCCAGCGGGGTGCCGATGGAGGCAGCGCCGGAGGCCCTGGTGGTGGAACTCGGGCGACCGGTATCCTTCAACGCCGGCCTGCTGCGGCCGGTGGTGGTGGTCTCTGCATCACTGCGGGCCATGCTCGACCCGGAGGCGCTTGAGGCGATGCTGGCACACGAGCGCGCCCACGCCGTCCGGCGAGACAACGTCCTGCTGCTGATCGCGGAGGTTTGCGCCCTGCTGGCAGCCCTCTCCCCCGCCGCGTGGTACGCTCGCGGGCGGCTGAAGGTGGCGACAGAGGAGGCTGCTGACGATGCCACGCTGATGGCGGGTGTGCAGCCGGAGGCTGTGGATCGCGCTCTTGCCGTGGCGACAGGGACGACCGCGGGGTATCCACGGACGCCGTCGCTCACGGACCTGCTGATTCCATCCCCCCCGCTCGCTGAGCATCGCCGGATGCGGCTCGCTCAGATCGATTCGGCTGACCTGCCCGCCTCAGCCGGGCGGGGCAGGCTCCACGCGCTGCTCGCGGCGGGCGTCGGGGTGGCGCTGCTGGTGCTGCTGGCGGCGACTGCCCGGCTGGCGGTTGAGGACACCCTCTTCTGCGCAGCCGAGCAGCTCATCGCCGCCGTCAGGTGAGGCTTACAGCGTTATCTCTGCGCCACCCTGCTCCCGGGAACGTGCGGCCGCGTCAATGACCGCGATCACCTCGACCATCTCATCGCCGGAGATCGGCATCTCGCGGGTCTGCACCATCTTCAGGAACGCCTCCATCATCGGGTGGTAGAGCCGCCCGAGCTGGTTGATGGTGTGCCAGCCGCTCTCGCCGCAGACAGTGAACATCTGCCCGCCGGAGATGACACCGCGGGAGTACATGTTCAGCGTGACCTGCGCGCCATCATTTCGGCGCAGGCGCACGATGTCGCGGTCGTCGGTGCCGACGTTGACTACCGAAGCGGTGCCGGGGCCGAGGATCCCGTAGACGAACTCGGTCGGGTGGATCGCGTAGATGTGGAACAGCCCCTGCCCGGCCACGCCGACCATCAGTTCGATCTTTCCGAGGCGGTCAAGCTGCTCGCGCATCTCGTTGGCGCCGTCGCACCAGCGGAAGCTTGAGCAGGACATCAGCGGGGCGTTGTGCGCAGCCGCGATGTCCACGATCTCCCGAGCTACGTCAGGTGTCTGAGCGAGCGGCTTGTCAATGAAGGTCGGCAGGCCGGCCTCCAGCGCGGGCACCACGAGGCGCCACTTGTCATACTCGCCGCTGTCGGCCGCGATGACCGCGTCCACGCCCTCGGTGAGCGCCTCGGGCGATTCGACGACCTCCTCGATGCCGTAGATCTGCTGCATCATCTCCGCGCCCTCGCGGTCTTCATCGTAGATCTTCACCACGCGCGCGCCCTCGACGCGGATGTCCGTCGCGCCGCCGGTGTTGAATCCAAGCTCCCCGGCCTTCTCCTTGTCCCAGCCGTTGAACATCGAGGAGTAGGCGTTACCGTGATTGCAGCCCCTGTTGCCTTCGAAGCGAACCGCCGCTGTGATACCAAGGCGAATCATCGCCGACCAGACCTTTCCGTCCGCAGATAGTCGCTAGTGATGAGCAGCGCGGCGTTTCCGCCTCCGGCAGCCGAATCCTCCACCGCTGTGTTCAATCGTGAGAGGCGCAGGGAGGGTTCCGACCTCATTTCGCCGAAGAGACCTACCGTGGGATGTATCAGGGTCGGCAGGAGGCGTATGATGAGGCGATGGCAGATCACTGCAATAATCCTCGGGATCATTCTGGCGATCCCGCTGATAATCGGGGCCGCGGTCGAAGACGCGGTGGCGGTGTGGACATTCAACGGGCAGGTACGGCGCTTTGAGCGCGATGTGAGTGGCAACGACCACCACGCCCTCGCGCAGGATGACTACGAGCATATCGAGTCGCCCGGACTGCAGGCGGTTGTCTTCGATGGCGTGGATGACTACCTCGTGGTGCCCAACGATCCGGCATTAGTGGCGACCGACGCGCTGACAGTGGACGTGTGGCTGAGGGTCGACTCCCTCGAGGGCGGCCCGCAGTGCATCGTGGACAAGCGCGGCGAGCGCTACCGGCTGCATATCATGGGCGGGGCGCCCTCGTTCGGCCTGAAGAGCGATGAAGCCCGCATGGACCTCAGCGGCGGGCAACTCACGCCGGGGCAGTGGCACCGCATCACCGGCGTCTTCGACCGCCCGAACGCGAGCCTCTACGTTGACGGCGAGAAGGTCGCCGAACGCGAGTGGGACAATCAGATCGGGCCCGGTGGAGACTTGATCTTCGGCAGCAAGTCGGGCGTGACCGACTTCTTTGCCGGAGCGATCGATGAGATCAGGATCTACGACTTCGCACAGGCGCCACAGCCTGACGAGACGCCATCTTCTGAACCGATAGGTGTGGGGACTATGGCTGATGCAGTGCTGCAAGTGCAGGAGGTCGCGGGCGGTATGCGCGTGGACACCGGGCCCGCCGTCTACGAACTGACCGATGCCGGAGGTTTGCGCGCGATGACCATCGGCGGCGAGAGCGTCATGGATGGTAACGATCGTCCGCTGCTCAGTGCGACAGCGTTCGAGTCGGCCACGTATGACGGCTGGCGTGACTGCGCGCAGGGCACGACCGTCACCGCCACGTGGCGGCCAGGCGAACCTGAGTATGACAGCGACGCCGAAGGCTTCAGCGCAAGTTATACCGGCTCGCTGGACTTCGGCGGCGGCGACACGATCAACTGCGAACTATCGCTGGAAGCGCGTCGCGGCAACCCGTTCATGACCGCGACAGTGTCGCTCGACCCGAGCGGAGCATTCAACAACCGCTTCATCCGCGATGTCTCGCTGCGGCTGCCGCTGTCGCTGAACGATCGCAAGCGCGTGGTGCAGGCTGCCGACCGCGGGATCCAGTGGAACACCCGCTACTTCTATCAGTTCCACGTGAGCCCGACGCAGCGGCTGCTCAACGAGCCCGATCACAACATCTGGCGCCGCTTCGCGATCGATCAGAACTCGGCTACCGACTATCATCTGTGGAAGGCCGAGAGCCCGGGGACGCCCTCGCTGACCATGCAGCGCGGCGAGCAGGCTCCGGGCTGGATGGCCGCTTACGACGAGCAGGCCGGGATCATCTTCGCCTACCGCGGGCTCGCGGATCGCGCGCCGAAGTCATTGCGCATTGAGGCTGAGGGCTCCGGTGAGGCGCAGGTTTCGCTCTGGCATGAGGGACTGCCCGCGCTGGCGATCAACTCCCCGCAGGCGGAGGCGGTTTTCGGCGACGCGCACACCGTTGACTTCGCGCCCTTCACCGATGAGTTCACCTTCGCGCAGCCCGATCTTGCGCTTGCCACGCACTGGGGTGTGGAAAGCCTCGCGAGCGATCCGCCCGGGCGTAACGAACTGCCGATGGGCGGCATCAACCCGATGGCTGAGGAGAGCGCGGAGGATGAGGCGCCGCTGATCACCGGTGGCGTGCCGCTGCCGCGAGGCGCGGTGAGCGATCCGGCGAACGTGCGCCTGCAGCGCGATGGCGCCGACGTGCCGTTGCAGACGAAGATCGTGGGCTACTGGCCGGATGACTCGATCATGTGGCTGCTGCTTACATTCCCCGCCGAGGGTGGCGCGGTGCAGGGCGCTGCAGGCACGGGCGATGAGATGCAGTTCGACGTGACGCGCCGCGATGGCTCCCGCGAGGAATACACGCTGCTCTATGGCGGCGACTGTGCGGCAGGCACACCGGCGCAGACGCTGACAGCCACGCAGGACGGTGAAACAGTCCGCATCAACACCGGCGACCTGCAGCTTGAGCTTGCCGCGCAGCAGGGCTGGCTTCGCAGCGCGACGCTGGGCGGCCGGGCGATGCTCTCGGGCCCGGGCGGGAGCTTTGTGGACTGGCTGCGCACCGAGCCGCTGGCATACAAGTCAATGACCACGCACGCCGATGGCGCGCTCGATCCGGGGGCCTTCGTGCCGGAGACGATTGAGCTTGAGGAGGCCGGGCCGCTGCGGGCGATCGTCAAGCTCGTCGGCGCGACTACTGCGCAGGACTCGCCGCGCATGGTGCTGCGGCTGGAGGCTTACGCGGGCCGCAGTTGCGCGCGTGTCGAGCAGAGCATGGAGTTCCTGCACCCCGACCCGCGCATCGCCTTCGTGCGCCGGATGGGGCTTGAGCTACCGCTGGCGGATGCGGGCGGCACGATCACCGCGGGCGGGCAGGGCGGGCCGGTCGCGCTGGCCGGCGGAAGGCGCGCGGGCCTGCGCCAGCACAGCCATCTCGGCTACACCGCCTGGAGCCAGGCCGAGGGCGAGCGCTTCCTGCGCGTGGACGAGGCGAACGGCCGCTCACGCGGCTGGCTCGATGTCGCCGGCGCCAATGGCGGCGTGACGATGCTCATGCGCGACATGTGGCAGAACTTCCCGAACGAGCTTGCGGTGGATACCGAGGCCGGGACGATGACCGCCTACTTCTGGCCCGAGAGCGGCCCGCTGATGGACGTGCGGCGCTACTCCAACTACCCGCACCGCTCGCAGGGTGAATCGACGCCCTCGGACAGCTCCTGGGTTCCGGATCAGTACTATCAGAACGATCCGGTGATCGGCGTGACGAAGACACACGAGCTTCTGATCGAGTTCCACGAGCCGGAGATGACGCCTGCGACGATTGACGCAATGGCGGGCGACTTCCAGCGCCGACCGCTGGTCTACTGCGGCGCCGACTGGTATCTGGCAACCGAGACGATCCCGCCCCAACCGGCGCCCGATGATCCCGCATTCGAGCGCATGAACGCGAACATAGACCACTACGCGCGCTTCTGGATGCACCACCAGCAGCTCTGGGGCTGGTATGGCATGTGGGACTACGGCGACGTGCAGCACGCGTACAAGGCCGGCTACGGATGGATTGTGCCGCCGGATACGCTGGCCGAGTACCTCGCCGACCCGCCGGAGAACTACGAGGACATCAACGTCAGCGCGGTGCGGATACAGGACTACCGCGCGCCGATCGAGTGGTGCTACGACAACGGGCGCTGGGGCTGGACCAACACCGAGGGCCTGCCGGGGCTGCTGCTGCAGATGCAGTACCTGCGCACCGGCGACCGCGACCTGTTCTTCATCTCAGAGGCGATGGCTCGGCACGTGCGCGATGTGGACATGCGCCACGCGGGCATGTGGTTCGGCCGCGGCACCCGTCACGGCGTACAGCACTGGAGCGACGGGAACCACGAGGAGCGCCAGACAACACACTCGGAGTTCCGGCATCACTACTTCCTGACCGGAGAGCCGCGCTCGCGCGACTTCGCCCGGTTGCTCTACGACGAGTGGTACTCGACCACCACGCTGCGCATCCACGCAGCCCACAGTGGCCGGACGCAGGGCCTGCTGACGTGGTGGCTGATGACCGGCGATGATGAGACGGCGAGGATGCTCGACAGCTACATGGACGCATTCTCCACTCCCGAGGGCATTGATGTCTCGCCGGAGGTCTCATTCCCGGATGCGGTCTGCCACTCGAACAACGAGGTCAATGGCGGCACAATGTTCTTCTGGCACTTCGGAGCCGGCCACGCGCTGCTTGATTACTACGAACTCACGCAGCACGAGGCCCTGCGGCAGGCGCTGATCGCCACTGCGGACTTCGCGATGGCCCAGCCGCGGCCATCAAGCTCATACGTGAAGGCGGTCGCTTTCGCCGCGAGATACGCCGACAACCCGGCGCCGTATCGGGAGTATCTCTCGCAGCAGCTTGCTACCGATCTGATCTACCACCAGGTAGTCCCGCACAACCGCGAGGTCTACGGCGGCCCGCGCGGGACGCTCCGCGGTGGCGTATCCGGCTCGCTCTTCTCCATCAACCAGGAGGCCTACATGATGGCGGGGCTGGATGCAGAGCCGGCACTGGCGCCGGAGGTCATTGCGGCGATGGAGCAGATAGATCAGAACGGAGGCGCTCCGTACAATCCGGGGCTGCTGAGCTGGCAGTCGGGCTATGACCGGCCGGACCTGGCGGAGTACCTGCGCATCAAGCATCCGCAGCCGTGAGGAGTTGCGGCAGATGATCACAGCCGAACAGGTCAGGGAGTGCGCGCTGGCATCAGGCGCGGACATCGTCGGCATCGGCGACATCGAGCGCTTTGAGGGCGCGCCGCTGCAGAACGATCCGCGCTACATCTTCCCGGAAGCCCGGGCCATCATCGGCCTGGGCTTCCGCATACACCGCGGACTGCTGCGCGGCATCGAGGAGGGCACGTTCTTCGCCGCCTACCCCTCGATGGGCTACGCGAACATCAACGACGTCTACGCGCCGATCGCCCTGCGCGAGACCGGCGACTTCCTCGAGGACAACGGGTACGAGGCGGTGCTCTATCAGAACACCGCGATCCGCATGGGCTGCGGGCAGGGCGAACCGGTGCGCGAGGGCTACCCGAAGCCCGATGTCTTCCTGCACTTCCGCATCGCCGCCTACCTCTGCGGCATGGGCGAAATCGGTTGGAGCAAGGTCTTCCTGACCCCGCGCTTCGGGCCCCGCCAGCGCTTCGCGTTCATCCTCACGGACGCCCCCATCGAGCCGGACCCGATCTACGAGGGGCCCGCGCTATGCGATCGCTGCATGCGCTGCGTGGCGGAGTGTCCCGGCAGCGCCATCAGCGCCGAGGAATCTGTCAAGGTTACTCTGGCCGGACATGAGGTGGAGTGGGGCGCGCTGGATGAGCAGCGCTGCGCCGCGGTCTACCAGGTCGGCACGCGCGAATATTCGCCCTTTCTGCCCGAGCATGTCGCGGAGTATGTTGATCGGCTCACCTCTGAGCCGAGGGGCGAGAATCGCAGCGAGATGCTCTCCTACGCGGGCTCGAGCCCGTTCGGATACGCGAAGACCGAGGTGCCCTACTCCTCGAAGGCGTGGGAGAGCTACCACCACCCGTCGGCGATCTGCGGCAGCCGCGGCTGCATGCGCGCGTGCATGATCCACCTTGAGGAGCGCCAGGCAATCGGCAACACCTTTGAGACGCCCTTTCGCATACGCAAGCCGTGGAAGCTGGGATAGCGGATTTCATGAGGCTGTCCGCAAGCCGTTGCTGTTGTCGTGGTCGTATGGAGTGGCGGCGCTTTAGCGGCGCCAGTGTCGTTCTTCAGCAGCTCTCGGAGCGGCTAAAGAGCCTGTCCGCTCCATACGGCTGGGCAACGGCAGCGGCGGCGCGTTGGGAGTGGGTTGGGCGGAATGTGTCCAGGCGAGGGCGCCTGGACTCCGGGGTGGTATGCGGGGAAGGCGCTTCAACTGGCGCACAAGGAGATCGCGGATCGCGATGGAGCCACTGAAGGCGAAGATGGTCCTGATCGTGGAGGGCGTGCTCGACGACCCACGGGCGGCGGCCCGCGCGGAGCGACTGCTCGCGGAGTTGCGGCCGGAGAGCGTTGAGCATGTGGATGACGCCCGGCTATGCGAGGTGTTGCGGGACCCGGAGATCGTCCCTCGCGATCGCCACGGCATGTATCGCGAAATTGACCCGGTGGTGATCTTCAACCGCGAGCGTCTCGACGAGACCGAGGAGCAGTACGCCGCGCGCGCCGAAGCTTACCCGTGCCTCGCGCAGAAGCAGATTGCGGGGCATGACGCATTCCACTGGCGGCACACGGGAACGGCCGAACACAGGCGGACCAGCGGATGGGTCTGCACCCCCGCGTGGCAACTTCATACGATCGTCGGTTGCCACTACCGCTGCGCCTACTGCAGCCTCGGCCACTACGTGAACATCCTGATGAACATGGAGGAGTTCGTGGAGGCCCTGCCCGCGCTGATTGACAAGCACGCACCGCGACAGGGGCTCTTTCAGTATGACAATGTCACCGACACCGTGAGCTTCGAGCCCGAGTACGGCGGCACGAAGCTGCTGATCGACTTCTTCGCCGGGCGGCCCACGCAGTTCCTCGAGCTTTACGTCGGCAAGAGCGCGAACGTGGATTTTCTGCTCGACTACGATCACCGCGGGCACACGGTCTGCTGCTGGAGCCTGTCCGGGCGGACGCAGAGCCGCGAGTTCGAGTGGCGCTCCGCGCCGATGGAGGAGCGCATCGAGGCCTCGCACAAGTGCGAGGAGGCCGGCTATCACGTCCGGCACCGCTTCTCACCGATCATCCCGGTGCGCAACTGGCGGGAGGAGATAAGCGAGATGATCGAGCTTCTCTTCGCCGCCTGCAACCCTGACGTGATCACCTTCGAGACGCTGCGCTACATCAAGTATGAACAGCTTCTGACGCAGTTCGATCCGGACCTGCTGGACCCGGAGTTCCTGGCGCTGATGAAGGCCGACGATCGCGAGAACGTGCAGTCGGGCGAGGAGATCCCGATCGAGTTCCGCCGGGAGATCTACCGCTTCGTCATAGACGAACTGGAGCGCGTCAGCCCGGAGACGCCCTACGCGCTGTGCCGTGAGCTTCGGGACACGTGGGACTTCTTCGCGGAGGATTTTGCTCGACACAACCAGCACCCGAATCGCTACGTTTGCAACTGCGGCGGCTACTCCCATCCGGGACATGAGCTGCTGCGGACTACGCAGGCGATCGGGTGAGACTAGCGCCGCCACCAGCGGGAGGCGAACGGCCGCGGCGCTTCGCGCCGCCCCCTGCGAGGGCGCAGGGGCCACAACGGCAACCGCTGCGCCGCCCGTCCTCTGCGGTTTCCCGTCTAAAGAGATGATCTCGCGGAGGGGCCGCCGGATCCCGCCCAGGGGCGGGAGACGGTCCCGCGAAGCGGGAGGTTCCACCCCGGCCCCCACAACGGAGACAGCAAGATGGGCGAATGCCGAGAACTGCGACGTCAAGCACTGCAACGGCTACGACACTGCGCCGTTCACTCCCCCTCGAACAACTCCACCTCCCGCACCCACATCAGGTTGCCGCGGCCCTCGGGGCCCTTCCCGCCTGGCTGGTAGATGCGTATGCGCTCGGCTGTCACAGGCTCATCCAGCCGCATCTCGCTGCGAGGAGTCGGCGCATCCGGCGTGATGGTCATCACCGTGCGCCAGCCATCACCCTCGGCCACCTGCAGCGAGACCTCCTTCGATGTGCGCGCTACTCCTGCGTCCATGCTCCACTCGATCGCCGCGCGCTCAATCGTCCGCGGCGCATCGAAGCGCAGTTCGATCCAGTGTGCGGCGGCTGTCTCCTCCGATGCCCACGCCTCCTCAGTCCAGTGCGCGTCGGCGGCGGGGTGCGCGATGCCATCGGTCAGCGGTTCCGCACTGTAGCCGCGGTAGGATGAGTCGACGGTCACTGAGGCCTCGCGCGCCACGTTGCCCGTCCGCCGCGGGTCCTCCATCACCGCCGCGTCATCGAACCACACGGTGCCCTTGCGTCCGCGCAGCAGGAGGTAGACATTGACATTGCGGATCGGCTTCTCCGGCTCGATCACAAGCTCCCCGACCTGCCAGTCCTCGGTCTCCGCTGAGAAGTCGAAGGTTCGGCCGTAGAGCGGCGTGCCATCGGTGTAGTAGATGTCCACGTAGAGCGCCCAGCTTCGTGACGGAGGGCCGGTGATGCCCTCACCGCGCGAGGCCGCGCGCACGAGGACCGGCGCCGCGCGCTCCTGATTGAGCGTGATCGTCTGACTTACCTGTGAGCTTTCGGACCGCGTGGGGTTGTTCAGCCGAACCGATCCCGCGCCACCATGCGCGATCTGCGCGTCCGCCTCCACCTGCCCCGTGCCCGCTGTGCTCCAGCCGGTGATGCCGTCCTCGAAGCCGGGGTTGCGCAACAGGTTCGCCGACGCCGGAATGTACAGCATGGTCGCTGCGTCGCGCGCGGTAGCGCCCCCTGCGGACGCGGTGGCAGCGATCTCCACCGAGCCCGCCTCAGCGCCCTCGCGCGGTTCGATCAGCAGGCTCGCGCGCTCCTGAGCGCCCGGCGCAAGCTCCACCGTACGCGCGTCGGGAGCCGTCCAGCCCTCCGGCGCGGTGACTTCCACCGCCGCCTCCACTGCGCGGCTGCGGTTGTTGCGCACCAGCAGCCCAACGCGAAAGGCGCCGGTCGCATCGTCGGTGCCCTCGGAGATCAGCCGAAGCTCCAGCGGGGCCACCACGTCGAGACTCCGCGTGGCCCGCACCGGCACCGCACGACCCTCCGGCCCCAGCAGAGCCTCGCCCGTCAGGGTCAGCCTCTGCCCCACCTCCGCGGTAGGCGGCACCCGCAGCAGGTGCCGATCCCCATCGGCCGCGATCGTGGCGGGCTCATCAACCGCGATCGAGGTTCGCACCGGCAGCCCTCCGGTCTCGCCGATGCTGAAGCCGACAGCCACCTCATCGCCGACAGCAACGGCGGCGGGCGCGGTCAGCGTGGGCGCAGCGATGCCGAACGCAGCCAGCACCGCCGGCGTCAGGTGCGTCGCCACCGCCTCAAGGTCGCGCAGCATACGCCGAGCGGCATTGTCCGCACCCCGGGCGATGATGTCACTGCGAGCGGAGGTGGTCAGCGCGCCAATGGCCAGCAGGCGGTCACGCGCCCCTTCCGTGCGCAGGTCGCCCGCCGACTGCGCCCCGGCAATCGCATCAAGAAGCTGCGCGCTCGTCAGCCCCATCCGCTGGCGCAGGTCCTCCGAGAGCGGCTCATACCACTGCGCGAAGTCGGCGTTCTCCACGTAGTCATTGCCGAACTGGTCCTCGATGGTGATCGACGCTATCTTGAGTTTGCCGCTCACACTCGCGTGCATCTCCGGCCGCAGGTAGATCGCCCGCAGCGGCTGATCAACGTTGATCGTGAACTTAAGCTCCTGCCAGTCGTACGTGCCCTTCGGCAGGTCAAAGTACTCGATTTCGTAGTGCGAGTAGCTCGGGCTGACCCACGCATGCCGGGCCATCAGCCGCACATACTCATCGCCCTCGACGCCCTCCGCGGCCACGCGCATGCGGATCGTCGCCGGGCCTGGCTCCGGCTGGAAGAGCATCGCCCACTGCCACGCGCCCTGAGTCGAGCGCTCAGTGCCATCAAGCACCAGAGCATAACCATCATCGGTCTGCTCGCGCGCGTAGCCGTCCGCGTACGCTTCGTGCCACGAGAGGGCGATGGCCGGTCGCTCGGTCTGCGCATCCACCTCGCGCATCGTCTGCCCCAGCGCGACGACCCGCCGGGCCTCATCAAGCCGCCATGCTGCCGCCTGTGCGGGAGTGGCGACCTGCAGCATCATCACGCCATCGGACTCCACGCCGATCTGCGCCTCAAGCTGATCGCCGTCGCGGCTCAGAGCGATCAAGCGTCCGCTGAGCACGTCCATGCACTCGACCGCGGCTGCATCGAGGCCCAGCGCTTCGGCATCGATGGCGATGGTCGTCTCATGAGCCTCGGCATCCTCGTTCAGCAGCGTCAGCCAGACGATGCCGTCCTCACCGGGGCCGTAGCGCTCGACAAAGACGCTGCCGCTGGAGCTTCGAGCGTGCGTCACAGGCTGCCAGCCGGAAGCCGCTAGCGTCTGCACCAGCGGCTGGTACTTGCGGAAGATATCGCGGTCGCGCTCGTAGTACTCAGGGTGCTCCCAGTAGCGCCCGCCGGGGCCGAGACCACTCGGGGGCCAGTCGAAGAAGCCGGGGAAGATCCCGTAGGCGAGGCAGCGCTTGTGAAAGAGTTCGATCTCCGGGTAGCCCACGTTCTTCTCAAAGTTGCCCTTGAGCAGCGTCAGCATCGGCTTGTGCCGCGCGACCGAGCGCAAGTAGTTCATCTCCTCGCGCGAGATGCGCAGGCCGGTCTCGCCACCGAAGACGTCCAGCCACGGCGCCACGTAGAAGCTGGAGCCGAAAGCGCCGTTCATCATCGTGATCTGATCCTGCGGTCGAAGCTTCTCCGCGGCGGCGCGAGCAAACTCGCAGGAGGAGAAGAAGTTGTTGAGCACCGGCTTCTCCGCCACCGGGTCCCACATCGGCGGCGCGGCGGAGGTGGCGAAGTGATCGGTGCGGTAGTTCAGGCCGGTGGAGAGGCCGTCGTAGTAGAAGCCGTCGAGCCGCCCGCCGGTGCGTTCGAGGATGCTTGCGGTGCGGCCGTCGGCCTCCTTGAGTGTCCATCCGCCGTAAGGCAGATCGGGGTCGAGGTTGAACTGCGCGATGATGTGCCCGTAGACGCGGGCTTTCTGAATGTCAAGCTTCCCCTCGACGTCGTGCAACCCGACCGCCTCGTAGATGCCCTCCTCGCGCGTGCGCTTGTTGAAGGTGTCGCTCATCACCTCAACGAGGCGCTCATGCGGCGGCAGTGGATCGGCCTCGGGATCGTGATCGGGGATGTTCGCGAACTGCCCGGCATGCGTCAGGTAGATGGTGTCCTGCACATCGATCAGGTCATCGTAGGCCACCTCGGGAGCGCCCTCCTGCAGCCCGAAGCGGAACTCATTGACATTGTCTATCTGCGAGAGCTTGCTGAAGGCCATCCACATGCCCGGCTCATCCCAGTAGACCTCGAAGAACTCGGGGTAGAGCGCGTAATAGCGCTCCAGCGCGTCCCTGAAGCCCCACCCGGGATCGCATGAGTAAAGATCCGTCGCGAAGGTCCACTCGTTCGGCGGGTCGGTGTCGGGCGAGAGCGCCAGGTCGTAGACAAGCTGCAGCCTCCGGACTTGCGGGTCGTAGGCGGTGCGAAAAATGCAGGCGCGATCCATCGGCGCCGCGAGCACCAGCCCCACCGGCCCGGTCAGGACCGTGAGGAAGTTGCGGTTCGCGGCGCCCACGCGCAGCGAGGGCTTGTCCGTCCACTCCGGCAGATCGGGCCACGCCCGCAGCGCGCGCACATTCTCATACACGATCTCCGAGCCGATTTCGCGCGTTGTCTGCATGTCGTCATGCCAGCGCCAGCCAAGCGCATCCACCGGCAGGTTGATCCGCAGCAGCACGCCACGCGCGGGCAGGTTCTGCGCGCCTTCGAGGCGGAAAGTCAGACGAAGCGACGCTCCGCGGGCCTCGCTGGTGATCGTGGCCGCGGCATCGAGGCCCGGAAAATTGACGCGCAGGCCGGTGTCGATGCTGCCTCCGTCTGCGACACCCTCAACGAACTCAGTGCCGCGGGTGACATCGGCCAGTTCGGCGATCGGTGCGGCCTCGGAGTTCACATCAGTGCCGGCGATCGAAAGCCCGGTCACCTGCGCGGCATCATTCACTTCGAGCGCAAGGTCGTCGCAGCGAATAGTGGCCGCGTGAGAGGCAGTTCCGAAGAGCATCAGGGCGAGGGCGATCATGACTGTGCGGGCGTCCATGACTCACACTCCTGTCCGGCATTGTGAGACCTGACAATGCGCATTTCTCCCCCGCTGCGGCACATCCCTTGCCTGATGTAGATGCAGGTATCGGCGCCGATGGAGGCGAACCCCGCGGCGTCAGGGTAATCACGACCGCGGGATGTGGCATCGGATGATACGCAATGTACCGCTGGAGAGACTGAGGGCCGGGCTGACGAGCTTCGGAGCGGCGCTCGCGACGGACAACATGATTGCGGCGGAGCTGCTCGCGCGCAGCGGCGTTGACTGGATCTGGATCGACGAGCAGCACGGCTGCTTCGACCGCGCCTCGATGTACCGCGCCATTCAGATAGTCTCGCTCGCGGGCGCGGCGCCGATCGTACGTCTTGGCTCGAACGAGTTCTTCCGCATCGGTCGCGCACTCGACGCGGGCGCACACGGGATCATCGTCCCTATGGTCAACTCGCCCGAGGAGGCCGAGGCGGCGGTCTATGCCGCCAAGTACCCGCCACTTGGCGGGCGCTCCAGCGGCGGCGTCAGGCTGCGTTTCCTCGGTGAGGACTACGCGCAGGCCGCCAATGACAATCTGCTTGTCTCGGTGATGGTGGAGACGCGGCGCGCGGTAGCGGCGGCAGGTGAGATCGCGGCCGTGGACGGCGTGGACTGCATCATGATCGGGCCGAGCGATCTGGCCGTGGAGATGGGCGTGACCGTGGGCTCGAAGCAGCATCGGGCGGCGATTGATGAGGTGCTGGAGAAGACGACCGCCGCGGGCAAGGCCGCCGGCATGCCCTGCGGCGGGACAGACGAAGCGCTGGCGTGGGCCGACGATGGATTCACCTTCATCCATGCCGGCTCAGAGTTCGGCATGATCCGCAACGGTATCGCGCTGATGCAGCACGCGCTGGGGATCGAGGGACACTGAGGTAACACTCCAGGCCGATGCAGCTTCTCCCGAGTCCGCGGCTACTTTGCAGCCACGGGCTCGGCCGTTTCCGGCTCCTGTGCAGCCCGTCCATTCGGGCGGACGTAGCGCCAGATAAGCACCGCCGTCGCCATCTGCAGCACCGCCATCACCACGAAGGGCCAGCGCAGCCCCATCGCGGATGCCATGAAGCCGCCGACGAGCGGACCAAGTGCGAAGCCGAGGCACATCGCCGAGGTGGTGATGCCGAAGGAGCGGCCGAATGTGTCGGACGACACATTCGCGCCGATCATCGCGTTCATCGCCGGACTCGCGCCACCGGCGATCAGCCCCCAGCCTACCCGCAGGCCGAAGAGCTGTCCGATTGTTTGCGCAATCGCATGAGGCGCGCTGAAGAGCGCCGAGCCTGCGCTGGCGGTGATGAGCACGCGGCGATGCCCTAGTTTGTCCGCCATCCGGCCGACTATGAGGCAACTGATCCCGGCGGCGATACCACCGGCGCCCATCAGCTGGCCGGTCACCGTGGCCGCGCGGGTGGTGTTCGCCACCTGCTCGACGAAGAGCGGGAAGATCGGGCCGACGAACGTGATGGCGAACGCCGAGAGGAAGAATGAACCGAGCAGCGCCACCAGACCGGTGTCGCCGAATACCTGCCGCAGGCCGTGGTTGCCGTTGGCGCACTGCGTGGCCGAGACGAACTGCTCGCGAGCGCCGAAGAGCACCACGAGGCCGGCGATGGTCCAGAGGCCGCCGCAGATGAAGAACGGGACGCGATAGCCCCAGGCATCGGCTGCGAGTCCACCCATCCACGGGCCCGCGGCATTGCCGACGATGATGGCGGTCTGCAGCAGCCCCATCGCGAAGCCGAGTTGCTTGCGGGGAGTGACCGAGGCCACCATGGTGTTGCAGGCTGAGCCGGTCCCGGTGAGAGCGCCCTGGAGGAAGCGGAAGATGATGAACTGCCAGACCGTCTGCGAGAAGCCCATGATGCCGATCATGATGGCCCCGCCGAACATCGCGCGCTGCAGCATCAGCTTGCGGCCGTAGCGGTCGGCGAGGCTGCCCCAGATTGGCTGGAAGATGGTGAGGCTCAGGCCCGCGGCGAACATCGCCACACCCGACCACGCGCCGACCATCCGGTCATCAGCGACGCCAAGGTCGCGGACGAAGAACGGGAGGAAGGGCATCACGAAGGAAAAGCCGACCGCCGCAAGCAGTTGGGCAAACCACACCGCCCACAGGGTGCGTCGCCAGTGGGGGGCCCCCTGCTCCTCCGTCTGCTCGATGGGCTCAGGCTTCAGTGCCTGCTGTGGTGGTTCGGACGCCATCCTGCTTCATCTACCGATACAATAGGCGGCCGCGGAGAAGACGCGACCGGTGGTCTCACAATCCCGGCGATGATACACCCGCGACATGAT
>JAAYJW010000359.1 GCA_012522765.1 candidate division WS1 bacterium | reverse complement strand
GATCTCGACAGCCTCGTGCTGCGGATGGAGACCCCGGTGCAGAGCGCGGTGCTTGAGGGCACGGAGGTCGCCACCGCCGCCGGTGAGGCGACGCTTACCGCCAGCCTCGCGAGCGAGGGGAGCAGCGTCTGCGACCGCCCCTGGACGGTTGCGCAGAATGGCGCGACCATCTCCGAGGGCGTCGTGGCCGACGGAAGGCTCATCGCTCGCGGCCCGGGGCAGATGGTCGTGGACATCTACGACTTCGCCCGCAATGCGCCGAAGACGTTCACCGTCACACCCGACCGGGTTGACATCGGCATCGTCGGCGGGCCCTTCAGCTTCTACAAGGGCATGATGAAGACGCACGAGATGGTGATCGCGTTCGGCGACGATGGCGAGACCGTCGCGGACGCCTTCGAGGCGCAGCCGCTGCTGCTCGCGGACGCCAACTGGTACGCCGACAGCCGCGCCACCGGGCATTGGCCGCTTGGCTCATATGAGGAGCGCTATCCCGGCTATGCGGCAGGCGTCGAGACCACCATCCGCGACTGGGACAACCGGCAGCGTCAGGGCGACTCAACCGTCAAGTATGGCGGGATGCTCCAGTGCGGCGACCCGGTGGGCTATGAGGGCGGCAACAACCTCGAGTCGGCCCTTGAGGAAGGTTCTATGATCCAGTTCCTCATGACCGGTCGTGGCGATTACTTCCGCTACGCCGACACCTCCATCCGGCACTACTCGGACATTGACATAGATCACTCCGACTCGACAGGCGGACTGATCTACGTCCACGGCCCGCACTCGCGTGACAAGCTCGACTACGGCAGGGCCGGCATCAACGGCCACTCGTGGTATAACGGCGTGATCCTGTACGGGCTCTTCATGGGCTCCCAGCGGGTCCTCGACACCGCGCCGCAGGTAGGCGAGTACTACGCGCGCTTCCCCTTCCCGCCGCGGGAACTGATCCACTACTGGCGGCAGCCCGCATGGAAGTTCATGGACCTCAACCAGGCGTATGAGGTTACGGCGGATGTCGCGCACCTGCAGGCCGCGGTAGGGGATGCGGAGCTTACGCGGATGCAGCAGGACCATGTCGTCCACCTGTGGCCCTACATGTTCGCCGTAGGCGCGAAGGCGGTACGGCAGTATCACGACATCACGCTCGACCCGGGCGCCCGCGAGCTTTACCTGCAGCTCATGGACGGCTTCATGCGCCTGCGCGAGCGGCCCGATGACACCGTCAATGGTGAGTGGCCGAAAGCGCCGGGCCAGCTTCTGGGCAACTTCCCGAACGACCGCTCCTGCGCGTACTACAACGAGGCCGCGCATGCCACCTGGCTCTCGGGCGATGAGCGCTTCGCCCGCGCCGCCGGCAGCGACCTTGCGTTCCAGATCGCCTTCAACGTCAACGACCCGACGCTGCTTTGGGGTTCGGCAGATCTGCTCCGCGCGATGGATCAGCTTGGTATACCCGAGCCGGATCTAAGCGCGAAGCTGCCGGAGACCTTCATGACGCCGAGCCGCATCGGTGCGAACGCAGACCGCCCGAAGATCGCGCTGCAGGTCATCGAGGACGCCGACAGGGCCTTCGCGATCGACCTGTTCAAGACCAGCTACCGCAAGTACAACCACGCCTACGAAGGCACCGCCATCGTCTACGCTCCGGATGGCACGGAGGTCACCAGCGCACCGGTGCGGATGGACGGCCTGCAGCGCTACCGGCTGGAGGTCCCTGCCGACGGGCAGACGGGCGTCTATGCCGTGACAATCACGGTGGACGATCCGTGGTACTGGAGCGTGGACGCGCTGGACTTCGATCTGGAGGCGGGCGAGCACACCATCCGCCTCTGCACCCGCTATGACCGCCAGTACATTGACGCGATTTGCATCGCCCGTGCGGGAGAGTACTTCCCGACGCTGCACGGCGATCCGCCCGCGGGTTCGCTGATCCTGCAGGTTGAGGATGGCGAGATGGAGCCGGGGATGGAGGTCGTTGAGTGGGTGGACGCGCTCGGTGGCGGAGCAGTGCGTGCAACGACAGCCGAAGATGGCGACAATGGCCCGTGGGTGACGCTCAACTTCGAGGTGCCCGAGGCGGGACGCTATCGCTTCTTCGCCCGCACGTGGAAGAGCTACGCGGACCTGATCAATGTGCAGATTGACGATCAGGAGCCATTCCAGTGCAAGCAGACGCACGACATGGACGGCAACCCTTACCCGTCGTGGTCAATCGCGACGACACTCGGTGAGGACGCCATTGTGCAGCCCTACCTTGACCTGGGCAAGTACAACATGGGCGCGTATAACCCGACGGCGCTGCTGCCGCATCCGGCGCTGGATTGAGGCGTCGCACATTCGCGTGACGATCACAGGGGCCGGTCATTGACCGGCCCCTGTTTCTGCCTGCGGACCGTCGCTTTCTACTAGGCATACCCCGCGTACATGTTCATCGCCTGGAGCACGTTCGGCGCTTCGAACTCCACCGTCCGCGCGTCAATCATCGTAACGTCACTGCGCCTGCGCCAGCCATTCATCATCTCCGTCCGCAGGCATTGCACCCGCATCGTCACCGGGCCCTCGATCACGAACGGCTTGAAGTCGCCCGCGCGCTCAACGGCCTCCCGCGCCTTCTCCTCGATCAGCGCCCGCGCATCTTCCGGCGCCAGACACCACGCGCAGGTGCGAGAGCGAGCGACCTTCACCTGCGCCGTCACGATGTCGCCGAGCAGTTCGCGCGCCTCGGCGCATACCGCGTCATCACCCGTCACGAGTCCGACGGGCACTCCGAGGTCGCCGCAGCAGGCGGCGGTGAGCCCAAGCTCGCCAAGCACCTCGCCATTGATGCTGATGTCCACGATGTTGCGTGAGGACTGGGTGTGATCGAGAACCGCCGGGAAGGCGCCTGCTTTGCCGTGGTATGCGATGCAGAACGCGAGGTCGGTGTCCTCCTCACAGCCGTCGAGGTAGCGCAGGGCGGGGCTGCCGAGGCCGTAGGATGCGCCGGACTCACACTCCTCGAAGATCACGTTGT
>JAAYJW010000358.1 GCA_012522765.1 candidate division WS1 bacterium | reverse complement strand
GACGCCGGCATTCACCGCTTCGGCTGCACTGTCGCCGATGCGGGCGAGCACCGGCTGCGGGTGCGCGATGAGGCGCTCGGCGCGCAGGCGCGGAGCAACCCGTTGGTGGCGCCGGAGGAGATGCTGGTAACGCGGGTCTGGTGGGCCGAGCCGCATGGGCAGTCGGAGGAGACGGTCGGCACCAACACCGCGGAAGACTACGTCCGCTTCGCCCGCGACTACGCCTGCGTGGACGTGGTGGGCCACCAGGGCAACGACTTCCAGGTGACCGAGGACAACTGGGCGGAGTTTCAGCGCCTCGCGCGCGAGTACACACAGCCGGGGCGCTTCGTGGTGCTGCCGGGCTACGAGTGGTCGGGCAACATCGGAGGCGGCGGCGATCACAACGTATACTACCGCACGCCCGACCAGCCGATTTTCCGCTCCTGCCATGCGCTGATTCCGGACAAGTCCACGGTGGACAGCGACCGCTACCCGGTCGAGGCGCTCTACGAAGAGTTGCGCGGACGTGGGGGCATCGCGATCCCGCACGTGGGTGGCCGGCGGGCGGATCTCTCGCGTCACGACCCGGAGGTCGTACCGGCGGTGGAGATCTACTCTGCGTGGGGGCAGTTCGAGTGGCAGCTCACCGGGAGCCTCGCGCTCGGCCATCGCGTGGGCGTGGTGGCAGGCAGCGACGGGCACAAGGGCCGCCCGGGGGCGAGCTATCCCGGCGCGTCGCAGTTCGGCGCCTACGGCGGCCTGACGGGCATCATCGCCGATGAACTGACGCTGGATGCGATCTTCGACGCGATCCTCGCCCGCCGCTGCTACGCCACCACCGGCCAGCGCATCGTGCTGCGCGTGCAGGCCAACGGCGCGCCGATGGGCAGCGAGATCAGCGTGGCCGGGCCGGTTACGCTCGGCGTGTTCTGCGCCGGAACCGAGGGTATCCGGAAGGTCGAGGTACTGCGGCACGAGCTCGGCGGCGGATCGGAACCGGAGGTCGTGCATGTGCATGACCCGCTGGCCAATGCGTCGCTGTCGGAGGATCGGCTACGCATCACCTGGAGTGGCGCGCGCATCCTCGGCCGCGATCGCGCGACAACGTGGGATGGGCGCGTTGAAGTGACTGGCGCGATGATCGTGGAGGCCGCCCCCTACGCCTTCGACGGCCCGCAGGAGGGCCTGACGGAGATCGCGCCCGAGTTCGTCGAGTGGGAGTCGATCACCACGGGTGATGAGGACGGTCTCGACCTGCGCCTCAGCCACCTCGAGGGTGCGCACCTGCGCTTTGCAAGCGGCCCCGCGTGCTTCGACTGCGACCCGGCGGAGCTTGGGCGCGAGCCGATGGTGATAGAGGCGGGCGGCATCGAGCAGCGGGTGAGCATCCAGTGCTTGCCCGAGGGCGAGCCGCCACTGTCGGTCTGCTTCACCTGGGCGGAGGAGCCTCCGGCCGGCGAGTGCGCCTACTGGGTGCGCGTGACGCAGGACGACGGCGCCCACGCGTGGTCAAGCCCTGTCTTCGTGAGCCGGCAGTAACGGGCGAGGAGCAACCTGACGTACGAAACGGCAACGACCGGGCTGGTCGTTGCCGTTCGTGTACATCATCAAAATCAACCGGCGACCGCCGCTACCCGTGCGCCTGTTCCATCGCGCTGGTGGCGGCCATCCCCTCGTGGACGACATTGCAGACCGCGCGCGCCATGGCCGCCGGGTCCATCTCGCCCGGGTAAAGCACGTTGCGCCCCACGAGGCAGCCTCGCACATTTGGCCCGGCCTTCATACCGGCCGCGAACTCCTCCAGCACCGCATGCCGATCCTCTCGCGCCGCACCGCCAAGCATCAGAATCGGCAGGCTTGTTGCGCCCGCCACCGTCTCGTAGCCATCGCAGTAGGGCAGCTTGAGCCACGTGTGCAGCGAACTGACGCCGAGGGCGGCGGCGACGGAGACCGCCTGCATGAGGCCGCGCGGCGTGCGGTCAACGCGGTAGCCGCTGCCGGTTCGCTCTACGATGAACGCCTCGAGGAAAGCCGTCACGCCATGTTCGCCGCAGTCGTCAACCGCCTCCGCGCAGGCATGCAGCGTCTCGAGCGAGGCCGAGTCCTCCATGTCGAGGCGGAACATCATCTTTCCGCCGTCCAGGTTCATTGCAGTGAGCCCCGCGGCATCGTAGGCGGTGAAGCGGTCGTCCATCTCAAAGTCCGCGCCGGAAAGGCCGCCGCGATTCATGCAGCCGACCAGCACGCGATTGTCGAGGATGCTCGCGGCGCCGTCGTCCATCATCAGCGCATCGAGGGCGATCAACTCCTCCAGGATGTCGGGCGTGCCCATCACGCCGTCGATAGCATCCACCTGCAGTACCCGAACGATGCGGGCGAGATAGTCGCGCCGGTCGCCCATGCCGCCATCGTCGCCGCTCACGTCAACGACCATGCGCG
>JAAYJW010000357.1 GCA_012522765.1 candidate division WS1 bacterium | reverse complement strand
TTGCCGTTGTCGTTTGGAGCGACGCATCTCGTCGCTTAGATGCGTCGGCCGTTGCCGTCCGTTGTTGTCGTTGTTGTTGTGGCCCCGGCGCCCTCGCCGGGGGGCGGGCCGCAGGCCCGCGAGGCGGTTGCCGTTGTCGTTTGGAGCGACGCATCTCGTCGCTTGATGCGCCGGCCGTTGCCGTCCGTTGTTGTCGTTGTTGTTGTGGCCCCGGCGCCCTCGACGGGGGCGGGCCGCAGGCCCGCGAGGCGGTTGCCGTTGTCGAGTGACCGCAAATAAGAGGCGAACGGGAGGCGATAGCATGTCCACGGACTGGCACGCGGAGGCGCGTGAAGCCCTACCCATCCTCATCAGATGTGCACGCCGAGGCGAGACGATCACGTATGGAGAGTTGGGTGAGCAGATAGGCGTTCATCACCGCCAAGTCGGTCGCATCCTCGGGATCATCCGCGACGAGATCTGCCGGCGAGGCGAGCGCGCGCCAATGCTGAACGTTCTCGTCGTCAGGAAGGACCAGGGCGTGCCCGGAACCGAGGTCCTTGCAGAGCGAAGTCGTTATCTGCCGGAGGACAAGCTCGAGGCCAAGGTCGCCGAGCACCAGCATGATGTGTTCAGCTACGACGGCTGGGACGAATTCCTTGCAGAGCAGGGCCTGAAGCCCGTCGAGTAGCCGGTCCCGAACGGCAACGACAGTGGCCCTTCGGGCCCCCCCCGGCGAGGGCGCCGGGGCCACAACAACACGGCAACAGCGACGGTAACGGCCGACGCATCTACACGACAGATGCGTCGCTCCGGACAACAACGGCGGCGGGGTACAAGCCCCCGCCCTACAACGACAATCACCCTGAGGAGGTCACGATCATGCACCTCATGGGACTCGACGTTGGCAGCACGGGCGTGAAGGCGGTCGTCTTCACGCCCGAGGGCGCGATCGTCGGCTCCGCCTATCGCGAATACCCGGAGGTCTACCCCGCGCCGGGCTGGATCGAGCTTCGGCCCGATGAGGTCTGGGAGGCCACCCGCACCGTCATCAGCGAGGCGGCGGCGCAGGCCGGTGGTGGCGTGCGCTCGCTGGCGATCTCCGCGCTCGGCGAGGCATTCACGCCCGTCGCCGAGGACGGAAGCTTTCTGCACAACACGATCGTCTCCCCCGACACGCGCGCGACCGCACAGGCCGACCGATGGCGCGAAACCCTCGGCGCAGAGCGCGTCTTCGCCATCACCGGCATGCCCCTGCACGCAAGCTTCACCCTCAACAAGCTCATCTGGATGCGCGAGGAGCGCCCGGATATCCACGAGCGCACCTCGAAGTACCTCCTCTGGCCGGAGGTCATCCAGCAGAGGCTCGGCCTCAAGCCGCGAATTGACCACTCCCTCGCCGGACGCACAATGGCGTTCGATGTGACGCGGCGCGAGTGGTCGGCCGAGATGCTCAATGCCGCCGGGATTCCGCGGAAGATGCTCGCTGAGCCGATCGCGCCCGGTGAGATCATCGGCGAGCTTTCGGCGCAGGCGGCGGTCGAGGTCGGGCTTGAGCCGGGCTGCCTCGTGGTCGCGGGCGGGCACGACCAGCCGATGAACGCGCTGGGCGCGGGTGTCATCCGCGAGGGCATGTGCGTGGATGGCATGGGCACCGTTGAGTGTATCACCGTCGCCTTCGACCGGCCGGTGCTGACGGACGCGATGCGCGAGCACAACTACGGCTGCTACCCGCATGTTGTGACGCCGATGTACGCGACCATCGCCTACAACTACTCCGCGGGTTCGATCCTGCGCTGGTGGCGTGACCTCTTCGGTGCGGCTGAGGTAGCCGAGGCCGAGCGGCGCGGAGTGGATGTCTACGAGGTGCTGCTGGCGGACCTGCCCGAGGCCCCTAGCGGCCTGATCTGGCTGCCCTACTTCGCCGGTTCTGGGACGCCATGGCTCGACGCGCGCGCGAAGGGCGCCATCATTGGCCTCGCGCTCGACACCGGCCGTCCGCAGCTCGTCAAGGCGCTGCTGGAGGGCACCTGCTTCGAGATCGACCTGAACATCCGGGCGCTGGAGGAGGCCGGGGTGCCGATCGATCGCCTGCGCGCTACCGGCGGCGGCTCGCGCGGCAATACCTGGCTGCAGCTAAAGGCCGACATCACCGGCAAGCCGGTGGTGCGCCTGAACGTCAGTGAGTCCGGCTGCCAGGCGGGTGCGATGCTCGGAGGCGTGGCGCTCGGCGTCTGGAGCGACCTCGCCGAGGCGACGGAGGCGCTGGTGCGGGAGGGCGAGGCCTTCGAGCCGCGCGCCGACCGGCAGGCCGCGTATGCCGAACTCCGCGAGACCTACGCACAGGCATGGCCGGCTGTGCGGGAGATCGCGCACCGCCTCTAAGGCTCGCGGGAGTCCGGAAAGGAACAATGCTATGCCAACATGGACACTTTACGCTCTGATCGCGGTGATCGCGTGGGGGCTTGCGCCGGTCTTCGACAAGCTGCTCGCGCGCGAGCTTTCGCCGTGGACAATCGTGCTGATCCGCACCTTCGCGGCGATGATCATCATTACCGTCTACGCGGTCGCAAGCGGCTCGATCGCCGAACTACGCGCGCTGCCGGAGAAGAACATTTCCCCGTGGGTGATTGTTGGCGCGGCGGTCGCGAGCGCGCTGCTGGGAGGGCTGGTGGGGCAGCTTGCAAACTACCAGGCGCTGGCTATGGCGGATGCCTCGCGCGTGGTGCCGATGACCTCAACCTACCCGCTGGTGGCTGCGCTGGCGGCCGTCGCGATCTACCGCGAGCCGCTTACGCCCTACAAGGTGGTCGGAACGCTGCTGATCATCGTCGGCGTGATCATGGTGTCGGGCGTGCTGTCGGACAGAACGCAGTGATTCTTCTGGGGGGAATGTGATGAACCACGACAGTTTCCCGCCGATCACGGTGCGGGCCGGGCATCTGGCGGCAGCAATCGCCATCGATCGGCAGACCTGGGATGGACACGTCGCGGTAAGGCATCCGGAAGTCTCCCCCTACCTCGATTGCGTCATTGGCACCATCGAGCAACCTGAGATTATTGCACGTGACGCAACGCATCCTGAGCGGGTATACTTTCTGAAGCACTGGCCCGATGTTCCTCATTTCCGTAGGAACTGGCTTCAGGTGTTGGTGCTGCTTCCCCTCGGGTGTCCGTGAAAGTAGACTCCTCAGTGCCTGGGCGACTCGCCGGGTGGGAGGAAAGGAGATCATATGGCAAACCGATCGGACCTGAAGTGGGATTACGATGAAGCGTCCGACATTCTCTACCTCAGCTTCGGCGACCCTGTGCCGGCATATGGCGAGAATCTCGACGATGATATCGTGCTGCGCCACGCAATCGAAGATGATGCGGTTGTGGGTCTGACAGTTGTGGGTTTCCGCGCAATGGGTGGGATCGACGCGCTGATCGATCGCCTGAACAGTCTTGTGCAAGGCCTGCGCATTCCGTTACTCACCGCCTGCGCACCGGAACTGCGCGCGAACGCAGAGATCGGCTCCGGCTCCGGGTAGGCTGCCCCCGCATGACCTCCCGCCAGCGCATCAGGGCCGCGTTTAGTGGCGAAGCAGTGGATCGCGTGCCGATCTACTGCGCGGGCGTGCATGGCCGCGTCGCCGATCACATCCTCGGGCGCGATGCCTGCGTCGGCTTCGGCCGCCAGGGCTACCGCGAGGCGATGTCGCTGTGGCGTGGCGAGGATGCCCACGCCGAGTTCCGTGCGCAAACCCGGGCGGACATGATCGCGTGGAGCGAGGCGCTCGACCTCGATCTCATTTTCACCGGCGGCGGAGGCTACGGCGCAAAGCCCACGCGCCTGATTGACGAGCACACCCTCCTCTTCGGCGATGAAAACGCCACCTGGCACGTGATGCGCTTTGACCCCGATACCGAACTCTTCCAGCGCGTGGCCGGCTCGCCGATCATCCCGCCGGAGCTTGAGGACCTCGATGTGATCGTCGAGCGCGCCGAGGCCGATGCAGAGGCCTATTCCCCCACTCCCGACAGCTTTCCAGTGCAGAAACACGTGGTGGAGCAGGTTGACGAGCACCGCGAGGTCTTCGGCGCGGGCATCATGGTCTATGTGCCGCGGGAGAAGGTCTGGCTGGAGGCGATGCTCCTGCGGCCGGAGCTTGTGCTGCGCTGGACGATGGCGCTGGCGAAGCGGGCGGTTAAGAACGCGCGCGTCATGGCGCAGATGGGCTTGTGGGTGCTCTTCGGCGGCGGCGACTTCGCGGGCAAGAACGGGCCGCTCTACAGCCCCCGCAGCTTCAAGCAATGCATGTCGCCGGCAGTCCGCGAGATCTCGCGCGGCTGCGAGGAGGCCGGCGTGCTGCACATGTTCGCCAGTGATGGCGACCTGTGGCCGGTGGCGGATGAGCTTTACGGCAACTGCGGGGTGCATGGCTACCACGAGATAGATCGCCGCGCGGGGATGGACCTCGCGCGCCTGCGCGACCGTTTCCCCGACCTGCGCCTGATGGGCGGCATTGCCTCAGAAACGCTCCACCTCGGCACGCCGGAGGATGTGCGGCACGAGTGCCTGACCGCGCTGGAGGTGGCGCGCGAGCGCGGGCGAATCATGGTTGGCGCGTCCAACACAGTAGTGGCGCCGACGCCGCTGGCGAACTTCGACACGATGATCGAGACGCTGCACGCGGGGCGCGGGTAGGGGCAGGCTTGCTCGACTCGAGCGATCCCCAGTTCGTGGCGCGCCGTGGCTTCCGTAGAGCGGGCGCCCACTGCCCAAAGGGTCGCCGCGCCGCAAGCGTTACCCCACCGGATCTAAGTCTAAGTCCCGTAGAGCGGGTGCCCTCGCCCGCTCTACCTGATGAAAATCCTACACGATCCACCAGGGTGAGACCATGACCGGTAAAGAGCGCGTGATGGCGAGCTTCGTGGGCCGCGAGACCGATCGCGTCCCGGTCTACTGCGCGGGCGTCTCCTGCCGCATCGCCTCGCACGTGCTGGGGCGCGAGGCATTCGTCGGGGCCGGTATGCAGCAGTACCGCGAGAGCGTCGCGCGCTGGGAGGGGCGGCATGAGGAGTTCGTGGAGCGCACCCGCAGCGATGTGCTCGAACTTTCCGAAGTGCTGGACCTCGACCTGATCCGCCCCGCCTACTGGCGTTACCCCCACGAGCCAATCGCGAGGGTTGACGAGCACACCTTCAAGTTCGGCGCCGAGGGCGGCTACTGGTGGGTGATGCGCTTCGACCCGCAGACCGAGCTTTTCCAGGAGGTTGACCGGGCGGCGCGGCCGGAGCCGACGATTGAGGACGTGCGCCACGCGGCGGATCAGGCAGAGGCAGGTGCTGAGGCCGCGCAGACCCCCTCGCCCGAATCGTTCGTTGACCTGCAGGCCGCGATCGCCTACTACGGCGACCGCCGCGCGATCCCCGGATACGGAACGGGCGTGGCTGTCCTCCGCGAGCGCCACTGGCTCGAGGCGATGGCACTGGAGCCCGACACCGTGCGGCGCTACCTGATAGCCCGCGCGAAGATCAACTGCACGACGATCCCGGTCATGGCGCAGATGGGGCTGCGAATCCTCTTTGGGGGCGGGGACTTCGCCGGCAAGAACGGGCCGCTCTACTCACCGAAGGCATTCCACCACTGCATGCTCCCGGCGTTGCAGATCGTCTCGGAGTGCTGCGATGAACACGGCGCGTGGCACTTCTTCGCCAGCGACGGGGACCTGTGGCCGGTGGCCGAGGACCTGTTCGGCAATTCGGGCGTGGATGGCTTCTACGAGATAGATCGCCGCTGCGGGATGGACCTCGAGCGGTTGCGTCAGACCTTCCCGGAGTTGCGACTCTGTGGCGGGATCTCCTCAGAGACGCTGCACATGGGCACGGTGGAGGACGTGGTGGAGGAGACCCGGTCGGCGCTGGATGCGGCGCGCGAGCACGGGCGCATAGTCGTGGGCGTTTCAAACCAGGTGGTGCCGGCGACCCCGCCGGAGAACTTCGATGCGATGATGCAGACGCTGCACGATCAGCCCTAGCGCCGGCGGCAGTCTACCAGACCGCGCCGCCCTCGGGTGCCGAGGCCGCCTTGACGACCACAACGTCTATCGCGCGTGGGCCCTTGGGGCTCTCCTCGATCTCGAACTCGACCTCAGAGCCCTCGGTGAGGCTGCGATAGCCCTCTCCTGCGATCGCTGTGTAGTGCACGAACACGTCCTCGCCGGTGTCCTGCTCAATGAAGCCGTAGCCTTTCGCATCATCGAACCACTTCACAATGCCGCTGGGCATGGGTCCCATCCTTCCTGTAGTGGTGCGCAGCCGTTTCAGCTTCACTCTCAATTATATCGAGGATGCCGCAAAACACAAGAAGTCGGGAAACTTGTTGATTATCCGCGGCGGCGGGGGCCGCGCGGGCTACGACTGTCATTCATCGGCCGACTGCTGCTCCTCAATGACCTGCTCGCGCTCCTCCGCAAATTGCTCGGCCTGGACGTTGATGGCCTTCATGGAGATGTGCGTGATCCAGCCCATGAATGCGAGGAACATCACGGTGCCGACGAAGGTGAGGCTGGTGCCGCCGCCGAGGTACATGAGCACAACGGCAGCGAGGCCGAAGAGCAGCGCGGCCACGAGGGCCACCTTGTTCACCGAGGTATGCAGATCGTGGGCGCCCCATTCCTCCTGAGGCAGCAGGATGCCGTGTTCACTGAGGTCCTTAAGAGACATCTCTATCCCTCATAGTCTGCTGTTAGCTGATTTCCTCTTCGGTGTCCCAGAAGAACTGGAAGAACTGGGACACGTTGAACTGCAGCTTGCCCGCGCGGAGGTTCACGAGCATCAGCGGCGTGTCGATGCGGTTGGCGACGCGGGAGGTCTTGTCGCCCCAGACCTTGCGGCGCACCCAGCTTTCGCGCGAGGCACCCATCATTACCAGGTCGAAGTCGCGCGAATGCTCGACGATCGTCTGCGCGATCTCGCCGGTCTCGATGCGGATGCGGAAGCGCTGCTTGCGCCGGCCATTGGTGGTATCCCCGCCCGGCTCCATATCGAGCGAACTGATCGCTTCGCGCAACTCCGCGGCCCGCGCAGCGCGCTCTCTGGGGCTTAGATCCTCGCTGACGACGTGCATCAGTTCGATGTAGGAGCCCTCCACGGCCGCCATCGGCGCGGCGAGCCCCGCCATGAGGTGGCCATGGCGCGGGTGCTGGATGGGCACCAGTACACGCGGGGCGGGCAGATCCACGTCACCGCGCACGACCACCACGTTCGCGTTCGAGTCCTTGACGATCTTGTCGATCGTGCTCCCGACGACAGTTCGCGGGTCCTGGCTGCGGCCTCGCCAGCCCATGACGACGAAGTTACAGCCCTGCTCCTCCACGGTGTCAATGATCGCATCCGCGGGCCGGTGTCCCACGCGCACAAGCAGGTTCGGCGTCATGCCAAGCGCTTCCGCCTTGAGGGCGGTTTCATCGAGGATCGGGCGCGAGTCGGCGATGAAATCGCGACCGACGCTCACCGGGAGTGTGTCCGGCACGGTGATGACGTGCAGAAGGATCAACTCACCGGGTTGGGTGGCGAGGATATTGCGGGCGACCGCGAGCAGATTGTCCACCGTCTCGGGGTTGGCTACCGGTACCAGTACCGAGAAGCGCTCGCGATCGATCTTCATGCGTTCCTGCACAAGCACCGGCGTAACGTCGTCCTCGCGCTCGCGCTTTGAAGCGTAGAGACTGTAGATGCCATAGCCGCCGGCCAGCCAGACGGCGGTGACGTACCAGGCAATCGGCGACACATCGAAAAGCTTCACGGCCAGCGCCAGTTGGAGGACGATGGCGACGATGGGCAGGTAGGGGAAGAACGGCGTCAGATAGCCGTAGGCGAGCTTGTCACCGTACTTGCGCCGGATGGTGATGACCGCCACGTTCACCTGCATGAAGAGCAGCAGGAACATGATGTTGGCGGCGGCGGCCACATCGTCTATTTTCGGGATGAAGACGGCCATCCCGATGATCAGCGCCCCCGACAGGAGCAGCGCGAGATAGGGTGTGCGGGTCCGCGAGTGTATCCTGCCGAACACGTCCGGGAGATTGCGGTCTCGGCCCATGGCGAAGGAGACGCGCGTTGAGGAGTAGGTCGTGGCATTGAGCGCGCTGGTGGTCGAGAACAGGGCGCCGGTGAGCAGCAGGATCGCGCCCAGCGGCATGAACTGCTCGGCCGCGCGCAGCAGGCCCAGCTCACCGGCCTGTCCAAGCCAGAGATAGCTGGGCAGCGCAACGCCCGTCGCCGGATCCACCGGCGGCTGCACGGCGCCGATGCACACGACGCCGACAAGGACATAAAGCGGCACGACTATCAGCAATGCGAGGAAGACGGCCCGGGGGATATTCCGCCGCGGGTCCTTCACCTCTTCACCCGTCTGAACGATGACCTCATAGCCCTCATAGGCGATGTAGGTGAGGCCCATCGCTCCGAAAACGCCGCCCAACCCCTCCGGCGCGAAGGGGACGAACGATGCCATCCGCTGGGGGTCGCCAAAGATTGCAGCCAGGCCGCTCACCACGAAGATGCCAATGATGAATATCTTCCCCATCGTGATGATATTGCCCGCGAGGCCGGTCTCTGATGCGCCCCTGTAGTTGATGTAGATGAACACGAGGGCGATGACGACCGCAACCGCCTTCTCGGCGATTGAGGGTGACATGGAGATGGTGCCGATCAGCAGGCGCTCGACGTCAGGGGCGATCTCCACCACCCTGACGACGCCTGTCAGGCGCAACGTCTCAACCATATAGGCCGCGAAGCCGAGTGCGTAGAGACTGCCCGCGACAGCATGTGCGAACCAGCTCATCCAGCCCGCGAAGAAAGCATTGCTGCCCGGGAGGCCCTGCCGGACCCAGAGGTAGCCTCCGCCCGCTTCGGGGATGGCGGAGCCGAGTTCTGCGTAGATCATCGCAGTAAGCAGCGTAACCACGCCGTTGAGCGCGAAGGCCACGATCAGCGCCGGTCCCGCGGTGCCGGCCGCTATGCCGGTAAGGACAAAGATGCCGGCGCCGATCATTGCAGCGACGCCGACCATCGTTATGTCGAACAGACCGAGGTCACGGCTCAGTTGAGTTGCAGGTGCTCCCTGTCCGGCCGCGCGATTCGCGCTCATGTTGAAGCTGATCTCCTGTAGACCTTCATCTCCCCGCAGTCCATCGCGAGCCCGGTGGCGGCGGTCCGGCACCGACCTCGTTGGCTAAGGGAATGTACCATTCAGCAATATCTCGTGTCAAACGGATTCGCAAGTGGCGGGCTGGTGGACAGGAGAAGGGCCCCGGGAAACCGCGCGCAGGAGGCATCAGGGCGCCCGAAGGCGCGAGTTTGCTTGCCGGGGCTGAGGCTATATGCTACACTTGTCGGTGGTTTGAGCAGCACGGACTGGAGGGACGACGCCCATGCGTCCAGATGATCAGAGCCGGGAGATCCGGCGCAAGCTGCTGATCGCCGCCATGCTGTTCGCGTTCATCGCATTGGTATACCTGATCTTCAATGTCAGCCGCTTCGAGATGCTGACGGATGTTAATGCGTTGGACTACGCGCAGGTGGCGCGGCATGTTGCACGCGGCGAGGGCTTCGAAACCAGCTTCATCAAGCCTCTCGGGCTGACCTACGAGACGAGCATCGAGAACCATCCTGAGCTGACCTACCCCCCACTCCACATAGCGTGGACGGCGGCTCTCATGCGCATGCTCGGCGAGAACGACCGCGCCGCCTCACACAGTTCGGGCCTCGCGTTCCTGCTGACGATGCCGCTGCTGCTTCTGCTGGGGCTACGGCTCTTCGACTGGCGGACCGCCGTTCTCGGAACCTTCCTCTTCGGCACACAGGTCGCCAATCTCGGCTACGCGATCACCGGGCTGGAGACGTGCATGCTCGGGCTCTGGATCGCCGGCCTGCTTTTGTTGCTCTACCAGGCGTCCGAGAACGAGACGCGCGAGCTGTGGTGGGTGGGCGCCGCCGGGCTGGCGATGGGCCTCATCTACATGACCAAGTATGTCTGGATCGCCGCCGCGATCCCTGTCATCGTGTACCTGATCGTGATGCGGCCCAAGAACCGTCTTCTACGGGTGATCGTCTTTGTGGGTGTGCTTGCGGTGGTCTCAGCCCCGTGGCTCTACCGCAACTATGTCATTACCGGCAACCCGTTCTTCACCCTGCGGGTACACGAGCTTGTGGGGCAGACTCGGGCCTACCCGGCGAACACCATCTACCGCGTGTTCACGGAGGAGATCCCGAGCTATATCGTCTTTGTCGGCGGCAATCCGCGCGCCATCTTTGAGAAGATCCGCATGGGCATAAACACCTCCTACGGCACCTTCCACAGTCTCGCCGGCGTCTTCGTGACGCCCTTCTTTCTTGTTGGCATCATGGTGCGTCTTGGAAACGAGAAAGTTGAGCGGCTGCGGTACGTGCTCTACGGGATGCTGGTGATAGTAACCCTGGTTCTGGCGCTGTTTATTGCTGCGCCACGGCTGATCGCGCCGCTGAGCGGCTTCGTCACGATTCTGTCGGCGGCGCTGTTCTGGCGACTGCTCGACGCGCGGACGCAGATGCTGGAGCCGCAGGTGCAGACGCGCTGGACGGTTATCGCGGTTGCAGCGCTGATTATCCTGCATCTGCATCCCTTCGTGACCTCGATCACTCCCGATGAGCCTGGGGGCATCATCGGCGAGACGCCGCTTGAACTGGCGATGACGCAGGTGTCACAGACGGTGGACGGGCCGGTGCTGACGGACATCCCGTGGACCGTCTCATGGATGGCCGAAGTGGATGCGGTCTGGGTGCCGCAGACCGAGGGTGACTTCCACCGCATGGAGGACGCGGTGGGGCGGTTCGAGTGGCTGCTGCTCAGCCCGACGGTCGCGCGCATGGCGGCTCCCGAACGGCTGGAGATGTGGGCGAATGCATGGGTTCAGGCACAACAGGGCGAAGCCGAGCACCTCGGCTTCGTGATCTCCGCGCGGCTCGGAGACGGCCGCTGGATTCTGATGCGCCGCGAGGGAAACGGCCCATCCGCGGAGGTAGCACCACCCTCATAATACTGCGTGGTCAACCGGATGGGGTGTAGCGTGTATTCCAGTGGCGTGGCGAACACACCCACGGAACGGACTGATGGTGATAAGCCGGACGAGGAGCTAACCTGCCCCACCTGCGGCACAACGGTGCCCGAGGGTTCCAGGTCCTGCCCCGTCTGCCATCGCGGGGTACTCCGCACCTGTTTCTGCGGCTGGCAACTGCCGGCCAACGAGCGCATCTGCCCCAACTGCGGCGCCGACTGGTCACAGAGCAAGCGGGTCGCCCGCAAGTCGCGCAGCCGCACACCGCGGCGTAGCGGCATTCTGCGCTACGCACTCATCGGCTCGGTCTCGGGTCTGGCAGCCGTGGTGGTCGCCTACGCATTGATCACCGGCTTCGCCCTGCTGGGCACCGAGGGCGGGCGGGACCTGCCTGTGGCGCTGGGCTCTCGGATGGCGTTGGCGATCGAGGGCGCGGCGCGCCTGATGCACTTCGCCGGCCGGGTGCTGCTGCGCTATGTAGTCCCGGTACTGCTGCTGTTGCTCGTTCTCGGCATCGGTGCGGCCGCAGGAGTCGGCGTATATCTGCTCAAAGTGCGCGCTCCCCGCAAACCCTCCCGGCGGCCGGCCCGACGCGAAAGACGCAAGAGGCGGAAGTAGAGCACCCGAATGAATGATGTCCGACCCCAGATCCCCGAGCAGTCGCCCCAGGCGGAGGATGAACCGCGCGAGCGCTTCTTCACGCCACTGACTGCTGTGGTCGCGCTGCTGCTTGTCATCTGCTTCGCTCCCTACCTGGCATGGATGTGGGAGATCTGGATGCGCAGCGACTACTACGGCCACGGGCCGCTGATCCCGCTGATCGCCGCGTATCTCGTGTACGCGAGGCGTAAGGATCTGGCGCAGGCCGCTCGCGGCTTCAGCTTCTGGGGCATTCCACTGGTGCTGCTGGGGCTGGCGCTTTATGCGCTGACGGTCTACCGGAACGTGAACTTCCCGCAGGGCTTTGCGATGATATTGGTGCTCGGCGGCCTCGTGCTGCTGCTCTGGGGACGGGACGTGGGCAAGCTGCTGCTCTTCCCGGTGACCTATCTGGTCTTCATGGTGCCGGTTGACAGGCTCCTGGTGACGAAGCTTTCCCTGCCGCTGCAGACCCATGCGGCGGCCATAGCCGCCACTGTGGTCTCCTTCGTGGGCATGCCGGTGCATCTTCAGGGAACCACCATCGTGATCCCCGACTACACCTTTGAGGTCGCCCAGGCATGCAGCGGGCTCAAGTCCAGCATCGCGATGACCGCGCTCGCCGCGCTCTTTGCGTACCTGGTGGCGGCGCCTTTGTGGAAGCGCATCGTGCTCTTCCTCTCCGGCCCACCCGTGGCTCTGGCGGCGAATGCCGTGCGGATCACTCTCACCCTCATACTCGGCCGAGCCTTCGGACAGGCCGCCGCGGAGGGCTTCTTTCACACACTCTCGGGCCTGCTGGTCTTCGTGCTGGGCCTGGCCGGGCTCTTTGGCGTAGCGAGGCTACTTCGATGCGATCGAATGCGCGACGACATCTGGTAGCGATCGCCCTTCTGCTCGTGGGCATCGGATTGACATACGCGGCACGCAGAGCGCGTCCGGTTGACGTCATCTACCACCCCGACTTCGACGCGATTCCGCTGCAGATCGGCGAGCTCGAGGGGCGGCCGATGGCCACCGACGAGGAGGTCCGGCAGTATCTCGAGGCCGAACTGATGCACACGATTGCCTACGGCGATCAGCCGCGGGAGGTTATCGCCAACGTCATCTACGGGACCAGTTGGCGGTCCGTGCACAGCCCGGCCCAGTGCTACCCGGCCTCCGGATGGCATGTGGCATGGCAGCGGCCGATAACGCTGCCACCGGCCGGGGATGCTCCGCACGAGGAACCGATCACGGCCGAACTGATGCGCGTGGACAGGGGCGGGGAGTCGCTGCTCGTGCTCTTTGTCTTCGCCCACAAGGGCGGCACGTCCACGGATTACGTCAGTCACTCTCTGGCGGTGGCGACAGGGCCGCCGGGTGCCGGAGGGCTCTCGCTGATGCTCAGCACCAGGCTTTTGGAGGAAGAGGAGCAGGCACGCGAGCGCCTCATTGAGGTGGCGTCGGGAATTTATCCGCACGCAGTAGCGTTCTGGTATAAGGACTGGGAGCCTTCGCAGAGCCCCGGCAGTTAACTGGAAGCGGCTGCCGCCGCATGAAGGCCGTCAGTAGCGCTAAAGGCACCTTTGAGTTTACGTCACCGATGTGCTATACTCGGCGCGATTTTCGTCATCGATACGCTTCCCCGCAAGATATGGAAAGGGGCGCATGCTGTTGACTCTCCGCGCTGTAGCATTGGCTGTTGTGAGTGTTGCTCTGGTTCTGACGATTGCCGGCTGTGGTAGTAGCCCGGTTGCTGTTGTAGGCGGCGTTGAGATTACCGAGGCTGAGCTGAACGATTTGCTCATCAAGCGTTTCGGCAATGACGCGCTTGGGAATCTGATCGACCGCGAGCTGCTCCGGCAGGCCGCGGCCGAACGTGGTATAGAAGTGACTGAAGAAGAGATGGCCGAGGAGATGACCCAGGCGCGCTCGCAGTTCCCGACCGAAGAGGCGTTCACTGAGTTCCTCGCGCAGACCGACCTCTCCCAGGAGGAATGGGAGGAAGAGGTGCGCCTGTCGGCGCTGGTGCGTAAGCTCGCGCTCGGCGACGTCAGCTATACCGATGAGGAGCTGAAGGCGTTCTTCGAGGCTAACAAGGATGGCTTCGCGCAGCCGGCAACCGTCGCCTTGAGCGAGATTGTGGTCGGCAGCCGCGAGGATGCTCAGAAGGTAGTCGAGGAACTCGAGAGCGGCGCAGCGAGTTTCGAGGATCTCGCCGGGCGCTACTCACTCTCCTACACGCGCGAGACCGGTGGCGAGCGGCAGGAGATGCCGATCAGCCAGATGCCGATCCCGTCGCTGCAGGAGGCTGCGCAGACGCTGCCTGTCGGTGAGGTCAGCGATCCGATCGCGGGCCCTGAGGGCCCCAACGGCGAGCAGCAGTGGTTCATCGTCAAGGTCCGCGACCGCAAAGAGGCCCGCGAGGCGACGTGGGAGGCCGATCGGGAGCGCATAGAGGAGCAGTATCAACTGCAGAACGCGCGCGCACCCCGTGATATCCTCCAGGAGCAGATGGGCAAGACGCGCGTGCAGATCACTGACCCGCGTTTCCAGCAGCTTAACGAGATGTACACGCCGGTACCGACCGAGATCCCTGAGTTCGGCGCCGAGGGCACCGAGGGCGCTGCGCCGGTTGCACCTGAGGGTACCGGCACAGATGCCACCCAGGGCGACAGCCAGTAGCCGTCGCCCACGGGGGGGATGAGCGAACCCGTAACCAGACGCTCGGCGGGGCCTGCGGCCCCCATGGTGGCTGATGCAGTCATTTGATGAACTGATTCGGGTGATGGCGCGACTGCGCGCACCCGATGGTTGTCGGTGGGACAGAGAGCAGACGCATGCTTCTCTCCGTCCTTATCTGCTCGAAGAGGCCTACGAGGCGCTGGAGGCCATAGATGCCGAGGCGTGGAGCCGGTTGTGCGACGAACTGGGCGATGTGCTGCTGCAGGTCGTCTTTCACGCGCAACTTGCGTCCGAACGCGGCGACTTCAGCATCGAGGACGTCTGCGCGACTATCGTGACCAAGCTCAAACGGCGACACCCGCACGTCTTCGCCGACTCGATCGCCGACACTCCCGACGAGGTCATTGATCGCTGGGAGAAGCTCAAGCGGCAGGAGCAGGGCTACGAGGATCGCGAGTCCGCGCTCGATGGCGTCCCGCCGGCGATGCCCGCGCTTCAACGCGCGCATAAGCTGCAAAAGCGCGCAGCGCGCGCCGGTTTCGACTGGGAGGACGTCTCCGGCCCCAGGGCCAAGGTGGACGAGGAGTTGCGGGAGGTGGATGAGGCGGGGCCTGAGACGGTGGAGGACGAAATCGGCGATCTGCTCTTCGCGGTAGTGAATCTCGCGCGCTTTGTGGACGTGGAACCCGAGGGCGCCCTGCGACGGGCGACGGAGCGTTTCGGCAGGCGGTTTCGCTCCGTCGAACGGGCCGCCGGAAGTGAGGAGCGTCTGCGCGCGATGAATCTTGCGGAGATGGACGTTCTCTGGGAGCAGGCGAAGGCGGAGGAGAGATAGGGCGAGAGGTGCCCGGGGCACGGCGGCGAAGTGATTGACAGGTGGATCACGCGGCCGCAGGGGGTAGAGCCTCCGAGGCAGAGAGCCTGGATAATGCGACTGGACAAGTACCTGAAGAACGTCGGCATCGTCAAACGCCGCACCCTCGCAAAACGCCTCTCTGACGAGGGCAACATACAGATTGACGGCCGCAGGGCAAAGCCCAGCAGCGAGGTCAAGCCGGGGAATCGCATCCGGATACAGATCGGCATGCAGATCGCCGATTACGAGGTGCTGGCCCTCGTGGAGCGGCCGGTACCGAAAGCCGACCGTGACACATACGCGCGGCTGCTCCATTCTGAGCGCGCACGACCGCTAGGTGACCTATGAGCGGCCGCCTCAGTGAGGAGACATGTCGTAGAGGGGTTTAGATAGACGCATCTGCAAGAACCACAATACGCTAGATTGGCGTGCAATTCACAGGGAGGACAGACATGGGTCTTGACAAGCATGTATTTCTGTTCAATGAGAGTGTTGAGGCGCTGGACGCTGAGATGGACAAACAGGGGCGCGAACTGCGCGACCTGCTCGGCGGGAAGGGCGCTAACCTGGTCCGGATGACCAACGCTGGCATCCCGGTGCCGCTCGGCTTCAGCATCGACACCGACAGTTGCATCGCGTTCATCGAGAACAACAACCAGCTTCCCGATGGCCTCGAGGACGAGATTGATGCCGCGCTCGCCTCACTCGAGGAGCAGGTCGGCAAGAACTTCGGCGCCGATGAGAACCCGCTGCTGCTTTCGGTCCGCTCGGGCTCCCGCTTCTCGATGCCCGGCATGATGGACACAGTCCTGAACCTCGGGATGAACGATCAGGTCGCCGAGGCGATGGTGGCCCTCACCGGCGATGAGCGCTTCGTCTACGACGCCTACCGCCGCCTCATCATGATGTTCGCCGACGTAGTAAAGGGCGCCGAGCGCGACCACTTCGAGGAGCTTCTCTCGGAGGTCAAGGAGCAGGAGGGCGTCAAGGAGGACGTGGACGTCTCCGCCGCCGGCCTGCGCAAGGTCGTCGCGATGCAGAAGGACCTCTACCGCAAGGAGGTCGGCGTGCCGTTCCCGGAGGACCCGCGCCAGCAGTTGCTGGAGGCCGTTGAGGCGGTATTCCGCTCCTGGAACATCCCGCGCGCGATCGCGTACCGCGAGATCCACGGCATCTCCCACTCGCTGGGCACCGCCGTCAACGTGCAGATGATGGTCTTCGGCAACCTCGGCGATGACTCAGGCACCGGCGTCGCATTCACCCGCAACCCCGCCAGCGGCGAGAAGGAGATCTACGGCGAGTTCCTCTTCAACGCACAGGGCGAGGACGTCGTGGCCGGCATCCGCACCCCGCTGCCGATCAGCGAGCTCGAGCGCGAGATGCCCGCGATCTACAAGCAGTTCACCGACATCTGCGAGAACCTCGAGGCCTACTACCACAACATGCAGGATGTCGAGTTCACCATCGAGCAGGGCAAGCTGTGGATGCTGCAGACACGCGACGGCAAGCGCACCGCGCAGGCCGCCATCAAGATCGCCTCTGACATGGTCGAGGAAGGCCGGGTCAGCAAGGAAGAAGCGATCATGATGATGGACCCGTCGCAGCTTGATCAGATCCTGCACCCGCAGTTCGACCCCGAGACCAAGCCCGCGTCGATCACCAAGGGCGTGGACGCCTCCCCCGGTGCCGCATCCGGCCAGGTCGTCTTCACCAGCGAGGATGCAGATGCGTGGGCCAAGCAGGGCAAGCGCGTCATCCTTGTCCGCCACGAGACCTCACCCGAGGACATCCGCGGCATGGCCGCTTCGGAGGGCATCCTGACCACCACCGGCGGCAAGACCTCACACGCCGCCATCGTTGGTCGCCAGATGGGCACCCCGTGTGTAGTAGGCGCGGGCGCGGTTGACCTCGACTACAAGAACAAGCAGTTCCGCGTGGGCAACGTGATCGTGCACGAGGGCGACTGGGTCAGCATCGACGGCTCCACCGGCGAGGTTATGCTCGGTCAGGTCGAGACGATGCCGTCGGACGTCATCCAGGTGCTGGTCGGCGACAAGCAGCCCAGCGAGTCGGAACTCTACACCATGTTCGACAACCTCATGACGTGGGCCGACGAGGTCCGCTCGCTGCGCGTGCTCACCAACGCCGACACTCCCGAGGACGCCACCACCGCCCGCCGCCTCGGCGCGCAGGGCATCGGCCTCACCCGGACCGAGCACATGTTCTTCGGCGAGGAGCGGCTGCTTAACTTCCAGAAGACGATCGTGGCCGACGATGAGGACTCCCAGCGGAAGGCTCTCGACGCGCTGCTGCCGTATCAGCGCGATGACTTCGAGGGCATCCTGCGGGCCATGGACGGCCTCCCGGTCATCATCCGCCTGCTCGACCCGCCGCTGCACGAGTTCCTCCCGAAGGATCCCGAGGAACAGCGAGTCATTGCTGAGGAGACCGGCAAGGCGGTCGAGGAGATCCAGGAGATGGTCGCACGGCTGCACGAGATGAACCCGATGCTCGGTCATCGCGGCTGCCGCCTCGGCATCACCGACCCGCTGATCTCCGCGATGCAGGTCCGCGCGATCTTCGAGGCCGCCTGCTCCCTCAAGGCCGAGGGCCTCAGCCCGAAGCCGGAGGTCATGATCCCGCTGGTGGGCACCGAGGGCGAGATCAAGATCCTCCAGCAGCTCGCCGAGCGCGTGGCGCAGGAAGTCATGGCCGAGAAGGGCGTCGAGGTAGACTACATGATCGGCACCATGATCGAGCTGCCGCGCGCCTGCCTGGTCGCCGATCAGATCGCCAGGCACGCCGAGTTCTTCTCCTTCGGCACCAATGACCTCACTCAGACGGCGTTCGGCTTCAGCCGCGACGACATCGAGGGCAAGTTCCTGCCCGCCTACATCGAGCAGCGCATCTTCGAGCAGAGCCCGTTCGCAGTGCTCGACGAGGACGGCGTCGGCGCGCTGGTCGCGACGGGCGTGGAGAAGGGCCGCGCGGCTCGCCCGGGCATGGAGATCGGCGTCTGCGGTGAGCATGGTGGCGACCCGAAGTCCATCGACTTCTGCCACCGCGTCGGTCTCGACTACGTAAGCTGTTCGCCGCTGCGCGTTCCGATCGCGCGGCTCGCGGCTGCGCAGTCGCAGGTTCACAACCCGCGCTAAGGCAGCGAAACCCGCTTTGGCGGGCCTGTAACTACGCACCCAACAGGGGCGGGCGGCAGTCGGCTGCCCGCCCCTGTCGTTTGAGAGATGACGAACACGGAGGTCACCCCAATGACGACAATCACATCCGTTCACGCCCGCGAGATCCTCGACTCACGCGGCAACCCGACAGTGGAGGTCGAGGTCGGGCTCGCCTGCGGCGCATGGGGCCGCGCCGCCGTCCCCTCCGGCGCCTCCACCGGCGAGCATGAGGCCGTCGAACTGCGCGACGGCGACAGCCGCCGCTACCTCGGCAAAGGCGTGCTCAACGCCGTAGAGAACGTCAACACGAAGATCGCAGCCGAGATCGTCGGCCTCGACGCCACCCGCCAGCGCGAGGTGGATCAGGTCATGATCGAGCTCGACGGCACGCCGAACAAGGCCAACCTCGGCGCGAACGCGATCCTCGGCTGCTCGCTCGCCACCTGCAAGGCCGCCGCCGCCGCCGCCGAACTGCCGCTGTACGAGTACATCGGCGGCGCGAACGCGTTCACGCTCCCCGTCCCGATGATGAACATCATCAACGGTGGCGAGCACGCCGACAACAACGTGGACCTGCAGGAGTTCATGATCATGCCCGTCGGCGCGCCGACCTTCGGCGAGTGCCTGCGCTGGTGCGCGGAGATCTTTCACTCGCTCAAGAAGGTCCTCGCGAGCAAGGGCCTCAACACCGCCGTTGGCGATGAGGGCGGCTTCGCGCCGGACCTCGGCTCCAACGAGGAGGCGCTGCAGGTCATCGTAGAGGCGATTGACGCCGCCGGCTACAAGCCCGGCGAGGAGGTCCGCATTGCCCTCGACCCCGCCTCCACCGAGTTCTACCACGATGGCAAGTATGTCCTCAAGGGCGAGGGCCGCGAGCTTACGCCCGACGAGATGATTGACTACTACGCCGACCTGTGCTCGAAGTACCCGATCATCTCGATCGAAGACGGCCTCTCCGAGGACGACTGGGAGAACTGGCCTCGCTTCGTCGAGCGGCTGGGCAGCCGCCTGCAGATCGTCGGCGACGACCTGACCGTCACCAACACCACGCGGCTCTCGCGCGCCATCGAGGAGGGTGCGATCAACTCGATCCTGATCAAGGTGAATCAGATCGGCTCGCTGACCGAGACGCTGGACGCCATCGAGATGGCGAAGCGCGCGGGCATGACGGCCGTTGTTTCGCACCGCAGCGGTGAGACCGAGGACACCACCATCGCCGACATCGTGGTGGGGACGAATGCCGGACAGATCAAGACGGGCGCTCCGTCACGGACCGACCGCGTCGCGAAGTACAACCAGCTTCTGCGCATCCAGGAGATGCTCGGCGAGATGGCGAGCTATCCGGGGCTGAATGCCTTTTACAATCTCGCGGAGAAGTAGTATACTCCGACGCGATCGTAGATGATCTACAGCAATGCCACGCGCGCCTGAGGGCGCCGGAGGAGTGGCCGGGCGTGGCCGATTTGCAGCAGCAGATGCAGCCGGACAAAAGCCGCTTCATCAGGCGACGTCGCGTGTCTATCATCGTCGCCCTTGGGCTCGCCGCCATCATCTGGGGCCCAAGGGCGACGCTTGTACTTGTTGAGGGATGGAACTCGTCCCTGCAGGTGATGGAGCACCAGCGGCGGATCGAGGCGGCCGACGGTCGTCTTGCCGCCCTTGAACGCGAGGTCGCATACTCCGCAACGGCCGAGGGGCGGGACGTGGAGGCGAAGCGGCGCTTCGGCGTGGGGCCGCGGGATGAGATCCTGATCACGGTGGAGGTAGAGGCCGCTCCGCCGCCGAGGCCTGTGCCGCAATCGATCGCCGAGCGGGTGGATGTGTGGCTGGGCAACGTGGGCTCCGGCTTCATCGATCGCGGGCGGCAGACGGCTGCGGTCTTCCGCTACTGGTTCGGCATGGATGAGATCGAGCAGCCCCTGCCGGTGAGGATCATTGATGAAACTGAAGGGCTCACCGATCCCGGGCGAGACCCCGCGGACGCCGAGGCTCCCGATCCGGTGGCAGATGCGCCCGGGTGATGAGATGACGGCAACCTTCGGCCGCGGAAGCCCTCTGAGCGAGGACCCGCGGCCGTTTCCCGTTCTACGCGCGGTGTTGCTCGTCGCGCTGACCGTGGCCCTGGCCGGCTGCCCGCGTGCCGCAGCGCCGCCTCCGCCCCCGCAGACGGAGCTTGAGCCCGCGCTTGTGACACGCCTGGCGGGTCTACAGACACCCGATAGTGCGCCGATCCGTGCGGCTGTCGGCCTCGCCGATGACCCGGAGCAGTTTCTCGCCGCAATCCTCACAGGGGGCCGTATGGACGGCTTGCCCGACGGTGTGCCTGCTGAGGACCCGCCGTGGCTGGTGAACGCCGAGCTTCGGCTGGTCTGGGGAAGCGACGGGGCTCTGCAGGTGGGCGAACCCGAGCCGCCGAGTGGCTGCAGCCCGTTCCGCCTGCGCACCGGTCGCTTCGCCGGTGAGGAGAACCTGCTCGTGCTGGTGTATGCGGCGGCGCCCTTCGACGCGGTGATGCGCCGCCGACCCTGGATATACCGCGTGGTGGAAAATGATGACGGTCTGCCGCACCTCGAGCCGCGCTGGCGGGGGACTTCGTTCGCGCGGCCATTCCGCGACGCGACCTTCGGCGACTTCACCGGGGAGGGCGAGGGCGAGATCGCCGCGCTGGAGGTCGGCCGCGATGGCAATCGGCTGCTCACCGCCTACCGCTTCGAGGGCTTCGGACTCGAAGGCCTCGCGCCGAGCCTCCCCATGCCGCGGGTGGAGGAGCGGCTGGAGGCAGTTGCTCGAACCGCCGCCGGTCGCGATGAGGCGCTTTTGCGTGCGCTGGATGGCCGCTTCGTCTGCTACTCGCTTGAGGGCGATGCCCTGCAGGAGACACTAAGCATCGCCGGGCCGCCGGAGGTGCTTGAGTGGTCGGTGACGGACGCGGCGGAGGACGCCCCCGCGCGAATCGAGTGCGTGCTGCCCGATGGCACCAGGTGGGCGCAGGCGCTCCAGGCGGCTGAGGCGTCACCTTAGTTCGGGCAGCAGCGCCGTCCACCGTCGGCTCTGGCGGTTGCCGCGCGCGAACCACGGGATCATCCTCGCCACGCCCGAACGAGCGACTTGCGGGCGCTCCGACTGATAGGGCCACTCGCCGCTGGCCTCAAGTTCCGCGGCCTCAACACTCAGCACGGGCAGACAGCCCGGGCCATCCTCAGCCGCCACCTCGATGCTCTCAGCCCTCGCCACGAGGCGGGCAAGCTCCCGACCTCCCGCATCATGCTCCTCGATGCAGTAGAGAAGAGGCCCGCGCATGATGGCGAATTGCCCGTGATTGCACGTGATCTCAGGCCGCGAGATGACGAATCGGGGCGGCATCGGCAGGCTGACCTCCATCCGGTCGCCTGAGGTCCAGACGCGATCAGCGGTGGCGTAACTGCCGCCATCCACCGCCTGCGCGGGCTCATCAGCCGTCTGCACCAGCGCACTCTCGCACCAGCGCGGGATGCGCAACTCAAGCCGCATCCTCACCGGTCGCCGGGACTCCACCTCGATCGCGATCTCACCGTCGGCGGGATAGCCGGTGCGCATCTCGACGTTCACCGGCACGTCTTCCACCGCCGTCCGCAAGTCAGCGTCGGTGAACAGGTTGATCTGCAGCGCGCCGGGCGTTTCGACCGCGATCCACTCCGGCAGCGAGGCCAGCATCCGCCAGGCGTTGGGGGAGCAGCAGGAGGTGCGGTGGAGCTTCGGCAGGCGCATTCGCGCGCCGGGCAGGTCCTGCCGACCCTCATCCCCCGGGTGCAGCATCCGGAGCGGGCTGAAGTAGAGGATGGCAAGCTGATCCTCGCTCAAGGCTCCGAGGAAGGCGTTGTAAAGCGTGTGCTCGATGAGGTCGAACCACCGGCTCTCGCCGGTGATGGCGTGGATGCGGCGCGCGAACATCATCAACGCGACCGAGGCGCAGGTCTCGGCGATGCTCCCGGCCTGCGGCAGGTGCCACGGGTTGCTCGGAATGATCTCGTCTATGCCGATCCCACCGTGGATGAACAGGCGGGTGCGCTCCATCTCATCGAGCAGCGGCAGCAGCGGCTCCAGCCAGCGCTGCTCGCCGGTCTGCAGGTAAAGCTCCGCCCAGGCGCAGAGCGTGTAGAGCGCGCAGACGGCGTGGCGGTCATGCGGGCCGCAGCGGAGGTCGGCGACGCGGCCGGTGACAGTCGCCCGCGAGGCGAGATCGGCGGCGAAGCTCAGGTAGCGTTCATCGCCCATTGCGCGGAACAGTCGCACCAGCGCAAGCTCCGCCTCCGGGTGCTCGCGCTCGGGGACGCCGTCGAAGTAGGGGTGCCCGGCGGTGAAAGCATCGTGCAGCATGGTTGCCCAGCGTCTGGCAACGTCGAGCAGCGCGTCCTCCCCCGTCACACGATGGTGCGCTACCGCGGCCTCAAAAAGATGGCCGGCGAGATAGAGCTCGTAGCGGGAGTCCGGGTTGAGGCCCTCGGTGCGTGAGCGGTTGGTGTGGACGAAGCCCGACGGGTGGGCGGCGGAGAGGATCGTCTCGGCGACCTGCTGCACGTCCGCGAGCGTCTGATCGCCGCCCCCGAGGGCATAGCAGGCCGCCTCCAGCCACTTGTACAGGTCGGTGTCGGCGGCCCCACGACGGCGGTAGTCGGTACCGATCCAGCCGCCTCCGCTGGCGTCGGCCGCAAAACCTGCGAGGACGGGGCTGTTGAGACCGGCGGAGAGGCTGGCGGTATTGTTCCGACGCACGCGCTCGCCGAGGAACCCGCCGGCAGATATGCGCGTCAGTGGCAGAGGCAGGGAGACGCTGTGATCGGCGGGCCAGTCGCCTGAGAGCGCGGGGACCTGATGCGCGGACAATTCAGCCACCTCCGGGGCGGTCTTGACGCCGGCGCACTTTCGCCGCGCCCGCGACGGCCTCCTCCGCCCGGTGGAGGTTTGCGGCTCCTGCTCAGCGAACGATCCAGCGCAGAGAACGCAGAGCAGCACGGTGAGGCAGGGAGATCATCATGACCGGAACAATCGTTCTCATCGGCATTCTCATGACAGCAGCACTGGCGGGAGCGCAGGGGCACCAGGCGCTTCCGCATGGCGATCTTGAGTACATGAGCGGCGCTGCCGAGGGGGACGCCGCGTGGGCCGTCTGGCCGCGCGTGGGCGAACCATCTGACACCGCTGGCTGGACCGTCGCCCGCACAGATCCCGCCGATGGTGAGACCTGCCTACGCGGCGAGGGTGGCAGTGGCGAGTTCATCATCGGCGGCGAGGGCAGTGGGCGCCTCAGCGGCTCCGTGAGCCTTCGCGCCGAGCAGCCGACACAGGCCAACATCCGCCTGACATGGTTCAACCGCTGGAATCGCACGAGCGAGGAGCAGACGGTAGAGGTTGGGCGGCAGTGGCAGACGTATGAGTTGATGATCGCCCCCGACCGAAGCGGCCCCTGCGAGCTTGCAGTGGCCCCTGCGGGCGATGTCGCGATCTTCGCCGACAGCTTCTCTATCCTTACTGAGGGCCCGCCGGATGGAGAGCGCATCGAGGATCCGACGCCGGTGGCGCACGCGCCGATCGACCTCGCGCCGCTGCAGCCCTACGCCGGTGACGCGGAGGAGATCGCCGGGGCGGTGCAGTTGACGCTCAGCATCCCCGATGGCGCGCAGGCGCTGGTGCCGTTCGTCAGTGGCGGCGTACCCTTTCCCAAGGGTGCTCTCTTCCGCCGCGAACATGCCCACGTCACTGACGCCGCGGGCAACCCGGTGCAGGCGCAGCTTGATGTGCTTTCGCGCTGGGACGACGACAACTCGATCCTCGGCCTGCTGGTGACGGTCCCCGCGGACGCCCCGGACGGCCTGCGGCTGGAGTGGGGGCCGAATGTTGAGGCGACGGCGGTCGAGGCGGTCGCCATGCCCGAGGCGCCCGACGTGCGCCCCGTGGTGCTGGAGCTTGATGGCAGCGAGGGCGAGCCTGCCCGGCGGCTGGAGTGGACGACGGTGGAGCGCGAGGGGCCGCTCGCACGCGTGACCTGCACGCGCGAGCGGGTCGGCCCGCTGATGGTGGAGACGCGCGTCACCAGCTTCGCGGGCTCTCCAAGGGCGCTGGTGAGCGCCACCTTCGTCAATGAGGGTGCGGGCACGGCCCTCAAGGGCTTCGGTCTGCGCCTGCCGCGCGAGGGCGCCGCGCCGATCCTGATCATGACCGACGATGGCAGCACTCCGCTGCGGGGCGCGGAAGAGATCTCCTGGGGCATCGGCGCGTCGAAGACCGAGCCGAACCGGTGGGGACTGGCGAACGGCGATGAGCCGACCGGCGCCGTAGCGGTGCCCTCGGGCGGCTCAGGCATCGGCATTGCCATGCGGGACTTCGCTGAAAATCGCCCGAGCGGCTTTACCTGCACACAGGACGGCCTGACGGCGTGGGCATGGCCGCCGGAGGCCGGTGGCTTCATCATGAGCCAGGGCCTCGCGCGGACCGTGGATGTGCTGGTGGATGCGCAGGCGACCGGCGCACCGGCCGCCTACCGGACCGCCGACCTGCCGCTGCTGACTGCCGACGCGGAGTGGATCTGCAACAGCGGCGTCTTCAACTTCCTCATGCCGCCCGACCCGGAGAGCTTCCCGATCTTTGAGCAGACACTCGGGAGCTTTGAGACACTCGGGCGCTTCTCCTTCGAGCAGAAGCAGCGCGGCAACCTGATCGGCCTTTTCGACTACGGCGACGCCCCCGGCGATGGCGGCTGGTCGAACCTCGAGACGATGGCCGACCACGAGATCTTCCTGCACTTCTACCGGACACTCTCGCGCGAGCACTTTGATGTGGCGCGACTGGCGGCCGAGCATTTCCGCGACGTGGACATAGACCACCGCTTCGGCTACTGCCACACGCACTGCGCGCAGCACACGGCCTCCGGCGAGGGCTGGTCGCACTCGTGGATACAGGGCCTGCGGGACCTCTACCTGCTGACCGGTGATACCCGCGCCAGGGCGGTGCTCAACGAGGTGGGCGAGCGCCTGCTAAGCAAGGAACCGGGCTTCACCACCGGCCGCGACTGGACGCGCCCGATTGACAACCTCGTGGACATCTACCAGGTCACCGGCGATCAGCGCTACCTCGACTGCGTGATGGCGCACATCGAGGTGCTGGGCGAGCGGCAGATCCCCGAGGAGAGCGTCTGCGGCGCGGAGAACGGCTCGTGGTATCACAACCGCTATCAGGCCGGCAGCGCTTTCACCTGGTACGGCTGCCTCGCGATGGCGAAGCTGCATCAGAACGTGGGCGGCGACGAGCTTGCGCGCGTCTTCCTGCAGGAGCTTGACCTGTCGATGGACGTCGAGACGAAGGGGAAGATGGCGTTCAACTACTACCCCAACGAGGAGATATCCGAGGACAAGCGGGCGGAGGAGATTGGCGTTTACACCCTCGGGCGCGGCTCGGTGCTCTTCCCCGCGATCGGCTACGCGTACCGCCTGACGGGCGATGAGAAGTATCTGCGGCTGGGCATGGATGTGCTGGCCCACTGCCTGCTCAAGCAGCGCAGCGGCTCTGACAACTCCGCCACCTCGTTCATCACCGCGTTCCTGCGCGAAGCGCGAGACGGCGGCTACGGCCCCGAGCAGGAGCGCGAGGCGTTTGAGCGCGCCCGCGATTTCTCCTGGGCGCAGTATCCGCGCGAACTCGCCAACGGTGGCTTCGAGGATGGCTTCCGCCACTGGGGCGTGAAGAAAGTTCCCGCCGAGGACTTCCGGGCGTATCAGGACCCGATCGTCAACGTCGGCTACTTCCTCGACAGCGAAGTCGCCATCGAGGGCAGCAACGCCCTTCGCATCCACTCGGACAACCGCCTCCGGCACATCTCAGTGACCGGCCAGGCGGGGCTCCCGGAGGGACGGCGCTGGCGGCTGACCGGCTGGATGCGCGGCGATGAGACGATGAACCCTGGCATGTCTTACTCGCTGCGCAGCTTCGATGACGACTCGCGCAGCAGCGGCGCCATCAGCGCGACAGATGAGACGCGCGATGGCTGGACGCGCCACGAGGCGACCTTCATCACTCCCGCGCGCATGGTCATGACGATCACGCTGGTGAACCGGCAGGGCACCGGCGACGTGTGGTTCGACGGCTTCGAGCTTGAGGACCTCGGCTCTGTGGGCAAGCTGTTGACGGAGAACGGCGTGGGGCGCGACCGCGCTCCCGCGGACAACCTCCTCATCCGCACCGGCGGAACCTATCTGCCCGACGCGCCGATGACCGGTGAGGCGAAGATCGAGGGCCCGATCCCGTTCACGGAAGGCTCGCTGACCGACGGTGATGACGGCTACGACTACTCCCGCCAGCCCTGCAGCTACGGCTACTGGCAGAGCCGGCCGATGGGCGAGTTGCTCTTCGACTTCAAAGGCACCTACCGGATCGAGCGCGTGAGCATCAAGGTCAACCAGGATGAGAACCGCCACGCGCACGGGACGTCGAAGATCGAGCTGCTGCCGGCCGACAGCGACGATCCGATCGCGGTGATTGATGAGCCGCTCAATGGCTGGAACGAGTTCGAGGACCTGGACTTTGAGGCACAGCAGTTGCGCCTGCGCCTGCACCAGATGGACGGGCGCACTTACATCACCATCGCCGAGGTGCAGGTCTGGGGAGAGGACGTTGACCGGCCTTGAAGGAGGAGACCGAAGCGACCGGCGAACAGCCGCCTCGAGTGTCAATCGTAGTTCTCAGCTACAACACTCGCCAGGTGACGCTACGATGCCTTGAGGTCCTCGGCGCGGCCGAGCCGCCTCCGGACATGCAGTTCATCGTCGTGGACAACGCATCGTCGGATGGCTCCGTTGCTGCTGTGCGGGAGCGGTTTCCTGAGGTGGAACTGGTAGCCAGCGACCGGAACCTCCTCTTTGCGGGAGGAATGAACCTCGGGGCCTCCCACGCGCGTGGGGAGTACGTTCTCTTGCTCAATGCCGATACAGAGGTCACGGAGGAGCAGGTGCGGGAACTCGCGGGCTACCTCGATGCACACCCGGAGGTCGGCGCTGCGGGTCCGGCGCAGGCAGATTCTGCCGGACAGCCGGAGCGAGCGAGGACGCACGATCTTTCACCCGCCAACCTCGTGCTGTCGATGCTCGGAAGTCACGTTTCGGCTGGCAGTAGATTGAAGGATAGCAATACCGGTGCAGTGGCGTATCTATCGGGTTCCGCAATAATCATTCGGCGCGAACTCGGCGAGCGGATAGGCTACTACGATGAGGGATTCCCCTTCTACTGGGAGGACACCGACCTCTCCCAGCGTATCCGCGACATGGATTACGAGGTGCACCTGGTCACCGCAGTCAAGATCCTTCACCATCATGCTGCCTCGTCACATCAGATCGACCGCGCGCAGCGGAGAAGGTGGGCCGCACAGGGACTCGTCCGATTTGCCAACAAACACTGCACGAGGACCGAGGCGGTCGTCATCTTCGCCATCCGTCTAACGTGGTGTCTGGCTGCAGGACTGCTCGCCCTGCTCCTGACCGTCCTGACTCTCGGGCAGGTCCGTGTGGTCCGCGACCACATGTGCGCAACCTTCGCAGTTGCGGAGGTGCTCTACCGCAATGGACTGCTGCGCCACCCCACAGCCAATGACCGCCGTTGCGACACGGAGGAAGCGGATGTCACCCAACAGGCTCCGCCGCAGGGACGCTTACTTTGGCCTGCACTTCGACCAACACGCCAACGAAGGCGATGAGGCCGTCGGGGCCGAGACGACCGCGGAGAACATCCGAGAGTTGATCGAGCGCGTGAAGCCCGACTGGATCCAGTGGGACTGCAAGGGCCACCCCGGCTACACAAGCTGGCCGACCGAGGTCGGCTGGACCGCGCCGGGGCTGGCTACCGACGGGCTGGCGGTGCTGCGCGAGGTCACGCGCGAGATGGGCGTGGCGCTGCTGATGCACTACTCGGGTGTGATCGATCAGAAGGCGATCTCCGAGCACCCCGAGTGGGCCGCAGTCAACGCCGATGGCGAGCGGAATGAGCGCTCCTCCAGCACCTTCGGTGAGTACGTGGAGGCGCTGATGATCCCGCAGCTTCGCGAGGTCGTCGAGCGGTACGACGTGGACGGACTGTGGGTGGATGGCGACTGCTGGGGCGCAGTGCTGGACTGGTCGCCGCGGGCGGTCGAGGCATGGCGGCGCGAGACCGGCAGCGAGCCGCCCACCTCGGCCGAAGATGAAAGCTGGGAGACATGGAAGGACTTCCACCGCGACCAGTTCCTGCGCTACCTGCGCCGCTGGGTGGACGCGCTCCACGAGACGAAGCCGACGCTGGACATCACGAGCAACTGGATGTACTCCACCTACGCGCCGCTCGAGCCTGAGATTGGCCTCGACTACCTCTCCGGCGACTATTCGCAGTCAAGCTCCTGCGATCGCGCCCGTATTGAGGCCCGCTATCTTGCCGGCACGGGCATGCCGTGGGACCTCATGGCGTGGGGCTTCAACCGCTCGGCAGGTGGCAGGCAGCACAAGCCCGCCATCCACCTGATGCAGGAGGCCGCGTGCGTCCTCTCGCAGGGGGGAGCGTTTCAGTATTACTACCAGCCCACGCGCAGCGGCCACGTGCCGAAGCAGTTCATCGAGACAGCGGCGCAGGTCGCATCTTTCTGCCGCGAGCGACAGGCGCTCTGCCAGCACAGCGTGTCGGCGCCCCAGGTGGCGCTGCTCTTCCCCGCCGATGAAGTTCTGCGCCGCTCAGACCGCGTCTTTCACACCGGAGGCCCCGCACGAGCAGATGTCGAGGGCGCCCTGCATGCGCTGCTCGACCTGCACTACTCGGTGGACGTGCTCGCGGAGTGGAGCCTGCTCGACCGCATCGAGGAGTATCCCCTGCTGGTCGTGCCCGATCTTGAGGACCTGGTCGATTCGGTGCGCAACCTGCTGTTGGACTACGTGCGAGGCGGTGGCGCGCTGATGGCGCTGGGCGCCGGTGCCGCGAACATCTTCCGTCGCGAGCTTGGTGTGCGCCTTGATGGCAACCCGGTTGAGACATCGGCGCATCTGAACTCGGCGGCGGGAATGGGCGCCGTGCCGGGGCTGTGGCAGTCCGTCACGCCGGTCAGCGCCGATGCGGCCGCCTTCCGCTATCAGACCTACCATCCGCGCCACGGAGTGCCCGCCGCCACGGTGGCCACGCTCGGCGAGGGGCTGATCGGCGCCGCGTACGGTCCTGTGGCGCGCGACTACGGGCAGACGCACCATCCCTCCGCGCGCGAAATGATCGGCGAACTCGCTCGGCGGCTCTTCCCCGGGCCGATGGTGGAGATCGAGGCTCCGGTTGACGTGGAGCTTACCCTGCGACGGGATGCGCGGGGGCGCCTTTGCGCGCACCTGCTCAACCTCACGTGCGCTCAGCGTTCGGAGCAGTTCCTGGCGGTTGAGAGCATACCGGAGGTCGGCCCGATTGAGGTCAGACTGCGTGCTGGCGAGCGCCCGGCAGCGGTGACGTGGGAGCCGGCTGGCGAGGACCTTGCGTGGACGCATGAGGATGGAGTGCTGAGGGTGACGGTGCCGCGCCTGCACATCCATGGCGCGGTAGTGGTTGAGTAGCTGTGCCGGGAGTGACCCGCCACTCCGATGATCTGCCTCGGCGACAACGCCGCCTCGCGCCAGCCTCACCGCTGGTGACCTGCCGCGAGATGGCTACCGCATCCGCACTACCGGCGGCAGCGTGTTCATCTGCGGCCGGGAGTTCCCCGTTGACAGGCCCGAGTGAATCGGCTGGACCAGTCGCGGCACCCTCTACGGTGCATACGACTTCCTCGAACGAATGTGGGAGGGCGAGTGGTCGGGGTAGCGCTCACAGCTCCAGCCGCATCAACTCGTCGCCGAAGATGATCTCACCATCGTAGACCTCGGCCATCTCCGCCGCGGCGCGCTCACGATCGTTCGCGAGCCCG
>JAAYJW010000356.1 GCA_012522765.1 candidate division WS1 bacterium | reverse complement strand
TTGCGCTCTACATAGACGGCTCCTTCGCCGCGGGCACCACCGGCAAGTTCACCATCCCCGATACCGGCGACAGGCTCTTCGTCGGCACCAACAGCAAGGGCGAGGAGTCCGCCGAGTCGATCATTGACGACTTCCAGCTTTTCAGCGAGCCGAAGTTCCACCCGAATTTCCCGGCGGGGATGGTCCCGTCACATGACCCTGATGACTACGCGGTGAGCGCCCTCGGCGCGACAGCGACCGCTTCCACGGAGATCATGAACTTCAAGGGCCGTGACTACCCCGCCGACGTGGTCATTGATGGCAAGGTCGCCGGGGCCTACTGGGCCAGCGACTTCATCTTCGGCACCGCCGAGGGGCCGCAGTGGCTGGAGATAGATCTTGGCGAGCCGCGCGAAATCGGCCGCATCTACCTCTACATGGTCAACACAAACGTCGGCACGCTGCTGAACGACTTCACGCTCTCCGTGCGTCAGGGGGATGAGTGGGTGCCGGTGGCGGAGGTAAGCAACTATCAGGAGGGCGTGCGCTCGCTCGAGTCGCTGGTGGGGCGCTACAAGCAATCCTACGGCGTCTACCACGCGGAGTTCGAACCGATGACGACCACGGCTGTGCGGCTTGATGTGCCGATCAGCACCGCGCGAGTGCATGAGATTGAGGTGCTGCCTCCCGCAACGGCCACAGAGCCGCTGGTAGGCACCATCCGCGGCGCCGGCCCGGTGCTCAAGTTCGACTTCGGCACCAACACCTCCGCGGTTGCCGAGGGCTGGCTGCCGGTAACGGAAAGCTCCACCTACTCTGAGAGCGCGGGCTACGGCTGGCTCGACGCCGAGGACCTGCTGCCGACAGACCGCCGCAGCGGCTACCCGGTGACGCGCGACTTCGTGGCCGCCGCGCGCGACGACGGGCCGGTCTCGGGCACGTTCGCGGTCGATCTGCCCAACGGCCGCTATGCGCTGGCGGCCGTCTCCGGCGACCTCGCATTCGCGGTGGAGCCCTTCAGCATCACCGCCGAGGGTGAGACGATCGCCCCGCGGGTGATCACCGCCGATTCGAACGATGCGGTGCGCAGCAACGGAGTGGTCGCGGTGGAGGATGGCAGGCTCGACATCGGCCTTGCCGGCGAGAAGGCGTGGCTGCTGAACGCACTCGTGGTGGCGCCGGTGGAGCAACTGGACGAGGTCGAGGCCGCGGTGGTCCCGGTGATGGACCAGTTCGCCATCGGTTCGGAGGACTTCCTGAAGGGCCTCAACGAGGTGCGGCCTGAGGCGCCCGCTTCGGTGCTGCAGCCTACGGCAACCGACCGCGAGCGCGGCTACCAGGTCTTCGCCCATGAGACTTACCTCGAGCACATCCATCGCGATGTGCCTCCCGCGCAGGGAGAGGCGATCGAGGGCCTGACGCTCTTCGCCACGCCCGGCGAGCGCGAACCAGTCACCTTCGCCCTGCATGCGCTGGAGCCGCTGCATGGTGTGCGCGTGACACCGGGCGCGCTGACCGGGCCGGGCAACATCCCGGCTGAGAACATCGAGGTCCACCTGATCCACT
>JAAYJW010000355.1 GCA_012522765.1 candidate division WS1 bacterium | reverse complement strand
TGGGGCGCCGCCTGATGGAGGACGCGGTGACTGCCTGCGAGGACAGCGACGCGGTGGTGCTCTCGAGCGCGGGCATCATCCCCGGCTTCCATCAGGTTGCAGAGGCGCTGGGTGTGCGCTACTGCTCGGGGCTGCTGCAGCCGCTGCAGCCGACGCGCGCCTTCGCCAGCCCGTTCGTGCCGCCCCTGCCGCGCTGGCTACCCGCGAAAGGGCTGGGCAATCTCGCGACGCACTACCTCTTCCTGCGCACATTCGGTTGGTTTTTCCGGCACGGCATCCCGATGCTGCGCGAGGAGCATGGCCTGCCGCCGCTTTCGCATCTGCAGATCATCCGGGGAGAGCGCGAGGCGGATGCACCGCTGCTCTTCGGCATCAGCCCCTCGGTGCTCCCGCGGCCGAATGACTGGCCCGAGAGGGCGCAGATGACCGGCTACTGGTTCCTTGACGCGCACGAGGACTGGCAGCCGCCTGATGAGTTGCGCGACTTCCTCGACGCAGGGTCGCCGCCGGTCTACATCGGCTTCGGCAGCATGGTAACGCACGATCCGGAGGCCGAGACGGCAATTGTGGTGGAGGCGCTGCAGAGGACGGGCCAGCGCGGCATCCTGCTCACCGGCGCGGGCGCGTTCGTGGAGGAGGGCCTGCCGGACGAGGTGCTGGCGCTGCATTCAGCGCCGCATGACTGGCTCTTCCCGCACATGTCCGCGGTGGTCCATCACGGCGGCGCAGGCACCACCTCGGCGGGACTGCGCTCCGGCGTCCCGTCCATCGTGGTCCCGTTCTTCGCCGACCAGCCCTTCTGGGCGCGGACGGTGCATGAGCTTGGCGTGGGCCCGCGCCCGATCCCGCACACGCGCCTGACCGCCGATCGGCTTGCCGCGGCCATCGAGCAGGCGGTGGGCGACGAGGCGATGCGGGAGCGCGCGGCGTCGCTGGGTGAGCGCATCCGCGCGGAGGATGGCGTCGGCCGCGCGGTAGAGATCATCCGGGGGCACTTCGGGGAGGCGTAAACGGCGGGCGGGCAGGGAAGCCCGCCCCTCCTGACGGCATACGGCAACGGCACGAAGTCATGGCCACCGATGGACGGGCGCGGCCATGAATGACTGCGCCCGCCCCTCCAAACCGGTCGGTTCAACCGATCCGCACCGCATCCCCGGTGCGCGCTGACTCGTAAATCCCGTCGGTGAGTTGCGCAAGTATCAGCGCGTGCTCAAGCGGCGTCATCGGCTGACGATCTTCGCGGATGGCGCGGGCGAAGTCGTCAATCACCCACGGCGTGCCGCCACCATCGCTGCCCTTCCAGAGCGTCTTTGTCACGATGCCCTCCGCGGGGTTGCTGCCGTCATCGTAGGTCAGTTCGCGCTCGCCGGTGGCAAGCATCTGCAGGTGCAACGTGCCCTTCGAGCCCACGACCTCCCAGATTTCATTCTGCTGCGCGGCAGCGAACTCCGCGCGCTCGATCGACAGCGCCATGCCGTCCTCGCTCACCGCAAGCGCGGTGAAATGCGCGTCCGCATCCGACTCGGGCGACAC
>JAAYJW010000354.1 GCA_012522765.1 candidate division WS1 bacterium | reverse complement strand
GGGAAGCTGCTCGACCTCGGCCTACGGCTCGGTGCTCAAGCAGCCAATCGCGGACTTCTCCAGCGCTTGCGGCCGACCTGAGATGTGCGAAGACGGCGAAGGGCCACGCTCGCGCCTGGTACGGGAGTGATGCCTGCGATCCAGGTGAACCCAAAGCCCGCTATCGCAAGAGGCTCCACCGAGGGATTTGCCCGCCTCTTCGCTGGACTTCCACGGAGGGCAGATGCCGGGGTGTACCGAAGCACTCTCGACCACTGAAAGGAGCGATGTCCGATGGATCCTGAGATGGGCAACAGCAGCATCGTTGTACACGCCTCAGACGTGGCAGCAGCCGCGGCCGAGGTCGGCATCACCCGAGGCGACACTGTGTTCTTCCACAGTTCGCTCAGCAGCATGGGTCATGTTGAGGGAGGCCCGAACGCGGTGATAGACGGCTTCTTCGAGGCCGTCGGTCCGGAGGGGACAGTCGCCGTGCCCACGCTGTGCAACTGGGCGCCGGGCGAGCAGCATCTGGTCTTTGAGCGGTGGGACATTGCCAACTCGCCATCATTCGTGGGCGCCATCACCGAGGCGATGCGAAAGCGCCCCGATGCGATCCGCAGCGATCACGCCACGCATTCTGTGGCAGCGATCGGCGCCGGGGCCGAGGATTTGACCGCCGGCCATGGCTCAGGCGGCCTCAGGCCGGGGCAATTCGGCCCACGCGCATTCGCCGCAGAGAGCCCCTGGGAGCGCCTCATCGAGCGCAACGCCGCCTACTGCCTCATCGGCGTGACCTTCCGCGTTTGCACGATGGTGCACTACGTGGAGGCGGCGCTGGCGGAACGGATGATCTCGCGGGCGCCGGCGGAGGAGCGGGAGCGGATGCTGGAGGAGCTTGCCGGCTGGATGAAGCCCGGCTTCTTTCCCGCCATACGGATTGATGACCGCGAGGTGATCGAGGGGATGCTGGCCGATCGCGGCATCGTGCGCTACGGCCGGATCGGCTCGGCAACACTCCGCTGCGCGCGGGCGAAGCCGATGGTGGAGAACTGGATCGGCATCATCGAGGCGGATCCGGAGCGCTGGTTGCCCGAAGACTACGTAGAGTGGGCCGGGGCGGCCGCCGGGAGAGGTGCGTGAGAGGCCATGCGCTGGATTGACACGCACATCCACGTGAGCGACATCGGCCCGGGCGGGGAGAAGCGCGAGGACCTTGCGGCGGATCTGCTGACAATGCTCGATGGCAGCGGGGCCGACCTCGAACTGGTGGTCAGCCCCGATGGCCCGTACCTCGGCGACCTCCAACGCGATCCTGCGGCGATGCTGAGGGCCAACGGCATGGTGCGCGACGTCGTGAGAGCAACACAGGGGCGTCTCTGGGGCGCCTGCATGGTCAACCCGACCTTCACCGACGAGGCGCTGCGGGTGATGGATGCCGCCTTCGGCGAGTGGGGCTTCGTGATGCTTGGCGAGATGCTGCCGTATGCGCACGGCTACATCATGGACAGCGATGAGGCGGAGAGGGTGGTGCGCCACGCGGTGCAGTTCGACGTGCCGGTGCAGGTGCACCTCGGGACCTACTCGCACAAAGACTACACCGGCTCGACCAGCGGGATGGATCACATGCAGGACCTGCTGCGCTGCTACGATCGCGTGCCGGAGGCGAAGTATATCCTCGCGCACGCGATTGGCTGCGGCCCTACACCTGACTACGTCCCGTGGGCGGACATGTTCCTCGACACGGTTTTCGGCGTATTCGGCGCGTGGCCGCAGACATTCTGGATAGAGGTGCGGGACTTCCAGTGCAAGGCGCTGGCGCGAACAGTGGCGGAAGTACCTGCCGACCGGATCCTCGCCGGGACGGACTGGACGACGCGGGTAGGCCCGCCCTTTCAGCCCTACGGGACGATGTTCGGAATGCGCGAAGAGACCAACCCATTCCCGCCGACGGTGGAGAGCTTCATCGGCTTCCTGCGCGAAGCAGGGGCCTCTGAGGAGGATATCGAGCGAATCGGCTGGCGAAATGCAGCCGAACTTTTACGCATTTGAGACGGTCAAAAAAGGTGGGAAATCGGGTCTTGACATCTACCCTCTCGCTGGAGTAGTGTGGGCCCACTCAACGACGAGTCGGCAATGCATTGCCGACTCGTTTCGTACAGGTCAACTTACGGCCGCGCAGGGTGAGCTTCATGGCAACTCGCAGGTTACTACCGTTCAAGGATATGGGCGGCTGCTCGATCACCGGCATCATGGACGAGAGCGGCAGGCGCTTTGCCGGTGACACCATCATTCGTTCGATCCGCAACATGCACGAGCGCTCGAACGGACTCGGGGGAGGTTTTGCCGCGTACGGGATCTATCCCGAGCGCGACGAGCAGTATGCGATGCACCTGATGTTCGACACGCATCAGGCGAAGCGGGACACCGAGGCGCTGCTGGATCAGCGCGCGACGGTGCATCTTGCCGAGCCGATCCCGACGCGCGCACATCCGGCCATCAGCGGCGAGCCGATCCTGCACCGCTACTTCGTCAACATCGAGGCCGATCGCGGTCGCCCACACCTTGGCGAGGACGACCTGGTGGTCGAGCTTCACATGCAGATCAACGCCGAGGTGGAGGACGCCTTCGTCTTCTCGGCGGGGAAGAACATGGGCTGCTTCAAGGGCGTGGGCTACCCCGAGGACATCGGCGAGTTCTTCCGGCTGGAGGAGTATGACGCCTACATCTGGATCGCCCACGGGCGCTTCCCGACGAACACCACCGGCTGGTGGGGGGGCGCGCACCCGTTTTCGCTGCTCGATTGGGCGATCGTGCACAATGGCGAGATCTCGTCATACGGGATCAACAAGCGCTACCTGCGCAACTTCGGCTACGAGTGCACGCTGCAGACCGACACTGAGGTCATTGCTTACATGTTCGACCTCCTGATGCGCAAGCACGGCCTGCCGCTGGAGCTTGCCTGCAGCGCGATGGCGCCGCCGTTCTGGAACGAGATCGAGCGGATGGATGAGGTTGAGCAGGCGCAGGCTCGGGCGATCCGCGCGGTCTACGGTGGCGCGCTGCTCAACGGCCCGTTCGCGGTAGTGGTCGGCAGCACCGGCCGAATGATCGGCTTCTCCGACCGCACCAAGCTGCGCCCGCAGGTCTGTGCGCGCAGCGGCGACCGCCTCTACATCTCTTCGGAGGAGGCGGCGATCCGCACGGTATGCCCCGACCCGGACGTGGTCTGGCATCCGGAGGCGGGTGAGCCGGTGCTGGGTGAACTGCAGGCCGGCGTGAAGGTGAACTGATCAGGACAACGCGACAGGCGGGGACGCCTGTTTACGAAGGTATACAGGAGCTACGAAAGTGCCTGAGTGGCTGACACAAGCAGAGTTCGTCATCGAGCGCGACCCCGAGCGCTGCATCCAGTGCAAGGTCTGCGTGCGGCAGTGCGCCAACGAGGTCCACAGGTTTGACGCGGAGCTGGGCGAGGTATTCAGCGACAGTGACAAGTGCGTCGGTTGCCATCGCTGCGTCTCCCTCTGCCCCACCAACGCGCTGAGTGTTCGGCAGGTGGAGCTTGACTTCCGCAGCAACGCGAACTGGACGCCGCAGGCGATCCGCAACATATACAAGCAGGCGGAGCAGGGTGGCGTGCTGCTGACGGGGATGGGCAACCCCGAGCCGCTGCCGGTCTACTGGGATCGGATGCTGCTCAACGCCTCCCAGGTCACCAACCCCTCCATCGACCCGCTGCGCGAGCCGATGGAGCTTCTGACCTACCTCGGCGCCAAGCCGACACGCCTCAAATATGAGGGTGGCGACGAGCCGCGGTTGGAGACGGAGCTAGGGCCGCAGCTTGAGCTGCAGGTACCGGTGATGTTCTCCACGATGTCCTACGGCTCGATCAGCTACAATGCGTCGCTGGCGCTGGCTCGTGCGGCGAGCGAGGTGGGCACCTACGCCAACACCGGCGAAGGCGGCCTGCACGCGGGCATACGACCGTTCGCGAAGAACATGATCGTGCAGGTGGCGTCGGGGCGCTTCGGTGTGGATGCGGATTACCTCAACGCCGCGGCGGCGGTGGAGATCAAGATCGGGCAGGGGGCGAAGCCGGGCATCGGCGGCCATCTGCCGGGCGAGAAGGTCACCGCCGAAATCTCGGCAACGCGCATGATCCCGCTGGGGACGGACGCCATCTCCCCCGCTCCGCATCACGACATCTACTCGATCGAGGACCTGCGCCAACTCATCTACGCGATCAAGGAGACCACGCGCTATCGCAAGCCGGTAGGCGTGAAGATCGCGGCGGTGCATCACATCGCGGCGATAGCCTCCGGAGCAGTGCGCGCGGGCGCGGACTTCGTGGCGATTGACGGCTACCGCGGCGGCACCGGCGCTGCGCCGACGATGATCCGCAACAATGTCGGCATCCCGATCGAGTTCGCGCTCGCCGCAGTGGACGCGCGGCTGCGCGAGGAGGGCATCCGGCAGGACGCCTCGCTTGTCGTGGCGGGCTCGTTCCGCTGCGCCGCCGACGTGGTAAAGGCGATCGCGCTTGGTGCGGACGCCTGCTACATCGGCACCGGCGCGCTGGTGGCGATGGGCTGCCACCTCTGTCAGAAGTGCTACACGGGCCGCTGCAACTGGGGCATCGCCACGCAGGACCCGTATCTGACGCGGCGGCTGAACCCGAATATCGCCGTGCGCAGGCTGGTGAATCTGCTGGAAAGCTGGCGGCATGAGATCAAGGAGATCATGGGCGGCATGGGCATCAACGCCGTCGAGAGCCTGCGGGGCAACCGCGATCATCTGCGCGGCATCGGTCTGACAGACCGCGAACTCAACGCCCTCGGCATACAGATGGCTGGAGAGTAACGGCAGGGCACGGCAGTGCTTGGTTGTCAGTGATCGTCAACGGCGAAGGCACGCAGGAGCATGATGATGAAACGCATCAGGATATGCGAGGAGCACTGCATCGGCTGTGGGCTGTGCGAGGTCCACTGCGTTGTGCAGCACTCCCGGTCGAGGAACATTATCCGCGCCTTCCGCGAGGAGCGCGACGGCATAGTGCCGGGCGTCAAGGTTGAGCGCGACGGCCACCTGTCGTTCGCGCTGCAATGCCGCCACTGCGAGGACGCGCCATGCATCGAAGCCTGCATGACGGGCGCCATGCATCGCGACCCGGAGACCGGCGCGGTGCTCTGCGACACCGAGCGCTGCGTGGGCTGCTGGATGTGCATCATGGCCTGCCCGGCGGGAGCGGTCCAGCGCGGAGCGAGCGGGAAGGTCGCCTCAAAGTGCGACCTGTGCATCGGCGAGGACGTCCCCGTCTGTGTGGCAAACTGCCCCAACGAGGCGCTCGTGCTTGAGGATGATGGTGATGACTAAGACGAAGTATCTCATCATCGGCAACTCCGTGGCGGCGGTTGCAGCCGTCAGCGGCATCCGCCAGGTTGACGCCGATGGCGACATCACGCTGATCTCACGGGAGACTCAGCACACCTACTCCCGGCCACTGATAACCTACCTGCTTGGCGGTAAGGTGGGCGAAGAGCAGATGGCCTACCGCCCGGCCGACTGGTATGAGAAGTCCGGCGTCAACACGATGCTCGGCACCGAGGTAACCCACGTTGACCCCGAGGCGCACACGGTGGATACCGCCGGTGGGCAGACGATCGGCTATGAGAAGCTGCTGATAGCTGTCGGCGGGACGCCGATCGTTCCCCGCGATGTCCAGGGTGCGGACGCCGAGGGCGTCTTCACCTTTACTACCATGGACGATGCGGACGCCATCGCCAACTACATCGAGGAGCGGGAGGTGCGCTCGGCAATAGTGGTCGGTGGCGGACTGATCGGCCTCAAATCCGTGGAGGCGCTGATCGAACTGGGCATCAGCACCACGGTCGTGGAACTCGCCGACCGCATGCTCAGTGCGACCTTCGACGAGACAGCATCTACGCTCGCGCAGCGGCGACTGGCGCGGGCCGGTGTCGAGGTGCGCACCAGCACCACGGTGGCGGAACTGCTCTCCGAGAACGGCCGCGTGGTCGGTGCGAAGCTGACGGACGGCGAGACCCTCCCCTGCGAGTTGCTGATCTTTGCCATCGGCGTGCTGCCGGCGACGGGTATCGTGCAGGGCAGCGGAATCGACTCTGATCGGGGCATCATTGTTGACGACGGCATGCGCACGTCCGCCGAGGATGTCTACGCCGCCGGTGACGTGGCGCAGGCACGGGCGCTTTTGTGCGGCACCAACCGCTGCATCGCCATCTTCCCCAACGCCTACCGTCAGGGGATCGTTGCCGGCCGGAACATGGCCGGTGCTGAAGCGCAGTGGGAGGGCGGACTGGTGATGAACTCCGTCACCATCGTTGATCTACCGACAATCTCGGTGGGCGTCACCGAAGCGCTCGGCGAGGGCTACGAGGAACTGAGCCAACTTAACGAGGTGGCACTGAGTTACAGGAAACTGGTGCTGCACGAGGGGCGGATCGTCGGCGCGGTCTTCGTGGGCGACATTGACCGCGCGGGTATCATCACCGGCCTGATACGCGAGCGCATTGACGTGTCTGAGATACGCGACGTGCTGATGAGCGACGACTTCGGGCTGATCTCACTGCCGGCGGCGTATCGCGAGCGCGTGCTGTCGGGGACGGTGAACCGCAGATGAGGATAGACGCAGAGGGGCTGCACTACAGAGAGCTTAACGAGCAGATCAACCGCGCGGTCGAAGAGGGCGAGACGCAGTTTGTGCTCGACCATGTCCTCGGGCACCGCTACATCGGCGCGGGGATTGGCGCGGGTGTGAGCTTCGATATCAACGGTATCCCGGGCAATGACCTGGCGGCCTTCATGAACGGTGCGGAGATCACCGTCAACTGCAACGCGCAGGACGGCGTCGCCAACACGATGAACGCCGGGAAGATCGTCGTGCATGGCGACGCGGGCGACATCCTCGGGCATTCCATGCGCGGCGGGATGATCCTCGTCCGGGGCCTCGTCGGCTACCGCTGCGGCATTCACTGCAAGGCATACGGGGAGCGAATGCCGATCATGGTCGTCGGCACCACCGCGGGCGACTATCTCGGCGAGTATATGGCGGGCGGGATGATCGTGGTGCTGAACCGCGATGACGAGCAGGGATCGCCGGTCGGGCGCTACTGCGGCACGGGCATGCACGGCGGCAGCATCTTCATTCGCGGCGCGGTGGAAGATCACCAACTCGGCGCCGAGGTCGCCGTAGAGCCAGTCAACGACGTGGCGTGGAAGACGCTGCAGGCAGTCATCGCGCAGTACTGCGGTGCGTTCGATCTCGACCCGGGACGATTCGCGGCGGAGGATTTCGTCAGGCTCTACCCATGGAGCAGCCGCCCGTACGGAAAACTTTACGCTTATTAGCAACTGCAGGTTTGAAGCATCCCCTGACCGGGTAAAGAAGCTTTGTGGTCAACACAGATAGCGCTTGACGTCTGACCACGACAACCAGGTTTTTGTGCTCCTTCTGGGGGCACAACACGAGGGATGCGCTCTCCCCCCAGCGCGTCCCTCAATCTTTGTACGGCGCCTCAGGCTCATCACCGACCGCGCAGACCGACTCCTCGATCTCCGCTTCTTCCTGCGCGACAGGCCTCGGCGGGAGCAGCATCAGCACCAGCAGTCCCGCCAACACGCCGATCAGCGCGCCAAAGAGGACATCGGAGAGGTAGTGCGCCCGCAGTGGTATCCGGCTGGCGGCGATGAAGGTCGCGAGCAGGTACAGCGCCCATCGCGCCCGTGGCAGATACGCGCCGACTACCGTCGCGAACATGAAGGCGAATGATGCATGGCCTGAGGGAAAACTGTGGAACTCGGTGCCGGGGCCGTAGATGGTCCACGGCTCGGGAAGCTGCGATGGTCTCGGCCGCCCGACCAGCCACTTGATTCCCTCGGTCACGCCCGTTTGCAGAGCATAGCCCGCAAAGATCGCTGCAAGCAGAGAGCGCCAGCGCCGGTGTGCTGCAAGCAGGGCCAGCGCGAAGAGCAGCGGCGCAAGCTCCCACGTCCCAAGCAGTCGCCCCGCCTGCGCCAGCCACTGGACTGCAGGGGTCTGCAGCACCGGCGCATCGTGGAAACCGGGGATCGGGTCAATGTAGAGAAACGCCAGCACGGTGGCGGCGACCGCGACCAGCATCGCCAGCGCCACGAAGGTGCGCCCGCGAGCCCTCTCCGCGGCGGCGCAGCCTTCATCAGACGCGGCCCAGTCCGATCGCTCCTCCCTGCGGCGCCGCTCATATGCCTCGATGGCCTCCCGGTTGCGTTCAGTAACCGGGTGGTACATCCACAGCGCGAGCCAGGCGAAGAGCGTGCCGACGACCGCACCAACGATGATGTCGGAAACGTAGTGCGCGTTTACCACCACGCGGCTCAGGGAGATGAGCATCGCAAAGATGTAAGCCGGGACTTTCCAGCGCGGGAACCAGGCGGCGATGATGACAGCGAACATGAAGCTGAAGGCGGCATGACCGGACGGGAAAGAGGCTCCCCCGCCGAAGCCTTCGAGCGCAGTGGCATCAACAAGGTCGCGAGGGCGGGGCCTGCCCAGCATGAGCTTCAGCCACTCGACCGTCACTGTGCGCAGGAAGTACGCGGTCACGATGGTTTTGAACATCCTGCGCCAGTGATCTCGCGCGGCGATCAGAGCCAGCGCGATCAGCAGCGGCCCAAGCTGCCAGTTCCCCAGCCAGGTGGCCACGTCGAGCATGGCTCGCATGATGGGCGCGCGCGTCCACGCGCGATCCGCCTCAGCAACCGGCTGATCCACGTAGAGCACCGCGACCCACGCCAGCGCCAGCACCGCACAGATGAGGAGCGCGTAGATCGCCATGTGGCGTTGCCGGGTGTTCTGATGAGTGTGAGGGGCCGACGGCATCCGGTCTCTCCTTCAGGTACGGGGGCTGCGTGAGCGGCCCCGCTATCGTAACTGCACCGGCGCGGTGGTGTCAACGTAACTGCCGCGACCCGCGACATCACCTTCGAGAGACCTGGCAGTGAACGCCCCAAGCGTTGCTCCGGCCCGAAAGCTGCGCTCTGTAGAGCGGGCGCCATCACCTGTTTCTCACGCGAACAAGAACGGCTTCTTTACTATCGCGCCGCACAGGTGGCGGCTTCTCCGCCGACAGGCAACGGCACAGGTGACGGCAACGAGTGGGAAGGTGGCGGCAACGGCTTCGCCCGCTCTACATCACACGTCGCTGGGAGATGGCATCGCACTCAGGAGGATTCCGCCGCTGGACAGCGCAATCATTACGCACCGGCACAAAAGCTGCGCCGCACGAGGTGCGAAATGTACCGCACGGTCCTGGCTGTCACGTCGATCCTCCTCATCTGCGCTACGATGGCGGGCGCGGTCATCACACGCTTCGCCGATCCGCTGCCGGATGGCAAAGTGATCGAGTACTGGCGGCTCACGCATGACCCCGCGATTCGAGTTCACGCCAACTATCACAACACCGACTGCTTCAGCCCCGACGGCCGCCATGTCTGCTACACGCAGTTTTCCCGCGCGAACGTGGGTGGGCTGGATGCCTACCCCGTCCGCATCATGGACCTGCATACCGGCGAAGTCACCGAGGTGGACGCCGGAGACAGCCCGCGCTTTGCACAGCAGCACAACTGGCTGTTCTACTGCCGCCCCAACCCCGAGGGCGGCAACCCCTGGGAGCGCGGGATGGAGGTCTGGCGCTACGACTGCGCCAATGGAGAGCGAACGCTCATCACCTGGGGCTGGGAGTTCCTCGGCAACACGAACCGCGATGACACTTATATCTTCGGCAACCAGCGCCGGAGAGACCTGCCCGGCAAGATCTTTCACACCGGCCGGGCGCGCATTGCCCCCGAGAGTCCGATGGAGATCATCTTCGACGCGCAGAACGCCATCCGCCCGCTGTGCAACCCGCAGCACGACGTGATCAGCACGCGCTCGCGCGGCGAGGGGCTGTTCAGTTCGTCGCGGCTGTGGATGGACCTCGATGGCGGCAACGTGCGCATTGGTGTGCCGAGAGTGCAGGAGGGGCACATGTGCTGGTCGGGCGACGGCATGTGGCAACTCGTCGGCAACGCGCAGGCACAGGGCCGGCGCTGGGACGAGCCCTTCCCGAGCGACCTGCACCTGCTCGCCAACCAGCGCTTCGGCGACATCAGCCCCTGCGGACGAAGCGGGCGGTGGATCTGCGGCGATTACGGCATGGCGGACCTGCGCTCAGGCGACGGCACCTCGCTTCCGCGCGCCCCGTCAGTGATCTGCTACCCCATCAACATCAGTGACACCTCCGACCCCTACGATGCCGACGGAAAGGGCTCTCCGGACGGTACGAAGATCTGCTTCGTGTCGAACTACCCGTTCGACACGGCGCCCTACACGCGCGTGACGGAGACGGTGACAGAGGCCGACAGCCTGCCGGTGGAGAGCACCGACGGCTTCCCGGAGTCGGGCGAACTCAACGTGTTGGGCGTGGTGGTGGGCTACAGGTCCAAGAGCGCGACCTCCTTCGATGGGATCGAGATCGGCCGGTACAACACGAACCGCTACGGCTTTGTGAAAGCAAACTGGCCTGTGACGGATTTTGCCGCTCGCCTGATGACCGAAGAGGAGCAGCAGCGCGCGGTGGAGCCATGGTCGTGGCTGGTGGATGCGGTGAAGGCGTCGGGCTTCGATGAGGACTGCCCCCTTCTGCGCCAGCGCATGACGGACCTGTACATCAGCGTGGTTCGGCTGCCGGATCCGCCGCATCTGCGAGAGGCGGACGGCGGCATCGAACTGATCCCCGGTGAGAACCATCACGAGACCTTCGGCTATCGGCTGGAGCGCGATGGCGTTGGGATAAATGAGGAGCCGCTGCGACCGGGAGCGGAGTTTACGCTCGCCGAGGGCGGGGAGTATCGCGCCATCGCGGTAGAGTGGAGTGACCTGAGGAGTCGGCCGAGCATCCCGCTGCAGATTGCGGCAGGGACGCGACTAAAAGTGCTGACGGAGCCGCCTGAGGACTTCTCCTGGACCTCGGTGGCATGGCGGGTTGATGGCAGACTCGCAGCAGAGCAGGAGGCGATGGCCGCACCCGAGGCGATCCGCGAAACGCTGCACCTGCACGACGGGATCATCCGGCGCGAGCGCTGGGAACGCGGGAAGATGGTCTACGCCGAAGACCTCAACGCGACCGGCTCCGCCACCCGCCGGTGCACCTATGACGGTGACAGGATGCTCGAGCGGGAGTACTGGACGCCTCAGGACCAGCGAGTGAGCTTCGAGATCTTCGACGCCGACGGCTTCAAGACCGAGCAGATCCAGTGGCGACATGATCGCAGGCCGGACGAGGAGTCAGATCACTGGTGGTATGACCGAGGTTGGCCCGTGCGGCGCGTTAAGCAGAACGACACCTGGGAACGCCAGGGCGATGACTGGGTGCAGGTGCAATGAGGCCGGCTATTGCCGCGATTGTGCTTGCGGGCCTTATTGCGGCGCCGCTGTGCGCGGAGACGGGGCGGGGCGTGGTCAGCCGCTTTCCGGACCCGCACCCGCAGGGCCGGGTCATTGAGTACTGGCGCCTCACGCATGACCCGGCCGTCCGCGACCATGCAAACTATCACAACACGCAGTCCTTCAGCCACGACGGCCGCTACGTCTGCCTCACGCGCTACGTCGCGCCCGATCTGCATCATGTCGATCCGCAGGAGGTACGCGTCATTGACCTGCACACCGGGGAGGACCGGTTGATCGACATCGGGTCCTCTCCGCGCTGGGCGCAGCAGCACAACTGGCTGCTCTACGTGCGGACGAAACGTGGCCCCGATGATTCGTGGGAGGCGAACTCGGAGGTCATCCGCCACGACATCGCAACCGGCGAGGAGATCGTCGTGACGCGCAACATGCAGCGCCTCGGCTCAACCGACCGCCTCGATCGCTGGGTATTCGGCAACCGCTGGCGCTACGACATCCCGGATCGGACGCCGCGAACTACCGTACGCGCACGCATTGAGCCCGATGCCGAGCTTGAGGAAATTTTCGAAGTCAACCAGGGCAACATGGCCAACTGCAACCCCGGGCATGACCTTATCAGCATGCGCTGCCAACTGCAGAAGCCGTTCGAGTCGTCGCGCATCTGGATGGACTATGATGGCCGCAACATGCGGACCGGGATGATCATGCTGGAGAACTTCCACGACGCATGGTCGGGGGATGGCACGTGGCAACTCATCGGGAACGGGCGGGCTCGTGGCAGGCCCTGGGATCAGCCGTTCCCCAGCGACGCACACGTGCTGTCGTGGATGAGCTTCGGCGACATCAGCCCCTGCGGGGCCTCAGGACGCTGGATCTGCGGCGACTACGGCATCGCCGATCTGCGCACCGCGGACGGCACAGTGCTCCCGCGCGCGCCGTCATCGCTGTGCTACCCCGCCAGCATCGCGGATCATTCGGGCCCCTACGATGCCGACCCGAAGGGCTCCCCCGACGGCACCAAGATCAGCTTCGTCTCCAACTACCCATTCGACACCGCGCCGCACACGCGCCTGATGGAGGCGCTGAGCGATCAGGACAGCGTCCGCGTGGAGAGTACCGCGGGCTTCCCTGCCTCAGGCGAGATCGACGTGCTGACGGAGGTGATCGCGTACGCGTCGAAGACCGACACGAGCTTCGACGGGCTGGAGCGCCACCGCTACACCACCGGTGGCCGTGCGACGCTCGGCAGCGGGCTCGATGTGACGCTGTTCACTGCGCGACTGATGACCGAGGAGGAGCGCGCTCGCGCGGTGGAGCCGTGGCCGTGGCTTGCGGGCGCGGTCGCCGAGGCGGGGATGGGCGAGGACTCCCCGCTGCTCTACCAGCGGCAGACGGACGTGTATCTGAGCGTGGTGCGTCTGCCCGACCCGCCATGGCTGCGCGAGCGCGGTGGGGCAATCGAGTTGATCCCCGGAGAGAACCATCGCGAGACCTTCGGCTATCACCTCCTGCGGGACGGCGAGCAAGTGACGCAGGAGCCGCTGCGGCCAGCGGAGACGCTTGATCTCAGCACGGGCAGATGGAGCGCGGTTGCGGTGGAGTGGAGCGGCCTCGAGGGGCATGCGAGCGCGGAACTGCGCCTCGAGGCGCCTCGGACGCTCAGGGTGCTTGCGGAAGCTCCCGACGACTTCTCCTGGATCGTGGAGCAGTGGCGGGTCGGCGACGAGCCCTGCGAGCGGGATGAGGCCCTTGCTGCCGAGGAGGCGACGCGCGAGTTCGTGCACCGCGCCGAGGGTCTCTTCCGCGTGGAGCGCTACGAAGCTGGCGTGCTTGCGTATGCGGAAGACCTCAATCCCGACGGCTTTGCCTGCCGCCGCGAGACATACGAGGGCGGCAGGCTGGCGCTGCGCGAGATCTGGCAGCCAATGGCGGAGGGTGATCCGCGCCTGCGGACGCACGAGTTCTTCGGCGCAGACGGCTTCAAGACGCAGGAGGTGCATTTCGGCTACCCCGACAGCTTCGGCCCGCCGGTCGCGGTGAACCAGTGGTGGTACGAACGCGGGTGGCCGATCCGCAACGAGCGTTACGGCGGCGCAGTCTGGGAGAAGCGCGGGGACGAGTGGGTGCGCGCGGAGTGACAGTGGGGGCGGCTGTCAGACCCGCCCGACCGGCTGCTTGACATCTTCGCGAAGTCTCACGTATTCTTGTGACACCGGAGCAGCGTTGCCGAGGCGCTGCTGCACGTATTCTTCGACGGAGTGATGCCCCAGTGGAGTCCGCCGCCCTGCAACCGCTCAGCGATGACTATGATGTGCGCCGCAAGATGCTCGCCATCCTCCGCGTGCTCTCGGGCACTGAGAAGCCTCTCGGCGCGCGCGCTATCGGTCGCGATCTGGAGAAGATCGGCATCGAACTGAGCGAGCGCCAGGTGCGCTACCACCTGCAGTACATGGACGAGCGCGGCCTGACTCTGGCGGTGGGTAATGCAGGACGCGTACTCACCGATGCGGGGCGGCACGAGCTTAGCTCCGCGCAGGTGACGGAGAAGGTCGGCTTCGTCGCGGCCCGCATAGACCGCCTCGCCTACGCCACCACGTTCGATCCGGAGACCGGCACCGGCGACGTGATCCTCAACGTCTCGATGCTGCGCGGCGAGGACCTGCCGCGGGCGCTTGAGTACGCCCGCGTGGTCGCCGACGCGGGCCTGTGCATGAGTCATCTTGCCATCGTGGCGCATGAGGGGGAGACGCTGGGCACCGTGGTGCCCGAGGGCATGGTGGCGATCGGAACCGTCTGTTCGGTGACGCTCAACGGCGTGCTGCTGCACCGCTACATCCCGGTGAACTCTGTCTTCGGCGGCCTGCTGCAGATCCAGGAGGGTCAGCCGCTCCGCTTCGTCGAACTGGTCAGCTACGCCGGCTCATCAATCGACCCGCTGCACATCTTCATCGCCTCCGGCCTCACCTCATCGTGGGGAGCGGCGACCACCGGAGCGGGGATGGTCGGCGCGGGCTTCCGCGAGTTCCCGGCAGCGGCGGCCGACGAGGCCATCGAGATCATCGGCAGGCTCCGGGAGCACGGGCTGGGCGGCGTGCTGGCGATCGGCTCGCCGGGCCAGCCACTGCTCGATCTGCCCGTCGGCATGGACCGCGTGGGGATGGTGGTTGTCGGCGGCCTCACCCCGATGGCGGCAGCATCCGAGCAGGGTATTCAGGTCGAGCAACACGCCATGTCCACGACCTGCGCCTACTCGCTGCTCAAACCCCTTGACGAACTTCTCTGACGGTCGCGGTGGGGTGCTGCGAGGTGTTGCTGCCTCCGGCGGCGAACGGTCACGCCGACTGCATCACGATGACCGGCAGGCCGCCAGGCCTGTCCCGCTCGGAGGCGATTGACGTGACCCCTGAAGCCGCCGCCCGTGACATGGCGGGCATGTCCACAGCCACGATCTCAGACGCCCTTTTCCGCATGGGGCACAAGAACCAGACGATGAAGCCGCGCATTAAGCCGGTGGATCCGAGCCTGCGCACCTTCGGCCCGGCGCGCACCGCCTACGCCTATCCCGGCGGCACACATGCCTCCGGCCTGGCGCTGAAGGCAGTACAGCCCGGTGAGGTCATCGTCATCGACGGGCGTGGCTTCCTCGACAACATCCTCTGGGGAGAGATATTCAGCCACATGGCCGCGGTTGCCGGCTGCGTGGGTGCGGTCATTGACGGCTCGGTACGCGACATCGAGGGCGTGATGGAGATCGGCTTCCCGCTCTTCGCCTCGGGCCTCTCTCCGCAGGCCGGAACGGGTGACAAGCTCGGCGAGGTGGACCTGACGATCACCTGCGCGGGCGTCGTCGTGAATCCCGGCGACTACGTCTACGGCGACCGCCTCGGCGTGGTAGTTGTGCCTCCCGCGATGACCGAGGAGACGCTCGATTGGTGCCGGCAGATCATCGAGAAGGAGACGAAGATGCTCACCGAACTCAAGGCGAAACTTGCGGAGCGCGGGCAATGAGCGAGATGCTGGTGATCGACACGACCGGGCGCTCGGACTACCCGCCCGAGGCGCTGGCGCACCTTGAGGGCCTCAGTGTGCGCATCGAGCCTGCGAAGGCGGTGCAGGAGGACGATGTGATCGCCGCCGCGCGCGGGGCGACGGCCATCCTCGTGACCGCCGCGTATGTGACACGGAGGGTGCAGGAGGCGCTGCAGCCGGAGTTGCGCACGGTTGTCCGCTACGGCGTCGGCCTGGATCGCATAGACCTCGATGCTGCGCGGGAGATCGGCATCGAGGTGCGCAACACAACCGACTTCTGCACCAACGAGGTCGCCGATCAGTCGCTGGCGCTGATCATGGCGCTGTCTCGGCGCATCTGCATCCACGCCAACGCCGTCCGGGAGGGCAACTGGGGGCGGCGAGGCGAGGGGCCGATACTGCGCCTGAGTGGACGCCGCGCGGGCGTAATCGGCTTCGGTGCTATCGGCCGCGCAGTCTGCCGGAGGCTGCAGGCGGTCGGGATGGAGGTAGTCTCGCACGACCCCTATGCCGATGAAGCCGCCGCCCGCGCGGTGGACGTGGCACTCGTTCCGATGGAGGAGCTTGTCGCCACCTCGCACGTGATCAGCGTGAACTGCCCGCTCAATGATGAGACCCGCGGACTGATTGGCGCCGGTGAATTTGCGGCGATGGCGCCGGGGACGCTGATCGTCAACACCGGTCGCGGTGGGATCATTGATGAGAATGCGCTGGTCGAGGCGCTGCGGAGCGGCATGGTTGCCGGTGCGGGCCTCGATGTGCTTGAACAGGAGCCACCGCCGGCGGATCATCCGCTGCTTGCGATGGAGAACGTCATCATCACCCCGCACATGGCCGCGTCATCGCAGGAGGCCATGGAGGAACTCGTGCTCGGCGTCTTCAGGAATCTCGGCGAGGCGCTGCGGGCGACTCAGTAGCAGCAGACATGACCGAGTGCCTCAAGGTACACAGAAACGGCCCGCTGTCTCAGTATGAGCGGCGGGCCGTTATCGTTCGTCCAGGTCACTCGTAGCGCAGACACTCAATCGGGTCGAGCGCTGCGGCCTTCTGCGCTGGATACCAGCCGAAGAAGACCCCTACCGCGCCGGAGAAGGCGCAACTTAGCAGGATCGACCACAGAGGCACCACTGTCTCCCAGCCGAGCGTGCTCCCAAGCGTGCGGGACACCGCGAAGCCGATGCCGATGCCGATCAGCCCGCCGATCAAGCTGAGCATGACGGCCTCGATGAGGAACTGCGAGAGGATGTCGCGCCTGCGAGCACCGACGGCCTTGCGGATGCCGATCTCACGAGTGCGCTCTGCGACCGAGACCAGCATGATGTTCATGATGCCCACGCCACCGACGAGCAGCGAAACCAGCGCGATGCCGCTGACGAAGGTGGTAAGCTGGCCGGTCGTCTCGGTCATCGTGGCCAGCATCTCGGTCTGGTCGCGAATGCGGAAATCCTCCGTGATCTCATCTACCCTGTGCAGCCGGTAGAGCGTGCGCTTGATGCTCTCGATTGCATCAGGAACCACATTTTCATTGACCGCTGAGGCGTATATGCGCGAGAACTCCGCGCCCCCGACGAGACGCTGACGCGCGGTGCTGATAGGTATGACGATCTGATTGTCCGGATCTCCCCAGCCGCCGCCCTTCTCCTGCAGGATGCCGATGACCTCAAACGGGACGCCCTGAATGCGAATGAACTCCCCGACGAGCGGGCGGCCGTAGAATAGCTCGTTGACTACCTCCTGCCCGAGCACCGCCACGCGTGTCCGTGCCCGCTCCTCAGTGAGGGTGATGAAGCGGCCGTGCTCGACGGTAAAGGCCATAGCCTCTGCCCACTCGGCGGTGGTGCCGACGACCTGCGTCTTGTGCGAAAGATTGCGATACTTTGCCGTAGCGTTAGTCTGTACGACCGGGGCGAGCAGCTTGACGTGCTTGATGTTCGCCTTCAGCGCCTTAAAATCGTCCTCGGTGAGCCTTCCCGGGCGGCGGTCGGCCCCGCGCCCTCCACCCGGTACGATGGTGATCAGGTTCGTCCCCATGGAGCGGATCCGGTTCAGGGTGTCGGTCTTGAGCCCCTCACCGATAGCCACGACAATGAGCACTGCCGCCACGCCGATGATAACACCGAGCATGGTCAGGAACGACCGCGTCTTATTGGCCAGCAGGCTGACGAGCGCACTGCGGATCGCTTCGGCAAAACTCATGTGACCTCACCAGCCGGGATCTCGTGACGGTTGAGCACATCGCTGACAATCTCGCCGTCTACAAGGCGAATCACTCGCCTGCAACGCTCTGCGACGCGCGGGTCATGGGTCACCATCACCAGTGTGATACCCTCCGAATTAAGGGCGTCAAAGAGCTCGAGTATCTCCTGGCCAGTTCGAGTGTCGAGGTTGCCGGTCGGTTCGTCAGCCATCACGATAGTGGGGCTGTTGACAAGCGCTCGCGCAATCGCCACGCGCTGCTGCTGCCCTCCCGAAAGCTCACGCGGACGGTGCTCAGCGCGATCGGAGAGTCCAACCCGATCGAGCGCCGCCAGTGCTCGCGGATGTCTATCGCTCACGCCCGCGTAGATCAGCGGCAACTCAACGTTATGGACAGCAGTGGCCCGCGGCAGCAGGTTGAACTGCTGAAACACAAAGCCGATCTTGCGGTTGCGCACTTCGGCCAGCCGGTCCGGATCGAGGCGCGATACATCCTCCCCGCCGAGTTCGTAGGTCCCCTCGGTGGGGGTGTCGAGGCAGCCCAGCAAATTCATGAGCGTGGACTTGCCAGAGCCTGACGGGCCCATGATCGCGATATGATCGCCCTTTTCGACGCACAGGCTCACTCCGCGCAGAGCGTGGACGCTCACATCGCCCATCCGGTAGACCTTGTGCAGGTCCTTGATTTCGATTATCGGCATCGATTCAGTGGACATATCCTGCCTCATCAGTTGCGTGTTCGTCCAATCATCCGGGTGGTACGCTGGACATTGCGCCGCGTATCATTTTCGCCTCGCGCGCCCGGCCCTCCGGGCCCTCCCTCGCCATTTCCGCCGAAGCCGCCTGCCATCGGCAGCACCACCGTCTCACCTTCCTCTACTCCGCTGATGATCTCCGTGTTCTCCCAGTCGGTGACGCCGACCTCGACCTCGCGGTCAACTGGCTCCTCGGCGCCTTCAGGTAGGACCTGCACCACGGTCTTCCCACCCGAGCGGTCGATGGCGCTATCGGGTACGATCAGCACGTCCTGCCTCTCTGCGGTCAAGACGCTCACATCCACTGTCATCCCCGGCCGCAACTCCGAATGCAGATCAATGACCCTGATGCGGACCGGGAAGTAGACGACATTCTCAGTCTCGGCTCCCTGCGGGAAGATCTTCTCGACCTCACCGGTGATGCGCTCATTAGGCAGCGTTTCGACGTTGATCTCGACGGGCTGCCCCACGGCGATGCGGGAGATGTCCACCTCGTCCACGTTCGCCATCACATACATCTCGGTGATGTCGGCTATCGTCACGATTGCCGTTCCCTGTGCCAGTGCCGCGGTCCCAGCGGGGACAACGGTCCCCTCCTCAACGTGCTTGGTGAGGATCACGCCATCGCGTGGCGCCACAACAGTGGTGTTGGTGAAGTTATACTGCACTTCCTCAAGCCCGGCCTCGGCCCGGCGCAGATCGGCGAGAGCAACTGTCACGGCCTCACGCTGTGCCCTCGTACTGAGCCTGCCTGCCTGTGCGCGGTCGAGACCGGCTTCCGCCTGGTCCACTGCCCTCCGCGCCGCCTCAACTTCGCCCTCGCGCACATCAACCTGCCGGCGCTGCGCTTCTGCAGTGCGCAGGGATGACTGGGCTTCGGTAACGGCGGCTTCGGCCGCTTCACGCGATCGGCTGCGGACATTCACCTGCACGTCCTGTGCCCGGGCCGAGGCCAGTGCGGCCTCCGCCTGTCGCACGGCCGCACGTGCGCGCTCTATCTCCTGCACCCGTGGCCCCGCCTGCGCAAGCGACAGCGCCTCCCTGGCTGATGTAAGCTGCGCCTCAGCGGTCTGCACGGAACGTGTGGCGCTATCAAGATCCTGATCTGATACAAAGCCGCGGTCGTGGAGGCTTTCAACGCGCGTCAACTCATTCCGAGCGTTACTGAGCACCGCCTGCGCCTCCGAGACCCGCGCCTGAGCCTGAGCGATCTCCTGAGGGCGAGTGCCCTCTTCCAGCACGGCGAGGTCCTGCTTCGCCCGGTCAAGCGCAGCTTCCGCCGAACGAATGTCCGCGCGCGTAAGCTCAGGCTGAGCCTCTTCCTGCGCTCGAGCCTCCTCCAGCCGCGCCCGCGCGGATGCGAGCCTCGCGCGCGCCTGCTCGACCGCCTGCTCGGAGGTTCGCCGCGTCTGCTCCAGGTTCGCCTGAGACTGATCCAGGCGCGCCCTTGAGGCGGCTACTGAAGCGCGCGCCTCATCTATGCTCGAGACGGTCTGCTCACCCTGGGCATCCGCGGAATAACCGGCCTGCGCTACCCGGGCGTTGGCGGCATCAACCTGCGCCGCCGCCTCATCAACCGCGGTCTGCAGATCGGTCGGGTCGAGTTGGGCGATCAGGTCGCCGGCCTGCACGTAGTCCCCGGCCTCAACATACATTTTGTCGATCTCGCCACCGCTGCGAGACTTGACTTCGACGGTCGTCAGCGGTTCAAGCACACCCGTGGCGGCGACCGTCACACGCAGGTCACCCCGCTCGACTGCCACGGTGGACATTTCTTCCTCCTCTTCCACGGGTTGTTTGCCGCGGAAGTACCACCACGCGGTTCCGCCGACTATTGCGACAACTGCGATGATGACGATCCAGCGCTTCATGGGTTTACCACCGTCTCAGTCTGCATCTCTTCTCCGGATGCCGCGTCAAGTGCAGCCTCGCTCAGTAGAGGTCTGCCTGCGGCAGCCAGGAGCTGATACCATGAGATATTGCGATCGTAGCGCGCCTGCACCAGGTTGGAACTGGCCCGGCGCCAGACCAACTCAGCGTCAGTTACCTCGATGATGTTCGCCAGACCCTCGGCGTAGCGCTCCCGCGCCACCTCAAGGTTCCGCTCAGCGGCGCGGACCGACGCCTCGGCGGCGGTCACGCGTGCGTTGGCGTCGGCAAACGAGTAGTAGGCGATCGTCACCTGGCGCGAGATGTCGAGTTCGGCCTCCGCAAGCCGCTGCCGGACCGCCTCAAGCTGCGCCTCAGCCCGCTCGACGGAGGCGTCCGACTGCCGATCGAAGAGCGGATAGCTGACGCCGGCGCCGATGAACCACGTGTCGCCGGTAGTGCCGTCATGACGCCCGTAATCGGCGCCGCCCTGCACGGAGTAGGTCAGGCCGGCGTCGATCTCTGCCTGATCCACCGCCAGCTCAGCCACTCGCAGGCTGTATCGCTGCACCTCAAGGTCGGGGCGCAGCACAAATGCGTCGGCGATCCATGCCTCAAGCTCGCCCAGTTCCGCCGGCACCTCAAGATCGCCACGAATGATGGGGAGTGAGTCGATCGGCATCGCGAGCAACGCCCGCAGGTCGGCAAGCGCTGTCCACACGGCGTTGACGGCCCGCACCGCTTCGAACTCCGCATCCGCGAGTTCCGCCTCGACCGCCACGCGATCCGAAGGGGCCGCGACACCGGCCTCGATGCGCGCGTCAACCAGTTCAAGGTGCTGCTGCGAGGTCCGCACCGCGGCATCCGCCACCTCGACGAGTTCTTGCTGCGCGAGGATCGCGTTAAAGGTCGCCGCCACATCCGTCAGCAACTGGCGGCGGCTGTTCTCCACGGTGGCGAGACTCGCCGCGGCCTGTACCCTTGCGGCCTCAATCGACTCGCTGCGCCCCGACTCGAGGAAGGTGTGAGTGAGGCCCACCGTTACGTCGCTGGTTTCGCTGGTGCCCCCGGTCGTTCGGATGGTGCCATCGTCGAGTGCTATTCTCTGGCGCAGCGACTGCTGGATTCTCCCGGAAGCGTCGAGGGAGAGCGTGGGAAGCCTGCGAGCCTGCTGTGCCTCAAGCGCGGCCTGAGCGGCGTCAACATCGCTTGCAGCCGCAGCCATCGACGGATGCCGCTGCAGCGCCAGGCGCATCGCATCCTCCAGTGCCATCGCGGCCGGGGTGTCATCCTGCGCGAATCCCGCCACCGCGGGCAGCACGCACAGGCAGACGCCTATGATGGGGATCATGTATCGCGGCAAGGCGTGGGTCACCTCTCAGGCTCTACTCTATGGTCAGTCCGGGCAGACGAGGACAGGCGTCCCCATTGCGGGCACTGTATTGGCATTCGGTACCTTCGCCGGGAGTTGTGCGATCGTGGCAGGCTGCGATTCTCGTCGGGATGCACCGGTGGGTCATATTCCCCCCTGCCGGTGGCTCTCCTCCCCCGGCGGAAAAAAAGTGAGTGATCACTTACCGGAGTGTCTGACGCCCCGCCCCCGAACCTGATTCCATCAATCTCCCAAGCGCCCCGGGGCGCTCGCCATGGGGAGTAAGTGCGTACTTACCGACGCTTGCTGAAGGTGACGAGTTCATGGCGCGGGGGCCGTACAGCAGGCGAGCCCCCACAATCGCGGGGGCTCACCAGAAACCACGGTGGGCGGGGTGACTATGGGGTCCACAGGTCCGGGGTCGGCGGGGCCGCATGGACCGCTCCGTCGAGCCAGGAGATGGTGCCGCCCTTGTGCCACTTGGCGTGGCCATCCATGTGAGCGACGTTGGCGCCCTCGTTGTGGCGGTTCGCAACGGGATCGGTGTTGTCGGTGTCGCGGATGTCCCAGTCCACGCAGTAGTAGGCTGAGTCGGCAAGCATGATGGTGTCGGCGACCGCCTGGAAGCGGACCAGCGGCATACCGGCGGCGAGGACATTGTAGCCGTAGCCGAGGCTCGAGCTGTAGGCGGCGGGCGTCCAGTTGGTTGATGACGACGGGCAGTCGAAGATCTGGGAGTTCATGACGTAGGGATAGATCTGATACATCCAGAGCATATCCGCGGAGGTGGAGACGGCACCGCTGGGCAGCGTGTAGAGCCCGACGGCTCCCAGGTTGTTGTTCGTCCGCACAGTCGTCTCATCATAGTCCTGCGCGTACATCAGTCCGGCCAGACCAAGCGATTTGAGATTGCTCAGACAGCTTGTCTGTCGGGCCTTCTCCCGCGCCCGGGCGAAAACCGGGAACAGGATCGCAGCCAGGATCGCGATAATCGCGATTACTACGAGCAGCTCGATAAGGGTGAAGCCCCTCTTCATCGAACATTCTCCTTCACGTCGAACAGCAGATGGGTGAGAGATGAAACGCGTCCGCGGATGTTGCCGGGCCTTTCGAGGGGACACCGGCACCGCCCCTCGCGCGGGACGATGCGATCATGAAGATTCTACAGGATTCGGTGCCTCTGATGCAATAGAAAAAGAAGGTTCTGTGCGGACTTCCCATGAGGGGTCAGAACATTACTACCAAATTCCAATAGCGAAGGACGCTTTTGGTGTCATTTCCCATTGGGCGGTGGCCGTGGCCTGGCGAGGCGTTCATTCAGAAGGGAACGCGACGATGATCTCGACCGAAGAACCTTCAGACCGGATCGCTGCATTCTCCACGGCCGGGGGCATGATGAAGGTCTCACCGAGGTGATACACCGCCTCTTCCCCGCCCCAGCGGACCGCGAGAGCGTCTCCCGCGGTCACAACCACCACTGCGGGAGCATCGCCATAGCGCCACTCAGTCATCCCCGTCAGCTTCAGCCGCTCCACCCGGTACGCGTTGATGTTGACGAGCACCTCGCGCGTTCCCCACTCGCGGCTCTCAACTACCGGCGCCATTATCGCGGCATCCGTCTGCCGAACGTGGATGCTCTCCAGCGCCTGGTTCACATGCAACTCGCGAGGCAGCCCATCAGCGTCAATCCGATCGTGGTCGTGGACGCGGAAGGTCGAGTCCGATGGCTCCTGCACCTCCAGCAGCACCACGCCCGGGAGAAGCGCATGAAGCGTCCCGGCCGGCAGGTGGACGACATCCCCGTGTGCGACCCCGATGCGGCGCATGATCTGCATGATGCTGCCGTCGGTGATGCGCCCGCGGATCTCCTCCAGCGTAACGCCCTCCTGCACACCGTGCAGCACGGCGGCATCAGGCGCGGCATCAAGGATGATCCACGTCTCGGTCTTTCCGCGCTCGAGCGGATAGAGGCGGCTGCACACATCGGCGGTCGGGTGTACCTGCACGGAACTCATCTGCTGCACATCGAGGAACTTGACCAGCAGGGGGAACTCAGCGCTCTCCGAACCGGGTAAAAGCTGCTCGCCGAACTGCTGTGTGACCTCGCGCAGCGTCAACCCCGCCAGCGGACCATCTGCGATTGAGGAGCAACCCGCGGGGACATCGGCGACCTCCCACGACTCGCCGATCAGTTCGCCCGGCGGGAGGACCTTGCCCAGAACACGCTCAAGGCCACGCCCGCCCCAGATCTTGGCCTTATAGAGCGGACGGCAACGCAGGGGGAAGTTGAGCAGCAGGTCCGGCGACGAATTCACTGCGACACTCCGATCGAAAGTGATGCGCGGGCAGCCCGCTTTCCTTAACACCGGGCCGCCCGCACCTGTTTCATCTTCATCTTCATGCCGGGCGATCAGCCCCGGATCTGCTGCAGCAACTCCTCCGTCTTCTCCTCGAGCAGCGCCCGATCGCCGCGCGTCTCCACATTGAGCCTGATGACCGGCTCAGTGTTGGACGTCCGCAGGTTGAAGCGCCAGTTGTCGAAGGCGAGCGAGATGCCATCGGTCAGATCGAGTTCCCCGCCCATGCTCTGATACACCTCGCGAACCCGCTCGATGGTGGCCTGCTGGGCCGACGCATCGGCGACGTCCACATTGATCTCGCCGCTACAGGGGAAGCGCTCCTCGCGCTCCGCCACCAGCGACGACATCGGCTCGCCGCGCCTGCTGAGGATGTCCACCACCAGCAGCCACGGGATCATCCCCGAATCGGCATAGTTGAAGTCGCGGAAGTAGTGATGCGCGGACATCTCGCCGCCGTAGACGGCATCCTCGGCCCGCATGCGCTCCTTGATGAACGCGTGGCCTGTCTTGCTCTGCACCGGGACGCCGCCGGCCTGGGTGACTACCTCCACGGTGTTCCAGACCAGTCGGGGGTCGTGGATGATCTTCGCGCCGGGAGCGTTCTTGAGCATCCGCTGGGCCAGCAGGCCGACGAGGTAGTAGCCCTCTATGAACTGCGCGTTCTCGTCGAAGAAGAAGCAGCGGTCGAAGTCCCCGTCCCACGCGATACCCAGCGCCGCGCCGCTGCTCTTGACCATCTCCGCGGTGCGCAGGCGGTTCTCCGGCTTGAGCGGATTGGGCACGCCATGCGGGAAGGTCCCGTCGGGCTCGTAGTCCATCCGCGTGAAGCTGATCGGGAGGTGCCCGGCGATCATGTCCAGGAACGGGCCCGCGCAGCCGTTGCCGGGGTTGACGACGACATCCATCGCCTCAAGCTCCTGCGGATCAATGAAGCTCAGGACACTGGAGACGTATGCTTCGTCCACATTCTCCCGTCGCGTCTGGCCCTTTTGCGCCGCGTTCTGCAGATTCCCCTCGGCGACCATCGCCTCCATCTCGCGCAGGCCGGTGTCGCCGCTGATCGGACGCGCACCGGAGCGCACGAACTTCAGGCCGTTGTAATCGGAGGGGTTATGACTGGCAGTGACCATGATGCCGCCGCCGACGCCCTGCTGGGCCGAGGCGAAGTAGATCACCTCAGTGCCAACCATGCCGATGTCAACTGCGTCCGCGCCGGCATCGTTGAGCCCCCGGATCAGCGCGTCCGCAAGCTCCTCGCTGGACAGGCGCATGTCACGCCCCACCGCCACCGGCGCATCAGGCCGCACAAGCTGCACGTACGCGCGACCGATGTCGTAGACTATGTCCGCATTCAGTTCGTCGGGGATACGCCCTCTCACATCGTAGGACCCGAATGCTGCCGTGGACTGTCCGCCCATCAACCCTCACTCCCACCGCGTTGTGCCTGTTCGTTCTGCAACGCCTTTACGACATCTCGCACGTCCTGCGCCCGGTCCAGCGGCGCCACCAGCACGCCCTCGGGAGTTGCGGCGACAATCACGTCCCGCATCCCGATCACGGCCACCTGCATGCCGTTGTTGTCCGGTTCGGCGTAGACCGCACAGTCCTCACAATCTATCAGAAGCGGCCGACCATGCACCGAATTCCCGTCATCATTGCAGTCGCCGACGCGCCGCCACGCGTCCCACGCGCCGACATCGTCCCACGGGAAGTCGGCCCGCACCACCAGCACGCGCCGCGCCCGCTCCATCAGCGCGTAATCCACCGAAAGGTCCGGAAGCTGCGCGAAGAGCCGCTCCGCCTCGGGCTCATTGCCGGCTGCGAGAGCGCTCGCCATCTGCCTCACGAGTCCGGCCACTTCGGGGCTTGCATACTCAAGTTCGCTCATGAAGGTGGAGACGCGCCAGAAGAACATCCCTGCGTTCCACAGGAAGCGACCGCTGCTGACGAACTCCTCGGCGGTCTCCTGGTTCGGCTTTTCGCGGAAGCGCACCACCGGCCGCAGCAGACGCTCGGCTCCCGGATGCCCCGGAACCGGCACCGGCTCATCGCGCGCCTCGATGTACCCGAAGCCTGTCTCGGGCCGCGTCGGCTCGATGCCCACCGTAACCAGCGCATCAAGCTCCTCAGCAGCCGCCAGCGCAATGCCAAGCTCGCGCCGGAAGGTCTCCACGTCGCCGACATACTGGTCGGCGGGGATGATTGCGAGCGTGGCCTCCTCGGCCGCGAGCCCCATCTCCCCGAGAACCTTCGCCGTCACCCACGCGATGGCCCCCATGGTGTTCCGCTTTGCCGGTTCGGCGATGACCTGTTCGTCGGGGATCGGCAGGCCGGCGGTTATGACGGGTCCCTGCAGCAGGCGACTGGTGACCACAAGCAGACGGTCTCGCGGGACGAGTCCGCCCATGCGATGGACGGTGTCTTCGAGGAGAGTTCGGCTGGAGGGGCCGAGAGGAAGCAGTTGCTTCGGGCGATCGGGCCGCGATACCGGCCAGAATCGTTCCCCCACGCCACCCGCCATGATGACGCCTATGCGCGCCGTGTCTGCGCCGTCCATTACGCATCCTCCCGCTGATCGTAAGGACATAATGCGGGACAGGCCAGGGTGGCCTGCCCGGTGTTGTCTCGCCCGAGGCGCGGGTATCCTACCAAGCAGCGGCAGATCGCGCAAGTGAGACGGCCGCTGAGGCTACTAAGCTCTGGGATCGCTGTCCGAAGTCTACTTCGCCCCATGCCAGTCGGCGATCTTCTCGCCGACGGACCAATACTCGCCGAAGAACGACCAGACGGGGTCGGTGCGCTCGTACGCAATGCGCGTGCCATCGCTCTCCAGCAGATCCTCATCAACCCACGCCACCTGCGCCTCGCCCATCACCCAGTCGTGGTTGCCGAGGTGCGCGATCTCGACGATGCGGCACTCGATGCTGACCGGGCACTCCTCGATCAGCGGGGACTGGATCACCTTCGGCGGCTGGGCGGTCCAGCCGAGGTCCTCGAACTTGTTAGTATCGCGGCCGGAGACGCCGCCGCAGTAATCGGCGCCGGGAAGCTGCTCGCGGTGCGGAATGTTGACGCCGAAGTCGCCGGTGCGCTTGATGAGTTCGTATGAGTACTGCCGCACGCCCATCGCGAAGCCGATGACCCACGGGTGCGCGCAGCAGACGCTGGAGGCGCCGATGGTGATGATGTTCGGCTTGCCGTCCTCATCCACGCAACTGACGAGGATCAGCGGCCACGGGTAGAAATGCCGATTGCCTGGGCGCTCGATGAGCTTCCTGGGCATGATGCGTCTCCTCCTCCACCGCTGCTGCTGGCGGGGCTACTGCGCATACGCTGCGGCGAAATCGCAAGGCTTCGGCTTCCATCTGTCCAGATCTCGGGAGCAACGAATTCCGACCACGCGCCCGTTGGAGCGGCCGCACGAGGGCAGGTTGCGAAGCAAAGCTGCACGAGGTCGGCCCTCTGCGATAGATCGAACCACCGATGGGCCGACCTCACCGCAATGAACGACAATTGCGGCTCGTGCGGCCCCTCCTGCGATATACGGCGACCGCGGTCATGGGGCAGAATGCAAGGGTGTTCGGAGGGGCCGCTCCGAGCGTCCGCCGTCGTTTGGCGGGCGCGAGGAGTGAGGCCCGCTTGCGGGCCGAAGGTTCCACCCCGGCCCGCGCCGTTGACGTTAGATTGCGCCCCACCAGTCACTCACCTATTCGATGATCAGCAGGTCAAGCGTCCGCCGATCCGCTTCGCCACGGAAGTACTTCTCCAGCAATCGCTCGAACACAGACCCCGGGGGCGAGATAGCGGCGAACAGGGTCGCCGATGATCTAAGCTTCAAGTGATCCGGCGACCCGAAGATGTCGTGGGCGGACCGCCCCTCCACACTGAGGGCCGCGTCGGTGATCTCCCTCAGCCGCGGGCCGAGGACCGGGTGCTCGAGGTATGCCGCAGCCTCGGCCCGGCTCCGGATCGCGTAGCGCACCGAGGTCGCACTGCGCCCGAGCCCGGCGAACTGGGGGAAGATGTACCACATCCAGTGGGACTGCTTGCGCCCCGCGCCGACCTCCGCGAGCGCCACGGGATAAACGCCCTCCTGTGCCTGCACGAAGCGGTCGAGGTCGTGGCTGTCAGGCATAGCTCATCACATCTCGCCCGCGTGCTACTTGATCCGCGCCTGTCTCAGAGATGCTCCGTCACTCCCCCACCCAGACCTCGTGCTCCTGGAAGTGCGGGTTCATCAGGACGCCCTCGCTCTGCGAGCGCGTCACCGTGATGCTCTCGGCGATCTCCCGCGCGCGCTCCTCATTCTCGGCCTTGATCGTCATGCTCCAGAGCACACCGGTCTCCACGGCCGCCACCTGCGCGTAGCCCAGCCTGCCCTGCAGCGCCGAGGCCATGCCCTCGCCGGAACTGTCGTCGGGGCTGGTGACCAGCACGCTCACCAGCCAGAGGCCGTCGCGGTTCGCGTTGGCCCCGCGATCTTCGGAGAATCGCACTTCGTAGACGTGCTTGTTGGGGTTGACGAAGAGGTTCGTGCCCTCCGCGATCTCGCGCACGAGGCTCTCCGCCGTCGCCCGGTCGTCAACGTTCAGGTCGAGGCGGTAGTAGTCGGCGCGCTCAAGGCGCACCAGTTCATCGGCATAGCCGAGGCGCCGGCGGATGGCATTGGCGGCGGTGAGTGCGGTAACGTCGGGGATCTTCAGGCTTACGGCAAGTTCAACGCTAATCATCTTTGTGTTACCTCCTGCCGGGTGCTTCGCCGGGGAGGCCACATTCCCCTTCAGGCAGAGCGCCCGCGGCAAAGATTCAATTTCGGGGGGCCGCTGTCTCAGCGCGAGCCTGCGGTTCAGCGGTTCGCTGCAAGCGCCACCAGCAGCATCTCGCCGGACGCGAGTGAGATGCCCGCGCCATCGCCAAGCAGCCTGAACTGGCGCGGCTTGCCCACGAGTATCTCGTAGCCCGCCGCCTGCATTGACAGCGGCACCCGCAGGCGGCAGGGCGTGTCGTCGAGGTTGGCGGCCATCAGATACCACACGTCATCCATGCCCCGGATGGTGACCAGGCGACTTGCGCTATTGCTGATGCCGGGACCGATGTGCCGACCGGGCCAGCGCATCGTCTGCTCATGGTCGATTGACGTCACCAGGGCCACCGCCGAGTCCTCGACCAAGGCGCCCGTCGGAAGCTGCCGCGGACGATCATCGGACGGGTGGAGTATCTCGTGGTAGCACAGACTGTGGCCGTCCGCGCGGCGCGCACCGTCTACCGCTACCGCGAACTGCTCCCGACCGTCAAGCTCCATCACGCCAAGCATGTCGTCCACGTTCAGCCACGGCCCGCTGATGGCTATCTGCTGCCGTTCAGCCCCCACACCGAGCAACTCGATGCTCCCGTCCCGGGAGTAGACCGTGCGGCTGTTGTCATTGAAGATGTCATTCGCGATGTTCAGACACAGGCCCTCTACCAGCAGTAGCTGTACCGCGCAGGCAGTCCTCGCGCTGGAGAGATAGACGGTGGTTCGGCCGTCGGGCAGTGCGGCGAAAGCGATGCCGTGCAGGATTTTGCCATCGCACACGCTCATGGTGCCGCAGGTGGCGATGCCGCCGTCGAAGGTGTGCTCCCGGTGGCGTATCACGCGACAATCGCAGCCCACGTTGCGGAGTTGGAAGCGACTCACGAGGTTGCCCTGCCACTCCGCGAGATGATCGCCATCCCGCGGGATCACCAGCCCCTGCGCCCCGGAACGGTAGGCGTTCCAGCTCCAGCTTGCGAAGCGCGAGGGACTGCGGTGGAAGATCAGCCCGCAGTCCGGCTCAACGAAGGGTTCCGCCAGTTCCTCTTCATCAATGTCGGCAGCGACGGGGCCAGCACCGTCGTAGCGCCGATGCCACCAGTCGGCGAGCGCGATGTAGTAGGCCGGATCCACCTGGCTGCGGTAGTACACCGATGGCGCCGGTCTTCGGGGCGCCAGGTGACGGTTGCGCTCGATCACCTGACGCCACTTCGAGAGCCGGGAGGCGAAGAATGCGCCATCACCGTTGGCCTCCTGCTCCCGCGCGAGCAGGTCCGCAAGGCGCAGCTCGGCCCAGCGTGCCACATTATCCCCGTATTCGTGCTGAATGAAGACCAGCACCGGCAGGAGGTAGAGCTGCCCCCAGCAGTAGCGCGGGTAGTCTTTGCCTGCCGGATACGCGAGGCGGCCGTCCCACAGGATCAACCGCCGCTGCACGTCCCAAAGCTCGGGCACATTGCGCAGCAGCAGCTCCGGCGCGTCCTCACCTGCGTCGCGATACGCGCAGGCGGCGCTGAAGAGCGACAGCAGCGCGCGGTTGACGTAGCCGGGGTGGAAGAAGCCGTGGTGCTCAAGCGCGAAGTTCGGGTGCAGATTCGCTCCCGCATGCCAGTCGCGCAGCGGTCGCCCGCAGAGGATGGTGCCGTCATCGGCATCGGCGGGCGTGGAGAGCGCATTCGCAAGGTGCATGTGCATCGACTCGCGCCACTGCTCGGCGTTGGCATGATCGGGATCGGCGAGCAGGGCGCGCGCGAGGATGGTGGCCCGCCAGGCATTGCTCTCCGGATACGATGTGCCGAAACGCTGCGTGGGCACAGGCGGGCGCTTGCGGAAGTAACCGTGGTCCACCGGCTCGAGGTGGAAGGGCAGGAGGATGTTGCTGTCCGCCTCGAACGCGATCAACCGCCGCAGCGCGTCGCGATCGGTGTCGCTCAGGAGCGGCTCAAGGGGCTCCGCGGCGAGGGCGAGCTGGTCGGCCATCTTCGGCGACATCCCCGTGCCGCCCCACTCGATGCCATCGGGAAGCTCCCGCGGGTATGCGCGATGACTCTGGATGCAGTAGCGGAAGGCGCCGAGCGCTCTCTCGGCACACTCCTCCCGTGTGATCCGGCAGTTCGCGCAATCCAACTCCTCATTCGTGGCCGCGACGGCGTTGACGAACGCGTACAAAGCGGTGGCCTCGATTGCCAGTGCGCCCGCATCTGCGGGTCCGAAGCGCCCAATCCCGTCCGTACCGTCAATGCTGTGAAAGTGCTCCGCGCCAGAGTCCAGCCACCGTGCGACCAT
>JAAYJW010000353.1 GCA_012522765.1 candidate division WS1 bacterium | reverse complement strand
CGGGGCATTAAGTCCCGATCGCTCCCCACGGCTCCCCCCTCCCCCTTGATCCCCCCATCCCCCCCGGAACCGCTATCTACTTGTTCCTGCCGTTGCCGTTACCCCGGCCCGGATTGCCACCAGGCCCGTGCCCCTGCCCGGGATTGTTGCCCGGACCGGGTCGCTCCGCGCGCACCACCACCGAGACCTCTCCGCTCTCGTTTCCGGCGTTATCCACGGCGACGAGGGTGAACTCATACTCGCGTGCGTCGTCCCCTCCGCTAAGCTCCGAGGACAGGTAGAAAGTGACAGAGAAAGCCCCGTCCTCCTCGATACTGCCCGTGATGTCGCGCACCTCATCGAATGCACCGTACGCGTCAGAGACCGTCACGGTAGCGGTAAGGATGCCACTCTGGTCGTCCACTGCCGCCCCGCTGATGATCACCATCTTCAACTGCCTGGGCTGCGACGAAGGCAGCAGCGCGGGATCAGGCGACTCAAGCGCCACGGACGGGGGAGTGGTGTCGGGCGGGGCGGTGATGGTGACGCTGATCTCATCAGTCGCGTTCCCGGCCTCATCGGCCGCGTTGAGGCTGATCGTGTAGTCGCGGCCGTCATTGTCGCCTGCCGCCACTGCCGAGGAGAGTTCGATGGTCAGCGAGAAGCTGCCATCCGGTTCGAGTTCGCCGAGCAGATCGATCTCATCGTCGAGCAGGCCGTCTTCATCCACCACGGTCAGCGTGGCCGATGCGATGGCGCTCTCGGTGTCGGTGACGCTGCCACTGACCGTGACCGGGATCATACGTGCCGGCCACGATAGTTCGGTCGGATCGGCAGTGAGGGCAGTCACGGGCGGAGTGGAGTCAGCGATGGCGGTGATGGTGACGCTGATCTCATCAGCCGCGTTCCCGGCCTCATCGGCCGCGTTGAGGCTGATGGTGTAGTCGCGGCCGTCATTGTCGCCCGCCGCCACTGCCGAGGAGAGTTCGATGGTCAGCGAAAAGCTGCCATCCGGTTCGAGTTCGCCGAGCAGATCGATCTCATCGTCGAGCAGGCCGTCTTCATCCACCACGGTCAGCGTGGCCGATGCAATGGCGCTCTCGGTGTCGGTGACGCTGCCGCTGACGGTGACCGGGATCATCCGTGCGGGCTGCGGCAGTTCGGTCGGATCCGCGCTGAGGCTGAGGTCCGGCGGAGTGGTGTCCGTGGGCGGAGGTGGCCCCTCTCGCTCGATCACAGCGCGATTGGCGTCGCGGGCCGGACCGTCATACCATAGGCCGCTGGTCTTGTGGATCGATCCCACGTTACCGTCGCCACTGGGTTCGCTGAAGCGCCAGTAGACGATACTCATCGGTTCCGCGGTGACCCAGCCCCACTCCTCTTTCGGCGGCGCCCCCTCCGGGTGCACCAGGCCGATCCAGTACCAGTAGGTCTCGGCAGGCTGAACCGCCTCTGCCTGCGCAATCAATCCCCTGACGAAGGTCTGCTCCTCGCTACTGAGTATCGTTACGAGGTAGCCATTTTCCGCTTCGGCAATGGTCTGCTGGGTGTCCCATGAGGCAGGCTCCATGATCACGGCGTACTCGTGCTCCACACCGTCTGGTCCGGTCCACTTGGTCCATTCCAGTTCCTGTGCATGTGCCCCCGCGCAGATAAGAAGTGCCAGGAGCACGATTGAAGCGACTACCTGACTGTACTTACGCACGCTGATCCCTCCCTCGATGGATAACGCGCCGCCGATCAGTCAAACCTCGCGCTCTGCTCTACGTAATATGTATCTTATGTGAATTGCCTCCGTTTGTCCAGAGGTTTCGGGAATATTTTTGCGGGGTAATCTCACTTTCTTTCCCGACCACCCATACCCGCGAAGGTCTGTGAGCCCCTGCCGTTGAATGCGCCACAAGTGAACAGCAAACCTCCCGGAGGGCAAACATGGACCGCCCAGAAGTCTCCATCCTGCTACTGTGCGACGGCGCAGGAAGCCTCAAGGCCGACCTCGACCTGCTCTACCCCGACCGCGTCGAGGTGGTCAACTTCACTGAGGAGCAGCACGGCGTGGAACTACTGCACCAGTACAGCCACGTAGTGACCTCGGTGCAGAATGGCGCGAACCTCGAGCAGCTCGATTTCGCCGCTGTGCGTGCTTATGCGGCATCTGGGGGGCAGGTCATCGCCTGTCTTCTGGAATACGCGCATGACCGGGGTTGGCAGTTCTCGAAGACGCACGTGCTGGACCGGGCGTATCCGCAGGTACGCATTGAGGTCGTCTGCGACATCACCCGCGGCTTCAGGCAGGGCGACACGATCCCCTGGTACGGCACGGTCTCCGGCGCCCCCGATCCTCTCTACGACAACCAGCGCCTGCAGCGGCAGATACTCAACCCGATCGAGGACGAGCAGACACAGGTGCTGGCGCGGTCGAATGTCAATCATGGCGCGGTGATGATCGAGGAGCGCGTCGGCGAGGGAACGATTTTTGCGCTGGATCTGCTCTCGCCGGCACGCCCATGGTACAACTCGCACGGAAGCACGAACAAGTGGCTCTTCCCGGGCAACTTCATCGCACAGAGTGTGCGGTGGGGCAGGCACTACCCGGATCGGCTCAGCTACGATGACTTCGTCGAACAGATGAGGCGCCTTGCCGATGCTCATTACGGCCTCTCGCTCGTCCCGGAGGGCACCTGCAGTGACGGCAGGCAGATGTACACGCTTCGTTTCGGCGCACCATCAAAGCCCACGGTCTACCTCGGAGCTGCGGTCCATGGCTGGGAGTGGGAGAATTCCTACGGCCTGCTGCGGATGGCGGAGCTGCTGGGCGAGGGTGCCGATATCGGCTTCGATGCCGAAGCTCTGCACTGGGTCATCATGCCGGTGCAGAACCCGTGGGGCTTTGACAACTTCACCCGCCAGAATGCCGATGGGGTTGATTTGAATCGCAACTTCGATAACGCCTGGGAGGAGTACCCGATGCCGCAGGACCTTGCGGTGCCGTGGGACTACAACTACAAAGGCACCCGCCCGGCCTCGGCTCGTGAGACGCAGGTGATTCAGCGGATCGTGGACGAGACGCGGCCCGTCGGGCTGATCGACTTCCACACCGCGCACTACATCCTGATGCCCGCCGCGGGTGGCGATAGCGACCTGATCGCCGCCATCCATGAGGACATCAAGAACCGCCTGCGCGATCGCTTCGTCTGCCAGGCGCCCTACAATGGCGAGTATCAGCAGGTGAACATGGAGCGCATCTCCGAGGAAAGAGATGCCCCCTACGTTATCTGCTATGCGGCCAAACGTGGCTGCCGCGCCCCGATCCTTATCGAGATGTCCGGTAACCGCGATGCCACGCACGGACTGGTCATGGTCACCGACACCGTCTGCGAGATCAGCATGGCGCTGGCAAATGCCTGCACGGGGGCCGAAGAGGAGTGAGTCAGATGAACGGGGGCTGCATAGACGCAGGCGAAGCGGGAGGTATCCAGGAGGCGCTCGATGCCCTTCCCGAGCATGGCGGCACGGTGCATCTCCCTGCCGGCACATGGGAGCTTGACCGAACGCTGGAGATCGCCCTGCAGGAGGGCCAGCACCTCTTCCTCGTGGGCGATGGCCGGGCGAGCGTGTTGGTGAACAACAACCGCTCCGGCGAGCCACTGCTGTCCATCGCCGGCGCCATCGGACAGTGGTGGCCGGATCTGAAGATCACCGTTCGCGACCTGACCTTCGTCGGCAATCACCAGAGCGGAGATGCGCTGGTGGTGGATCATCCGAATGATACGCTGGTGGATGCCTGCTTCTTCATCGGCCACGGCGGGACTGCCGTCAACTTCGTCGGCAAAGGCACCAATGCCACCGTGCGTGACTGCTGGATGCGCGACTGCAGGCGGGCGCTTGCCGCCGAGAACCTGCATCATCTCACGATGCATGGCAATCAGACGCGGCGGCTCAATGAGGGGCAGCAGCAGGCCGAGCACGTCTACATTGACCGCAACTGCCGCGAGGTGCGCATCGTGGGCAATCACCTCGCCTACGGCGACGCCGAGGGCATCATCCTCGACGGCACCGCACAGCACGTGATCTCCGGCAACACCATCGAGGGCTTCACCGACGGCGTGAGTGCCATCGGCTGCCGCGATATGGTCATCAATGCGAACTACTTCCACGGTGGCACAGCCGTGCGACTCGCCGGTGCCTGCCACGGCTTCACAATCACGGGGAACACGATGATCAACACCGTGGATGGAGCGCTGCGGATCGACGACGCCTCGGGCTCCGGTGGACACGTCATCAACGGCAATGTCATTCGCAAGAGCGTCTACGCCGACATCGTCGAAGACAAGCGCCAGGGCGGCATTGACCTCGGTGACGCACGTGACTGCGTGGTGACAGGGAACGTGCTGGAGGATGTGACTGCCGAGGCCGCCATACAATCACTGCACGGCGGGGGACACGTGATCTCGGGAAATCGCATCGTGCGTTGCAGCGGTGAACCGGTGCGGTTGCTCTGCGATACCTGGTGTGCGGTCGCAGACAACCTTACCGATCGCGCGGACAATCCTCTGTAGGGCAGATGAGTCCGGTTGTCATTGAAGAAGCTATGAGCAACACTTGAGGCTTTCTTGAGGGGTCGGGTCCGGTCAATGCTGTATAGTAACTCTACCGCTGGCTACGGACGTCGTGCAAATGTCCCGCCGCAAATTGGGACACAGCACGGTTCGTGGCTTGCTGTTTTTCCTGATGTGCTGCAGCCGCCACGAGATAGAGTGTCATGACTTACTCTCTGGGTGGTCGCTGTGGACGGCACATGGGGCAAGTTCTGGTCCGATCAAGATGGCGTAATGCAGGCTGAGACCGTGCTACTGGTTGGCCTCGTGGCACTGGTGGCTTTTGGAGCCATTCAGCTTCTGGGGGAGCGAGCAGGGGATGGAGCCGACTTCCTCACCAGTTTCCTCCATCGCAGCAGTGATCAGACGGTAACTCCGGCGGCCAGACCGTTGCGCTGATTGTGCGCCTGCTGTCTCGTGGCATGGCGCTACCAAGTTTTCCTGGCTCAACTCTCCCCCCGGTTGAGCCGGAATGGTTGAGGGCCTCGCGCAAGCGAGGCCCTCTCCATTTAACGCGCTCCTGCGCTCACTGCGCAATTTCATCAGGCCACGCATCCCGCGGCGAAGTGGAACTCGTCCGTGCCCACCTCCACGCCGTTGCGCTGGAAGCTCACCCGGAAGACGAATGAGCCGGGGTTCGGCAACTTCGGCTTAACGGAGAATGAAGCCGCGCTGCGGGGGCCCACGTTGATCGCCCGCTGCTCGCGATGAACGGTCGCACCTGCAGCGTCAACGACCGTAATCAGCGCCTGCGTCGCCAACTCGTCGCCGGTGTTATTGACAGCAGAGACGAAGACCTCGGCACCTTCCACGGTCTCGAACTCCGTCTTGCGCTGCACGCCGTTTAGACTCAGCGACAGTGGCACCGGCGCCACATACAGGTCGGTCGCCACTGCCGCTGCAGGTATGTCCGCCGATACCGCGAGCCCCGCCTGCAGGCCCATGGTAGATGGCGTGATGTGTGGCGCAGCGAGCGTGACTGGCTGCGCGACATGAGCGTCCTTCGCGACGGGCGTGATGGTCTGCCAGAGTACCTCGCTCGGAGCCGCCCCGAGGGCGCGCAACAGCAAGAACGCTTCAGCGCCCGGATCGCCCTCCAGACCCACCTCCGCCCGTCCCTGATAGGGCATCGTTGCCTCCACTGCGACGGGGTTCGAAAGCCACAGGCTCAACAGGCGCACGCCCGGATCAATATCGGTGCTGTCATCTGCCACAATCTTGCGGCTCGCCGCCCTGAGCACCGTCGCGCCGCTCCAGGGGGAGACGGCCACGGCGGGGTATCTGTGCGGTAGAGTGGTGGCCGGAGCGGCCAGATCGAGCTTCAGATCATCCACATGGACCTCAATACCCTCGCACTGCACCAGCAGCGCGGCCCTCACCGCAGCGGTGGCCTCCGGCTGCGGCAGAGAGCCCATCTCATACTGTGTGCGGAACTCGGTCCACTCATCGGCGGGCTGCAGTGGGACCTCCCATCGCTCCCCCAGCGGCCGCCCGAGAGCGTCGCAGAATACGAGTGCAACGGCGGCTCCGGGGGCCGAACTGCGGTAAGCGAGGCTGAGCGAGACCGTGTCGCCTTCGGAGACGAGCCGGAAGCTGCTTGACACAAGCTCACTGCCCGCACGGGCGAATTGCTCGCGCAGGATTACGTGCCCTTTGCCCTCATGGGAGTTCAGGGGGAGGAACATCCACCCGTGGTCGGCCTCCCAAGCAAGGGGAGCGCCTCTGTAGGATCGCTCGAAGTCGCCATTGAGCGGGAACGCGAGGAGCGGCGTGGCTAAGTTGAGGAGGATGAGCGAGAACAGCGCAATGAGGGCCGGGTTGACGGATCTGAGCATTGCCTTGATGCGACTCCTTCCCGGAATGAGGTCCGGACATTATTGTAGCACAACGCGGCGTAGACACCCGGGCCGAACCACTGGGAGGCACGACCTGCTTCTCTGCCAGACGAGACGAAGCTCACTTATGTTCGCTCGTGCCAGGGAGGACGTCGCCCCCGACGCGGCGAAGCAGCCGTCTCGCACGCTACGCCGCGCTGCACCGGCGGCGACAGTAAGCTCAAGTCCCTGTGGGAGGGTCCGAGATGGAGCGCGTCAAGCACGGAGTCATCGGCCTTGGCTGGTTCGGCGAGAAACACTGCGAAGCGATCGACTCGATCCCGAACATGGAGATACACTCGGTCTGCACCCGCACCGAGTCGCGTCTCGAGGAAGTCGCGGAACGCTTCAACGTCCCCAACACCTACACCGACTACAACGAGATGCTCGCTGACCCGGAGCTTGAGTCCGTCAGCATTGTCACCATGTGGGATCAGCACGTGGCCCCGGCCCTCGCTGCCATAGAGGCCGGTAAGCACGTCTTCTGCGAAAAGCCCATGGCCTCCACCGTAGAGGACTGCCAGCGGCTCGTGGACGCCGCCAACGCCTCCGACAACTACTTCATGGTCGGCCACATCTGCCGCTTCAACCCGCGCTACGCGATGCTCAAGCGCAAATGCGACGAGGGCGTGCCGGGGCGCATCGTCTCGATGTTCGCGCGGCGCAACATTCCCGGCTGGGTCACCACAGGCATCCTGCCGAAGATCGGCCCGATCGTCGGCGACGGCGTGCATGACATGGACATAATGATGTGGGCGTCGGGCCTCAAGCCCGTGAAGGTCTACGCGAAGACAGTGGACGTCCGCGGCCTCGGCAACCCCGACCTCGGCTGGAGCATGTTCACCATGGACAACGGCGCCGTCGCGATACTCGAGAACGTCTGGTTCCTGCCCGAGAAGACCGCGATGCAGATTGACGAGCGGATGGAGATCATCGGCACCGACGGCTCGGTCCATGTGCAGGAGTCGGCGCCCAGCTTCGCGGTCTGTGACAGCGACGGCTGGACCTACCCCGACACCACCTACTGGATGACCGCACGAGGCAGGCTGGTTGGCGCACTCCCCGATGAGTTGCGCTACTTCGGCGCCTGCGTCCAGGCGGGCGTGGCGCCCGCGGTCATCAGTCCCGAGGAGTCGATGGCGACGGTGAAGGCCTGCCTCGCCGCCGAGGAGTCCGCCCGCACGGGCAAAGAGATCGAGATTAGCTGGTAATTCACGGGCAAAACCCATCAGGAAAGCAGCAGGGGCGGCGGATGGCCAGAAAGCCGTCCGCCGCCTCCCTATTTCAGGCTGATGGAGGACGGCAATGGCAGCGAATTCCGCCGACCGGCCGAACATCCTCGTCTTCTTCTGCGATCAGCTTCGTACAGACCTGCTCGGCTGCTACGGCGGCGAGAGAGTGCGCACACGCCACCTCGACGCCCTGGCGCAGGAGAGCGTGGTCTTCGAGCGCGCATATACACCCTGCGCCCTCTGCTCGCCCGCCCGCGCAAGCCTCATGACCGGCCTCTATCCGCACGCGCACCACATGTTCAACAACTCCACCCCCGGCTACTCCTACTGCCAGCACCTGCGGCCCGATCTTCAGACGCTTGCCGACTGGGCGAAGGCCGAAACCGGCTACGAAACCGCCTACTTCGGCAAGTGGCACATCGGCCCGGCGGAGGATCTCTTCAACTCGGCGTTCGATCACACGCATCCGCGTCCGTATGAGGGCGGGCCTCCATTCCTCGCGAACTCGCACTGGCATCCGGGACCCTCGCTTGGTGAGGTGGGGCAGAGCCTTGCCGGCGGTAATGCAGGCACTCTGCGCATTCCGATGGGCGAGTTCCCCGACGTGCTCGCGGCAGATCTCACCCGCGACTTCATCCGCGACCGGGAGGCTCGCAGGCCGCCATTCCTCGCGTTCTGCGCATTTCCGGGCCCGCACAGCCCGTGGTTTGTCCCCGATGACTTCGGCATTCGGTACGATCCCGCGGATATCGCTCCCTGGCCGAATCGCCATGATGATCTCGCGGGCAAGCCGATCTATCAGAAAAAGATCCGGCTGCAGGATGTGGCCCGGCGCAGCAAGTCGCCCGAAAGCGCGGACCATCTCCCGGAGCTGCTGGCGGGGCTGTTCTCCTACATGGAACTGATTGATGAGCAGGTCGGGCGGGTGCTTGAGGCGCTGGAGGAGAGTGGTCTCGCCGAAGATACCACGGTCGTCTTCACTGCCGATCACGGCGACATGGCAGGCGCGCACGGCTTCCTGAGCAAGGGCGGCTACATGTACGATGAGACGGCGCGCATTCCGATGATCGTGCGACCGGCCGGCGGCACCGGCCCCCAGCGGCTCAGCGCGCCGGTGCACCTGATGGACCTGACCGCGACAATCATGCACACGATGGCCGGTGAGCCAGTCACGGCGATGGCGACCCACGACCTGCATGGCCAATCGCTGCTGCCGCTCATTGACGGCGGCGAGTGGCCGCGCGAGGTGCATTACGCCGAGTACCACAGCGACTGGTACGGCCACTACTCCGCGCGGATGGTCACTGACGGACGCTGGAAGCTGGTCTACAACCTGACGGACTATTGCGAGCTATATGACCTCGAAGCTGACCCCGGCGAACTTGAGAACCGCTT
>JAAYJW010000352.1 GCA_012522765.1 candidate division WS1 bacterium | reverse complement strand
GGGGGCGGCGGCTATGAGCAGCGGCTTGGCAACAACTCAAAGCTCTCCCCCGTCGCGGGTGAGATGATGACCGAGACGGCGCTGGCGCTGCTCGATTCGATGTTCCGGTAGAGATGCGGCCCGAAGGATAGTGACGTTGCCGTTGTTGCCGCCATTATGATATTGTGTCGCTTATGAAAGCCGTTGTCGTTGCTGCCGTCAGCGGAAGGAGACGCACGATGCCCTGGAGACTACCTGGAGATGTCACCGATCGAGCATTCACCTTATACATGACCGGTGCCGTCTGCACACAGCCCGCCCAGGTCCTGCAGACCGAGCATGCGGTGAAGGTGATTCAGAACTTCATCAATGAACTGCGCGAGAGGAATTCGCGGCATCTGCAGGTCTTTGCCGATCTCGAGACCGAGGGAGACCGCGAGAACCCATCTCCGGCCGCGGAGGAGATGGCGCACGTGCTCGGGCTGCTGTGCGATATGAAGCCCGAAGACGCCTGCGTCCGCGCACCCGACTGCGAAAAGCTGCTGCGGGATAAGATGGCCCTCGCGGAGTTCGTGGAGGAGCTTTACGACCACTGGCGCGGCTATGAGCGCTACCTGTTCCTTGAGGCTTCCGCCGATGATTCCCGTGACTCAGTCATCGGTGGGCACATGGCATTCATCTACAACAACCAGGATATCAGCCGCCTGATCCGCGACGCCTACCGCCACATCGAGCGCAACCTCCGGGGGCACTGGCCACGCGTCTACCGGCAGACCCCCGGCGGCGCGAACATGTCGCTGCTGATCGAGCACATCAAGTGGGACTGCCCCGGCGGTGTCTACGAGCAACTCCTCGAGATCCGGATGGTACGCCTGGCTCTCCTCGTGCCGCCGGTGATCCTCTACCCGCACAGCATCCGGCGCCAGGGACGCTTTGTTGAGGTCGAAGAGAACCCGCTTGAGGGAGTCGAACTCGATCACCGCGAGTGGCTGTGCATCCCGGTGCTGGTGGGCAAGCTCCGCTACCACGTCTACTTCCACCGCTACCACCAGGCGCTGGCCACATCGCTGGTGAACCTCTTTGAGCTTTCCGGCCACGACGAGGCCCGCGAGAAGCCCGATGCGATCCTCGTGTTCGGCGTGGACCCCGACCATCTCGGCCGCGAACCAACCGTTTTTCACATTGACGAGGAGAACGATATCGCAGTTGCCGCCATCTCGAAGGGGCCCGAGTTCGACTACTTCGGCTACTTCAAGAAGATGATGCTGACCATGCACAACATGATCATGATGCGGCGCGGGCGACTGCCGCTGCATGGCGCTATGACGCACCTGCGGCTCCGTGAGGGCCCGGAGCAGTCCATCATCATCGTCGGCGACTCTGGCGCTGGGAAGTCCGAGACGCTGGAGGCATTCCGCACTCTCGCCTCCGAGTGGATCGCCGACATGACCATCATCTTCGACGACATGGGCTCGCTCGAAATCGAGGGCAACCGGCTCATCGGCTACGGCACGGAGATCGGCGCTTTTGTGCGCCTTGACGACATTGATCCGGACTATGCATTCGGGCGCATCGACCGCGGTATCTTCATGAACCCGCACCGGCAGAACTCCCGCCTCGTGCTGCCGATCACCGAGTACAAGCACGTGGTGGCGGGCCAGGACGTCTCGATGCTGCTCTACGCCAACAACTACGAGCCCGTGACTGAGGCGACGCCGATCGTGGAGTTCTTCCAGCGCCCCGATGAGGCGATGAACGTCTTCCGCGAGGGCCGCAGAGCCGCGAAGGGCACAACCGACGAGCGTGGCATCGTCGAGACCTACTATGCGAACCCGTTCGGTCCGGCCCAGCGACCGGACCTGCACGAACCACTGGCGGAGAAGTACTTCACGCGCATGCACGAGATGGACATCCCCGTCGGGCAGATCCGAACCCGCCTGGGGATCGAGGGCATGGAGCGCGAGGGGCCGCGCCAGGCCGCCGAGGCGCTCTTCCGCTACCTGATCGAGGAAGCACAGCGCGCCGGGCGACGGTAGTTGCCGCGGGCCGTAAGCTGCCGGACGGAGTGCTTGACCCGGAGGTATCCCGGTGCTGAAGCGCATCGGTGGTCGGCTCAGGAGGGAGGGATTGCCGCAATCGCGTTTGAAGGTGCGATGATAGTATCTATCGAAGGTTACCAGGCTCGATGTCGCAAGGAAGGCGAAAGGTGCGGTCGCCCATGCGCGAGGGAACACGTGGCACGGGGGATCCCGTCTGCATAGTGGGACTGGGTGCGTCTGCCGGCGGACTTCAACCGATGATAGAATTCTTTGACGCGATGCCTGATGAACCAGGCATCGCGTTCGTTGTCGTGCAGCATGCTGCTCCCGACTCGCCCAGCCAGCTTCCGGACATCCTCTCTCGCCACACCACGATGCGCGTTGAAGTCGCTGAGGATGGGACCGTGCCTGAGCCGAACGTCATCTACAGCGTGCGCGGCCACATGCATGCCAGTGTCGAGGGCGAAGCTTTGCGCATTTCCGCGATTGAGCGGGAGGGCGCATCCGACGTCATCGATTTCTTTTTCACCTCCCTTGCCCGAGCGCGGAAAGAGCGCGCCATCGGTGTTCTGCTGTCCGGGACCGGGTCTGACGGCGCGCAGGGTCTGCGTGAGATACGCGCCGAAGGCGGTATGAGCATCGCTCAGGACCCGGAGGAGGCCGCCTACGACAGCATGCCCCTCGCGGCGATCCGCGCCGGTTTCGTCGATCGTGTCCTGCCCGTGGCCGAGATGCCCGCGGTGATTATCGGCTATGTCGAGCATTCTGTCGTCGCCGCTCCCGAAAGCGCGGACGAGGAGAGCGACGACGAGAGCGGCTCCGCGGTCGAGCCAATCATCAGCCTCCTGCACCAGCAGCACGAAGCCGACTTCCGCTTCTACAAGCGCAGCACCCTCACGCGCCGCATCCAGCGTCGCATGGGCATTTCCCTGATCAGCGACATGCGCGAGTATCACCGCCTTCTACAACGAGACCCCGAGGAGGTCAAGCAGCTTGCCAATGACATGCTCATAGGCGTGACCAGCTTCTTTCGCGACCCGGAGTCATTTGAGGAACTGCGCGAGAAGGCCATTATGCCGATCATTCGATCAAAGGGGCCTGACGAGGGCGTCCGCGCATGGGTACCGGGGGCATCCACGGGCGAGGAAGCTTACTCCATCGCCATTCTCATCATTGACGTGATGTCGGAACTGAAGAAGAACCTTCCGGTCAAGATCTTCGCCTCCGATCTGAATCCAGACGCGATGCAGTTCGCGCGGGGGGGAAAGTATCCAGAGAGTATCGCCGCACACGTGCCGGAGGATTATCTGGAGCGCTTCTTCCAGAAGCGCGAACAGATCTACCACGTCACCCAGAAGCTGCGGGAGAGCATCGTCTTCACGACGCACAACATGCTCAGCGACCCACCGTTCTCGCAACTCGATCTGGTCAGTTGCCGCAACGTGCTGATATACATGAAGCCGGAGGCGCAGGAGGTAGCCTACGGCGTCTTCGCGTTCGCGCTCACGCCCGGCGGCCGCCTCTTCCTCGGCAGTTCCGACGCCACGCCCGGCCATGAAGATCTCTTCGCGCGCGTCAACGGCGCATCCCACATTCTGCGCCGCACGGAGAAGCAGCAGGCCCTCCCCGATTTGCCGAGGCAGGCGAGGGTGCGCGAATTCGCGCCTCCTCAGACGCGCTCTCGCGGGGTGGTCAACAACGAGCTCGCACGCATCAGCCGGGACGTGCTGCTGGCGCATTTTGCCGCCGCGGTGGTGCTTACGAACGAGACCGGCGAGTTGCTGCACTTCTTCGGCCCCACGAGCAAGTACCTCGAGCATCCAACCGGACATGCGACTCTCAATATCTTCGACATGACGGCGGAGCCCCTCGGTTCGCGGCTGAGAGACGCCATGCGCAAAGCCCTTAAGGAGGACCGACAGCAGCAGCTTCACGGCGTGAAGCTCGGGGAGGCAGGGCGGAGCCAGTCCACGCAGATCAGCGTCCTCCCGATGGAGCGGCGCAGTGAAGAGGGACGGATCGTCGCTTTCGTCTTCGTGGACGCACCGGAGCAGGAGGCCGCCACTGCCTCCACCGAGGCCGTCGTCGGCACTGCGGAGCAGCGCCAGGTGCGGGAGCTGCAAACCGAACTCGATGCGACGCGGCTGGACTTGCAGGCGACGATTCGAGAGTCGGAGTTGGCCAACGAGGACCTCATCGCCGCCAACGAAGAGATCATATCGATGAACGAGGAGCTCCAGTCGACCAACGAAGAGCTACAGACGTCCTCGGAGGAACTGCAGTCGGTCAATGAGGAACTTAACACGGCCAACCAGGAACTCAGCCAGAAGGTCGATCAGATCAGTCAGGCCAAGGCGGATTTGGAGAATCTGCTTTCGGCCGCGGACATCAAGGCAGTCTTCGTCGCCTGCGACCTCACCATCCGACGCTTCTCGCCCGCCGCTACGCGTCTGCTGAACCTTATTCCAACGGACATCGGGCGTCCCATCTCTCACATCTCCCACAGCCTCGCCGGCCTGGACCTGGCACCAAAGGTTCAGCACGTGCTCGACACCGGCGAGCGGATCGAGGAAGAACTGAAGGACGCCGAGGGCAACTGGTACATCATGCGCATCCACCCCTACGTGTCTGACACACAGGTGGAGGGTGCCGTCGTCAACTTCTCTAACGTCACGCCGGTCAAGGTGGCGGAGCAGCTCGCCGAGCGGCGCTCCGAAAAGCTCAAGGAACTGGCGCGGCAGATCACCGAGGCGGAACAGGCTGAGCGGCATCGCATCGCGAGCCTCATCCACGACGAGATCCAGCAGATGCTCGCCGGGACGATGATGAAGGTCAAGAGCCTGGCCTTTCTCGCGGAGGAGGGCCCGACAAAGGACACCGCCATGGAGGCGGTGGGACTGCTCGAAGAGGCCGTACGGACGGCTCGCACACTGACCAGCCACCTCAGCCCACCGGTGCTGCGCGACGCCGGCTTCATCGCGGCCCTCAACTGGCTCGCGGCAGAGATCAGGCGCATGCACGGCGTTCGTGTGGACGTGAAGATGGAGAACCGCACCGAGCCGGGATCACAGGCGCTGGCTCTCTTCCTCGTCGAAGCCGCGCGGGAGATGCTCTTCAACGTGGTGAAGCACTCGGGTGTCGACCGCGCGTCCCTGCGTCTCAGCCGCAGCACAGATCGTGTGAGCATCGAGGTCGTAGACCAGGGATGTGGCTTCGATGCGGATCGCCTCAATGCCCACCCCTACGAGCTGGGCTTTGGCCTGATCGGAATCATGCGCCGCGCTGAGCTTCTTGGCGGCGGTCTGCAGATCGAAAGCCTCCTCGGTAAAGGGTGCCGGGCGACACTGTGGCTGCCCCCCGAGATCTTCGACCGGGCGAACCCTGAGCACGGGGGCCTGAGAACTTACCACCGGCAGGCCAGACAGGCGGAGGGCCTCGACAGGCCGGTGCGGGTGCTGATCGTGGACGACCATGAGATCATGCGCGACGGGCTTGCGCAGATGATCGCATATTCGGACGGCATTGAGATCGCCGGCAAGGCGGCCGACGGTGAGGAAGCCGTGGGAATGGCCTCCGGCCTCATGCCGGATGTCGTGCTCATGGACATCGGCATGGAGCCGATGAACGGCATTGAGGCGACGCGGATCATCAACCAGCAGCACCCGGAAATCCGGATCATCGGCCTGAGCGTGCATGAGGAGGGCGAACTCTCCCGCGAGATGCGTCAGGCGGGTGCAGAAGGCTTCCTGACAAAGGGCGCGCCCGTTAAGGAGATCGTGGCGGCAATTCTCGGGAAGGATGCCGGGCCGGAGGCGGAGAATGCGCGACCGGTGACACCATAGCAGCGCAGGTGGTTGCCGCCCATGTATCAGATAGCCCCCCGCAACGTCTTCCTGCACGAACGTGTGCTGGCCGATCCGCGCTGTGTCGCGCGCATGGAGCGGATGATGGCCGGCATTACGCCCGATGAGCCGCCGATCATCGTGGACGATGAGACCCTCAGTGAGATTGCACGCGAGCGCAACTGGGGCCGAGTCCGCGAGTGGCGCACCGGGCAATACAAACGCACTCGTGATCCGGACATCATCTTCCACCGCTACGAATGGCGCTCACCCGAGGAGCAGGCCGCGTTCGATGCGGCATACCCCGACCTGCGTATCGGCCTGCTGCGCGGAACGGGCTTCGTCGGCTACCGCGATGGCCGATCGCTGCTGGCAAAGCGCAACGGCATCTGCCAGAACGCGTATGACCTCCACTCCGCCTGGGGCTGCCTGCACGCCTGCGACTACTGCAACATCGGCACATTCCTGACGATCCACCTGAACCTTGAGGAGATGGTCGAGCGCCTCCCGTCGGTCCTCGACGAGCAACGCTGGTGCAAGCTCTGGAAGTATGACAACCAGACGGACACGATCACCTTCGAGCCGGAGTACGGCGCCTCCGAGGCGATGATCGGAGCGTTCGCTGAGCGAGACGACCAGTTCCTGCTGCTCTACACCAAGTCCGACAACGTCGAACATCTGCTGGAACTCGACCACCGGGGGCATACGATCATCTCATGGACGACCTCCTCAGAGACGGTGGCGCGGGAGATCGAGAAGAACTCGCCGAGCACCTCCGAGCGCATCGAGGCCGCGCGCAAATGCCAGGAGGCGGGCTACCATGTGCGGGCGCGCTTCTCCCCCATCGTACCGGTCATCGGCTGGCGCGAGGAGGGCAGCGCGATGATCGAGGAGTATCTCACGCGGGTGCGGCCGGACGTCATCACGATGGACACGCTGGCGCTGCTCGGCTACGACCGCCTCTGCGGCTGTTTCGACATGGATCTGCTCGATCCCATCTATGTGGAAGCCTGCCGGGCGCTCTACGAGGATGGCGAACATCCGGGGAAGCCGTACTGGCCCGCGGGCAAGCAGATCTTCCCGCATGAGCTTCGGCTGGATATCCTGCGGCACTACGTGGAGGAGATTCGGCGCTATAATACGGACGTGCCGATCTCGTTCTGCGACGAGACCCCGGAGATGTGGGCGGAGTTCACTCGCGAGGAACTCCAGCAGGGGCCGGAGGAGTACGTCTGCACCTGCGGCCCCGATTCGGTGCCCGGCAACCCGCTGCTTGGCAGCGCCTGAGGCTACCTCTCCTTGTCGCCGCGAATCTCGACCCGCCGAATCTTCCCGGAGATCGTCTTCGGAAGCTCAGTGACGAATTCGATCTTCCGCGGATACTTGTAGGGCGCCGTCACGCGCTTGACATGCTCCTGCAGTTCCTTGGCAAGCACATCCGAGGGCTGGTTGCCGGCCGCCAGGACGACTGTGGCCTTTACAATCGCGCCACGATCGGGGTCCGGCTCGCCCGTCACCGCGCACTCCAGCACCGCCGGGTGCTCCATCAGCGCGCTCTCGACCTCAAAGGGACCGATGCGGTAGCCGGAGGACTTGATGACGTCGTCGGTGCGGCCGACGAACCAGTAGTACCCGTCTTCATCGCGCCAGGCTACATCGCCCGTGTAGTAGACGCCATCCCGCCACGCCCGCTGCGTAAGCTCCTCATCGGCGTGATAGCCCTCGGACATCCCGACCGGCCGGCCGCTCTCCGTGCGAACCACGATCTGGCCCTCTTCGCCCGGCGCGCAGGCTCGCCCCTCCTCATCGACAAGATCTATCTGCCAGCCCGCGGAGGGCATACCCATTGAGCCGGGGCGCGGCTCCATCCACGGCCACGTCGCGACGATAACGACCGTCTCGGTCTGCCCGTAGCCCTCCATGATCCGCAGTCCCGTCGCCTCTCGGAAGCGATTGAAGACCTCCGGGTTGAGCGGCTCGCCCGCGGTGACGACGTAGTGTAGCGAGGATAGGTCCCACTGGCTCAGGTCCTCTTTGATCAAGAAGCGGAAGACAGTGGGCGGTGCGCAGAAGGTCGTGATCGGGTAGTCCTGCAGCACCCGGAGCATCTCTTTCGGGTCGAAGCGATCATACTCGTATACGAACACCGCACTACCGAGCAGCCATTGCCCGTAGATCTTCCCCCACGCTGCCTTGGCCCAGCCGGTATCCGCGACGGTAAGGTGCAGACCGCCATCCTCGCAGCCCTGCCAGATGGCGGTGAGGATGTGCCCCAGCGGGTAGCGGAAGTCGTGGCAGACCATCTTTGGCAGACCGGTGGTGCCGGAGGTGAAGTAGAGCAGCATGATGTCATCGGTCTTCGCCGCCGCATCACCTGTGGGGCGACTGAACTCGCGCGGCTTCTGCATCTCCTCGTCGAAGCCGAGCCAGCCTTCGCGCACGCTGCCCACGATCACGCGATGTTCGAGCGCCTCAGAATCCGCCGCCGCATCATCAATCGCCGCCGTCACGCGCTCCTCGTTCACCGACACGATCATCTTCACGTCCGCGGCGTTGTTGCGGTAGACGATGTCCTTAGTGGTGAGCAGGTGTGTCGCCGGGATCGCTACGGCCCCGAGTTTGTGCAGCGCCAGCAGGCAGAACCAGTACTCGTAGCGGCGGCGCAGGATCAGCATGACGGCGTCGCCGCGACCGATGCCCAGTTCGGCAAATAGCGCAGCCGCCCTGTCCGATTCGCGCTGAAGGTCGCCATAGCTGAAGGTCGCTTCATTGCCATCCTCATCGCACCACACCAGCGCGAGGCGGTCGGGCTCCTCCTCCGCAATTGCATCAACCACGTCGTAGGCGAAGTTGAAGTTGTCCGGGGGCAGGGTGCGGAAGTTCTCGCGGAAATCCTCGTACGAAGCGAACCGACTGCTGCTGACGAAGCGTACTACCATGGCTCAATACCTTCTTCGAGGTGTTACAGTGGTTTTGCTCTCAGGCAATGATCGCGATGAACCGCGCCGGCGCTCCATCCAGAGCGGTCATCGAGTGTGGGCGGCTGGAGTCGTAGTAGATGCAGTCGCCAGCGGCGAGTTGTATCTCATGGCCGTCAACAATGATGCGGATCCGGCCTTCGAGGACATAGTCGAACTCCTGGCCCGGGTGGCTGTTGAGGGAAGGCTCCGTGTCAGGCTCCACGGTCACCAGGAAGGGCTCACACTTCTTGTTGACGAAGTTGTAGGCCAGCGCTTCGTAGTCATAATCCGCGCGCCGGTCCACCTGCACACCCTCGCCTGCACGGGTGACGCTGTAGACGTGCAGGCGCGGGTTGTCACCGGTCAGCAGCGCAGTAAGCTCCACATCGAAGCCCTGGGCGATCTGAAACAGCAGCCCCACGGGAATGTCCTCTTCACCATTTTCGTAGCGGCGATAGAGCTCAGCCGACACGCCAAGCTGCCGGGCCAGCGCCTCCGGAGACAGCCCCTCGATCTCACGCAGTTCGGCAACTCGTTGACCTATAGCGCGAAGCTGCTCGCTCATCTGTCGCTCTCCCTCGTCCGTTCGTCCACTGAGCTGAAT
>JAAYJW010000351.1 GCA_012522765.1 candidate division WS1 bacterium | reverse complement strand
TGGATCGTGGACAACGGCTACGGCAAGCGCAGCGGTGAATCGGCGGCGGGGAAGGCCTTTTCGAATCGCGAACTGGGGCCGCAGGATCACAACACGCTGCTCGTCTACGACGCCGATGGATCCCTGCTGCGTCCGCCCCCGTTCTGCGCGCTGCTGGCGGCGGAGACCGCAGGGCCGCTCACGCTGCTGCAGAGCGCAATCGCGGGCCACGGGCCGACCGACTGGCTGCGGACAATCGTGTGGATCGCGGGCGCAGGCTTCCTGCTCCTCGACCAGGTGAACGTCACTGGCGAGGTATCCGAGCTTCGCTGTCAGCTCAACATGCTGGGCGAGGTGACGCTCGATGGCGCCAGTCTCACCTGCAGTCAGCACGGGCGCTGGATGCACGCGAGCTTTGAACCCGGCAGCGAGATCAGCACAAGCTCGTATACCAACGAGAGTTGGGACTCGGAATTCGCCTCTGGGGCCTATCCCCACGCCGAATCGCCCGTGAAGAAGCTCGACCGCATCATGAAACCTGCGACCGGCGAGAGCATCTGCTTAGCGGTGTTGATTGCCGCCGGGGATTCACCCGTGCCTCCGCTTGAGCTTGCAATCAGCGGCAGTGAGATCACCGTTCGCGGGGACCTCCCGTCCGCCGAGGTCGCGCTTGAGGGTCACGGAGCGAGCGCGCAGCTTGCCGACGGAGCGCTGACCGTTCGTTGTGACGAACGCTGGCGGGTTCCCAATGACCTTCCGAGGCTGCCGGCGGAGGATGCGCGTTACTCGTTGCGGGTCTGAGAGCGTCGCCGATTGGCAGGTTTGCTCGGGCCCAGCGTCGAACTGCGAATCATAGCCTGAATCATCAGCGTGCCGCCGGTGCCACGGCGGTGCGCTTTGGTCTGAGAGGCGTGATCCGCATGAAGATCAGCATGGTCCCGATCAGCATCATCGTGGCTGCGCTTGTGTGCAGCCTGACCTCGTATGCCCAGCCCGAACTGACGCCGATTGTGATCGACCACACTCCGGCGGCGCTTGCGACAGACCTCCCCGAGGCGCTGGCGGAGCTTGCACCGCCGCAGGGCGCGCTGGACCGCCTGACGGTGGTATGCCCTGCCGCCGAGGGCGCTCCAGCGGTGCAGGTGGCGTGGCTCTCCGGCGACCGCTATCTCTGGCGAGTGGACCTCCCTGAAGCGCTACCGGAGGGGCAGTACGTCAGCCTGTACATTGACGCCGACGCGGACCCGACGACGGGACGCGAGGATGCCGATGGCGCGGAACTGATGGCGCAGTTCGGCCTGGGCTTCAACCGGCTGACGGAGTACATGGCCGACGGCAGCCTCGCCGACAACCGGGGCCTGCGCACGGCAGTTGATGGCCTTACGCTCTGGACTACGATCGACTATCCTCTGGCGATAGATGACGGCCGCACGCGCGCAAGCTTCTCGCTGTCCTCGCCTGCCGGGTCTGTCGCGGACACAGCGCTGACCATCCCGGCTGAGGGACCGCGCCTGGTGCGCTTTGAGAACGGGAGCGAAGTGGGCGGCGACCTGCGACTCGAGACGGTGACGCTTCCCGGCGATGACAGCCGATCCGCCACGCGCATTACCGTGACGAATGCGGGTGAAACCGAGCGCTGGATCGACCTGAGCATCCCTCACACGCTGGCACTCGATGGGCCGGTGAACTGGTTCGACGGCTTCAACTTCACGCCTCACCAACTTGGCGAGAGCGCGTTGGAGTTCCACGGTATCTCCGCAGTGACGCCACTCACCGCGGCATGGGATGGCGAGAGCGGATACGCACTGGCATTCGATCCGATGGACTGGTACACCGAGGCGCATTCAAGCATCCGCCCATCTGCGGATGGTCAGCAGATGCGCATTGGATCGCGCCTCGCGCTGATCCCCGGCGAGAGCCACACCTTCACCGTGAACGTGCTTCCCTACGATGGCAGGCTCGGCTGGCGCGGCGCATTCGACGCGTTCTGGGCGCTCTACCCGGAGGTATACCAGCGCGCGCGCGACATTGACCCGCGCTTTCACCAGGCGTCCGCGGGAGGTCTCTACCGAAGCTGGACCGATCCGGAGGTGGAGGAATTCTTCTTAGACCTGGCGAGGCGCATGCGGGGCAAGTGGGAGTGGGGCTATGCTCCTGCGCCACGTCCCGGAGAGTGGGCGGTAACAAATCTCTCCATCGGCACGTGGGAGCGCCGCGGCGGCACCAAGGTTGCCACCGCTGAGAGCCTTGAAGAGACCCGGCAGCACATTCGCAGTTGGGTGCATGATACTGCGGAGCGCGCGGACATCGCAGTCGCCTACTACATGCACCTCAAGAACGTTGAGAAGGGCCTGATGGAGCAGTACTGGTCTGACAGCTACTTTCAAAACGAACCGATCGAGTACGTGGGCTACTACGCCGGCGTGCCATGCTGGTTTGCCTATCCGATGGCGAACAGCTACGGGGAGTATATGGAGGAGGCCATCCCGCTGATTGCCGAACGCTTCGCGCCGGCGGGCATGGCCTTCGACTCAGTCTTCGGCTTCATCCCCCACTGGGGCCCCAGCGCCGACCGCTCACCAGGCACGACCTTCGAGAACGGTCGCGCCTTCGTTGGCGAAGGCATCGGCTTCGCGCACCAGATGGACCAGGTGCGCATGCAGGAAACCGGCGGCTACCGTACGGCGATGGTGACGAACCTCAAGCTCCCGACGCTCTCAGCGGATGCGGTGCGCACCGACACCGCGCTGCTGGAGTTCCACCCGATGAACAACCCGGGCTACCGCGAGCGGATCCTGCGCCTGCGCATGCTATCGGGGCAGATCATGTTCAACTGGTGGCACAGCTACGAGCAGGGCCTCTACCGCTGGATTCCCTGGGGCGAACTGACGGATGAGCAGACGATTGACGCCTACCGGCGCCTCGCCGACGACACCATCATCCACTCGCTCTACTACGGCGCAGTGCCGAACGCGCGCTTCGCGGTTGGCGTGCCGAAGATAATGCGCCTCCTCCCGATGCTCATCGAAATCACCGATCGCGGATGGCAGCCGGTGATCGCCGCTGAGCCGCAGGACAGCGCTCTCCTCGTCAGCCGCTACGGCGAGGGGGTATCACTTGCGCTTGGTGTGGCGAACCAGGGATACGAACCGATTGAGGACCGCGTCGCTATCGACCGCGAACAGGCAGCCGGCGGCGCTGATGTCGCGCTGCTTGATTGGACGGGGGCCGAGACCGTCACGGTCGCAGGTGACACGCTGACACTTGAGGTGAGCGTGCCTTCGCGGAACGTTCGCGCCTATCGCACGGTCATGCTCCTTCCGGCGGGCGCCGCTGAGCGCATGACCGCGACCGGCAGCTTGAACGACTACGAGTCATCGCGCGTCACAGTACAGGTAGAGGCTCCCGCCGCAGTGCAGGCGCCGGTGACGATCTGGCTGCCCGAGGGCGCGGTCAACGCGACCATCGAGCCTGCAGGCTGCGTTACCGACGTGCAGCACACGGAGGACGGGCTGCTGAACGCACGTCTGGCGCTTACCGAGGGCACGAACACGATCACGGTCAACTGGCAGCCGAGCGTGGCTCTGCAGGGAGATCGTGAGGCGCTGCTGAACTACCCGTTCGTGCTGGACGGGGCGGCGAATGCGAACATCATCGCCGCGGGCGGCACGGAGGGC
>JAAYJW010000350.1 GCA_012522765.1 candidate division WS1 bacterium | reverse complement strand
GGTCCGGCGAAGATCAGCGGCACACCCACCGACCCCTGGAACATGTTGCACTTGAAGAAGCAGCGGAAGTCGCCGAGCAGGTCGCCGTGATCCGCCGAGTAGATGATGATCGTGTTGTCAAGCTGCCCGGCGTCCTCGAGCCACGCGATCATCCGGCCGATGTTGTGATCCTGGAAGCTCACGAGCCCGTAGTAGTGCGCGCGGGCGTTCTGAATCGCCTCGGGCGAGAGTTTATCCCAGCCGTACGCGACCGGCCAGGTGCGGTACATCGGGTCACGGTCGCTGAGCAGGTCGAGGTCGCCGATCGGCGGGTCTATCTCGCGCGGGTCATACATGCTGTCCCACGGCCGCGGGGGATCGTAGGGCGCATGCGGCTTGGTGAATGAGGCCCAGGCGAAGAAAGGCTGGTCGGGATTCTGCCGCACGTGGCTGTCCAGGTTCGCGATGGTGCGGGTGGCTACCCATGACTCCTCGTGGAACTCCTCGGGCAGCGGTGAGGCCGCCGGGTGGACGTCATTGTTGCCGATGCCATGAGCGCGCTCGTAGCCGCCCCAGCCGGTCTGGAAGAGCCAGTCGTGGTAGTCCTCAAGCCCCTGCGTCTGTCCGGTGGGGTCGAAGGACGATATGATGCGCCCCTCCTCACAAAGCTCCGCATGATCGAAGCCATGCAGCAGGCGCGGTTGGCCCGGTGGTGCGTAGGGCACATAGTGCAGCTTACCGATGGCCATCGAGCGGTAGCCGGAATCGGAGAAGTGCTGCGCGATCTTCACCTGGTCGTCGCGGATGCGCCCACCGTTGTTCTTGATGCCGGTGCAGACATGGGAGTAGTTGCCGGTGGTGAGTGACGCCCTTCCCGGCACGCAGATTGGGTTCGGGGTGCAGGAGTGGGCGAATGTGACCCCTCGGGCAGCGAGCGCATCGAGGTTGGGTGTCTGCGCGAAGGTGTTGCCGTTGCAGGCCAATGCGTCGCGCCGCATGTGGTCGGCGGTGATCAGTAGCACGTTCGGTCGGTCGGCCATGGATTGTCTACCTCCTCAGGATAGTCTCTCTCAGTTCGACACCGGTTCAGATAGCCCTCCGTGCGAGGATCTACCTGTCTGAGGAGGTCCCATCGATGCACACGCGAATCTACCTGCGATCCATCGCTCCGACTCAGCGGTGGGAGGTGCCGCCCATGCCCAACCGCCCGATCATGATCTTAGTTTCGCTGCTGCTCGTCACCGCCACCGCCAGTGCGGCGGAACTTCAGGCCGGCAGGCATGGCGTGCTGCTCGATCTGCACAGCTACAACAGCGGCGGCACGGTGCTGGTGCCGCTTGCTCCGCTGGTCCACTGGCTCGGCGCAACGGTCACGGACGCGGGGGATTGGACGGCAATATCGCGGGGAGACCACGTGGTCTATCTGCAGCTTCCCGGCAATCGCAGCGATGGCATGGGGGCGCTGGTAGGCCTGCGCGATGTGGCGGAGCGCCTTGGCGCCGGCGTCCGCTTCCGGGCATGGGATAGCGAAGAGGGGGGCACACTCGGGCATATCCCGCACGTTGAGATCACCGACGGCGATCGCC
>JAAYJW010000349.1 GCA_012522765.1 candidate division WS1 bacterium | reverse complement strand
GGATCCCGGTGCCGCTGGAAACGCGGGCAAAGCGGAATACCGCAGCCACGATCACCGTGGTGCTGTTCATCGTGCTCGCCCTTGTCCTTCTGGCGGTGGTAGTGACGCCGCTGGTGAACGAGATCGGGCAGGTGCTGCAGACGATCAATAACTGGGCCCAGTCTGACCTCGCGGGGCAGATTGACAGCTACCGCGAGAACGTGATCCAGGCGCTGCCGGAGTCGCTTCGGGAACAGGCACAGGCGCAGTTAGAGAAGCTTGAGGAACAACTTTCCGGGGAGAATTTCGCCGAGACGGTGCAGTCGCGTCTCGCCGACTGGGGCCAGAAGCTGCTTGAGTGGCAAATTGGGCTGATTGTGACCGTGCTGTCGAGCGGTCACCACCTGCTGGCGCTGCTGATCGTGCCGGTCTTCGCCTACTACTTCCTTGCGGATGCGAGCACGATCCGCGCGGGTATCGAGGCACACGTGCCGCCGGATGCACGCGGACGCTACAACAGCACGGTGGATGAAGTGGATGAGGTGATGCGCGCCTACGTCCACACCATCATGGTCGTGTCGGCGATCATCGGCGTCGCTACCGCCATCCTCCTGTACTTTGCGGGAGTAAGTGTCTTCCTCACCTTCGGCATACTCGCCGGGTTGGCGAACATGGTGCCGATAGTGGGCGCCATCGTCGCGGTGGCGATGATCACCATCATCTCGCTGCTGCAACTGGGATTGCAGCGGACGCTGCTGATACTGGCGATCTACGGCCTCATCGAGTTGATCGTGGATCGAGTGGTATCGCCGAAGCTGATGGCGCAGGGGGCGAGGCTCCACCCGGTGGCGGTGCTGCTCGCACTGCTGGTTGGCGCCGAGTTCTTCGGCGTGGTCGGCGTCTTCATCGCCGTCCCTGTCCTGGCCGCATTGCGGGTCATCTACCTGCACACCCGCACCTATCTGGCGAGTGGGCGACATCGGCGGGAACTCGATGAGCTTATGGGCGCTGGACCCGAAGAGGAACATGGTGAGGGGGCGGCAGATGACGAGCAGCCTGTCGAGGACGAGGCTGAGGCCAGGGAGGCCGCTGAAGCAGCCACTGCAGACGAAGAAGCACAAATGAACGGAGACGAAAGTACTGATGGGAGCAGTTGAGGCAATCGTCCTCGCGGTCGTCCAGGGTCTGACAGAGTTTCTACCAGTCTCAAGCTCCGGACATCTCGCGCTCGGTCACTGGCTGCTCGGCCTCGGTGCCGAGGAGACCGAGTTGCCGCTGGCCTTCGTGGTCTTTGTCCACTTCGGCACGCTGATGGCCGTGGTGGTCTACTACTGGTCGGACCTGGCGGAGATCGTGCGCGATGTCTTCCGCCCCAACCGCGCCGAGGGCGAGGGGGAAACCTGCGGCTGGGGGCGGCGCCTGCTGATACTGCTGGTGGTCGCAACTTTGCCCGCGATACTCGCGGTGCTGGTGGAAGATCAGATAGAAACGCTGCTGAACCTGCCGTGGGCGGTGGGAGTGGCGCTACTGATAACCGGCACCGCCCTGATAGTCTCCGAGCGCCTCGGCCGCCGCGTGAAGGCGGATCGGGAGACGAAGCCGCTCGACGCGCTGCTGGTGGGCTTCGCGCAGATGGCCGCGGTGGTTCCGGGCATATCGCGTTCGGGTTCGACGATCGCGGCGGGCCTGGGGGTCGGATTCAAGCGAGACTGGGCGGCTCGTTTCGCGTTCCTGATGTCTGTGCCGGCGATCCTCGGCGGGACGATATTCAAGCTCAAAGACCTGATCGAGGCCGGTGGAGACGGCGCTTTAGGGCTGTATCTGCTCTGCGGGTTGATCTCGGCCGTGACGGGCTATGTGGCGATCCGTCTCGTCATCGGCGCGGTGCAGACGAGCAACCTCAAGTGGTTCGCAATCTACTGCTATGTTGTGGGCGTTGCTGCCATCATCGCGGATGTCGCAGGGCTGCTGTAACCGGCGGATGATTCTTTTGCGCGAATTGGCCTTGCCCCGACGGAGGAAGCGGGTTACAATATGGCGAATGTTCGCAGGGCCTGACGGGGCGCCCATGCCCCGAGCCTCGCTCTGATCATCCCTCGTCAGAGATATGCACCACGTACCAATGCAGCCCGCATGTACGTATGGGCTGACTACACTGGGAGGAATTGCAAGTGGATATTGGGCAGTTCACAGCGTTCGAGACGATCGCGCTGTGGGGCACCCTCGGTACGGCCGTAATCGGTATCATCTACGGCCTGATGCTCCGCAAGGAGATCCTGGACAAGGACCCCGGCACTGAGAAGATGCAGCAGATTGCCGGCCAGATCCAGGAGGGCGCCTCCGCGTACCTCAATCGTCAGTTCAAGACCATCATCGGCCTGGTCGTCGTTCTATTCATCGCTCTAACGATCACAGGTTGGATGGCGGGCACCGAGGAAGTCTCCGGTGCAATGTTGGGTCTCGGCAGGGGCATTGCCTTCCTGCTGGGTTGTTTCGCATCCGGTCTCACCGGCTTCGTCGGCATGAATCTCGCCGTCCGCGGGAACGTGCGCTGCGCTGCAGCGGCGCGCACTTCCGTCGGCGAGGCACTCGCCGTCGCTTTCCGCTCCGGTGCGGTTGCCGGGATGTTCACGGTCGCCATGGGTCTTATTGGCGCGACCATCATCTTCATGGTCTTCAAGGCACATGCCACTGAGATCCTGCTGGGCTTCGGCTTCGGTGGGTCGCTGCTGGCGCTGTTCATGCGCGTTGGTGGCGGTATCTACACCAAGGCCGCGGACGTCGGCGCCGACCTTGTCGGTAAGGTCGAGGCCGGCATCCCCGAGGACGACCCGCGCAACGCCGCCGTCATCGCCGACAACGTCGGTGACAACGTCGGTGACTGCGCCGGTATGGCCGCGGACATCTTCGAGTCCTACGAAGTCACCCTGGTCGCATCGATGATCCTCGCCCTCGCGCACGCGCCCACCGACCCGGATCTGGCGCGTATCTGGATCATCTTCCCGCTGATCGTCCGAGGTATCGGCGTTATCACCTCGATCATCGGCACGAATATCGTCAAGCTCCGAAACGAGCAGGAGCATCCGATGGCGCCGATCACCCGCGGCTTTGTCTGGTCCGCGTTGCTATCGGCGTTCGGCTTCTTCTTCGTCGCGTGGCTCTATGCTGGCGACCTCAAGCTCTTCTGGGCAACTTTCGCCGGTCTGGTCCTTGCAATCGGCATCTACAAGCTCACCGAATATTACACCTCGAACCAGTACCCTCCGGTGCAGGAGATCGCCGCGGCTTCACAGACAGGTAGCGCCACGAACCTGCTGGCCGGCTTCGGCGTGGGTCTTGAGGGCACCGTGTGGGCGCTTCTGGCCATCTGTGCGTGTCTCTTCTTCTCGATCCTGGTCTTCGGTGGAGAGGGCGCCATCGGCATCCTCTACGGCGTCTCGCTGGTGGGTCTGGGCATGCTGACCACCACGGGCGTCGTCATCTCGATGGACACCTACGGCCCGGTCGCCGATAACGCGCAGGGCATCTGCGAGATGGCCGACGTCCCCGAGGCCATGCCGGTCGTCGAGGTGCTCGACGCGGTGGGTAACACCACCAAGGCGGCCACTAAGGGTCTGGCGATCGCTTCGGCGGTCATCGCGGCCATCGCGCTCTTCGGCTCGTTCGTCTCGAAGGTTGCCGCGGCGCAGATGGGTGGCGCGGCCGGTGAGGCCGTCAGCGCCTCCGCCGTGGAGAGCCTGATGATCCCGGTCAACGACCCCCACGTGTTCATTGGCCTGCTGATTGGTGGGGCAATGCCCTTCCTGTTCAGCTCGATGACGATCCGCGCGGTCGGCCGCGCAGCGTTCCAGATCATCAACGAGGTGCGCCGACAGTTCCGCGAGATCCCCGGCCTGATGGAGGGCAAAGCAATGCCCGAGTCGGCCAAGGTTGTGGACATCTGCACCGCGTCCGCGATCAGGGAGCTTGTGGCCCCCGGACTGCTGGCCGTCCTGTCGCCGATCATCGTCGGCGCCTGGTTCGGTTGGCTCGGTCTTGGCGGCTTCCTCGCCGGCATCATCGTCACGGGCCAGCTCATGGCTGTGCTGCTGTGTGACGCCGGTGGCGCCTGGGACAACGCGAAGAAGGTCATCGAGGACGGCGCGTATGGTGGCAAGGGCTCCGATGCCCATGCTGCCGCGGTCGTCGGTGACACCGTCGGCGACCCCTTCAAGGACACCGCCGGCCCGGCCCTCAACCCGCTGATCAAGGTTATGAACCTTGTGGGTCTGCTGGTCGTGCCGATCATTGTCCGCTACGAGGGCACTCCCGGCATGTGGATCACCGGTATCCTCCTCGCCGCGGTTGTTGGTGTCGCGATGGTCAAGGCCAAGAGCGCCAGCGGCGCTGAGGTCGAGGTCCACGAGCGTGTCGGCAGCGGCGACGTAGTCTGACGCCCCTCCGACACCATGCCACAAACCATAGCGGCCCGGCAGAGATGCCGGGCCGCTTCCCTTGGCATCACAGCGTGGCCCAATACGCGCGAGGCCGTTCGCGCTCCCTCCGATCCGCTACAGATTCTTATGAGGCATTGTCGGCATGGGACCGAAATATTCGACGGGCATACGCAACGGCTTACGGCAAATATACGGCCGTCAAGTGCCATCCCGCCCCTGGGCGGGATCCGTGGGTCATGCGGAAAGGCAGCGGTGCACGACAGCGGCGCTTCGCGCCGCCCCTCGCGAGGGCGCGAGGGCCACAACGGCATAACAACGGCACGGCGGGGTACAAGCCCCCGCCCTACAACGGCAATGCGCTGTGGCCGTCACCCCCCTCTTTCCGCCCGCGCTGCGCCGTTTGACCTTGTCGTTCATGTGCCATGCCGCCCCTGGGCGGGATCCGTGCGTCGTACCGCACTGCCGCGGACTGCGGTGAACGGCCGACGCATCCAAACGACGGGATGCGTCGCTCCGAACGGCAGACGAAATCGGCTGAACGGCAACGGCTTACGCCGATGCCCCCTGCACTCCCCTCGCGTCTGTGTTACAATAGGATGGAGCACTAAAGATCGATCGAAGGAGACGCACTGTGCAACAGGATAATCCGACCGCACCGCAATCTGAGAATCCAGAATCTGCCGCATCATACGCCACCGTGGTGAAGGGCATAGTCAACCGCACCTACTCCGAAGGCGGCAAGGACTTCGGCTTCATACTCCGTGGCGAGGAGGAGTACTACTTCGACCCGCGCCTCGTTGCCGCCGAGGAACCGCCTCTGCGCGGGGATACGGTCTTCTTCACGGCCGAGGCGCCCCTGAAAACGGGCGGAAAGCCCGTCGCCGGGTGCATTCTCGTCAAGGACAAGGCCGCCATCGGCGTCGTCATCAACATACTGCCCAACGGCGGGTCGTGCTTCCTGCAGGTCGCGGACGAGTTGGGGCATCGCTACAACGTCCACATGTCGATCTCCAAGCCCATGGGCGATGTGCAGATCGGCGACCGCTTCCTGTTCTACCCCGACGAGAATCGCAGAGGCGTCTACGCCTCTCGCGCCAAGAGGCCGCGATGACGCAGCCCATCACCATCATCGGCGCCGGGCTTGCGGGTTCTGAGGCCGCCTGGCAGGTAGCTCAGCGCGGCGTGCCGGTGGTGCTGCATGAGATGCGCCCCGAGCGCATGACACCGGCGCATGAGACAGACCTCTTCGCCGAACTGGTGTGCTCCAACTCACTCAAGTCCGACCGCCTCACCTCCGCGCACGGTGTCCTCAAGCACGAACTGCGCCTGCTGGGGTCGCTGGTGATCCGCTGCGCCGATGAGCACGCCGTGCCCGCCGGCCAGGCGCTCGCGGAGGACAGGACGCGCTTCGCCGAAGCGGTCACTGACGCAATCGGCAACCACCCCCTGATCGAGGTCCGGCGCGAGGAAATCACCGCCATCCCCGATGGCCCGGCGATCATCGCCTCCGGGCCGCTGACATCGGACGCGCTCGCACGAGCGATCACCGGCCTCACCGGGGCGGAGCGGCTCTACTTCTACGACGCGCTCTCGCCGATAGTCTCGGCGGAGAGCATTGACGAGACCATCGCTTTCCGGCAGTCACGCTATGACAAGGGCGATGCGGACTACATCAACTGCCCGTTCAGCCCCGAGGAGTACGAGGCGTTCTATGAGGCGCTGATGAGCGCCGAGAGATCGCTCCACGCTGACTACAATCCTGATGAACTCTTCGAGGGCTGCCTGCCGATCGAGGTCATCGCATCGCGGGGGATGGACGGTCCGCGCTACGGGCCGATGAAGCCGAAGGGCCTGCGCGATCCGCGCACGGGGAAGATGCCGTGGGCGGTCGTGCAGCTTCGGATGGAGAACCGTGCGGGCACGATGTGGAACCTCGTGGGCTTCCAGACCTCGCTGACCTACCCCGGGCAGCGCCGCGTCTTCCGCATGATCCCCGGCCTCGAGAACGCAGAGTTCCTGCGCTACGGCGCGATCCACCGCAACACCTACATCAACGCGCCCACGCAGCTTCGCGACACCTGGCAGCATCGCGAACGTGACGATCTCTTCTTCGCCGGGCAGATCACCGGCGTTGAGGGCTACGTTGAGAGCATCGCCTCGGGGATGATGGCGGGCATCAACGCGGCGCGGCTGCTCAGCGGGGAGGAGCCGATCGTGATGCCGGAGCAGTCGGTGATCGGCGCGCTGGCTCGGCATATTACCACCGCCGATCCAGAGTGTTTCCAGCCGATGAACTCCAACTTCGGCCTGCTGCCGCCGCCCTACTCGGAGAAGCGGCTCAAGAAAGCCGAGCGGCGCAAGCTCCAGGCGGAGCTTGCGCTGCATGCGGTCGAGCGTGT
>JAAYJW010000348.1 GCA_012522765.1 candidate division WS1 bacterium | reverse complement strand
TCGCTTTTATTTCACGACGGTTCTTCGCCTGAAAGATTGCATTACCATGCTACTCCAGCTGCTTGACTGAATTGGGAGCCACAAATAGTATCAGTGCGCCGACGGTAAGGTCCATCACTGGGGATGATTATTCATGCCATCGATGGCCGCCGCTTTCCCGCGTTATCTGGATCACGATCCAATGGTCCCGGTCTGGTGTGTGACGCCCGACGGAGGCCCCACCATCCATCGCTACTGGGACACCTCTCCCTTCAGCCCCTCCGGGCGCTACCTGGCGCTGACACGCTTTCCGACGCAGGAGCGTCTTCCCGAGCCCGGCGATGTCGCGGAGGTCATCGTAGTCGATCTCCAGGAGGGCGGGGAGCAGGTTGTCGCCGCGAGTCGCGGCTGGGACACGCAACTTGGCGCTCAGGCGCAGTGGGGCGCGGATGATACTCAGTTGTTCTTCAATGACATGGACGTCGCTGAGTGGCGGCCGTTCGGAGTGCTGCTCGACCCGTTCAGCGGCGCCTGCCGCGAGCTGGAGGGCACGGTCTACGAGGTATCTGCCGATGGGCGCTATGCTGTAGCGCCATGCCCTCTGCGCAATCGCCGGACCCAGGGCGGCTACGGAGTCGTAGTGCCACCTGAGGTCATCCCGGAAAATCGCGGCGCCGCGGAGGATGACGGGGTGTACATGACAAACGTGGCGACCGGCGAGCGGCGTCTGCTGGTGTCGCTGAGGGAAGTCTTCGAGCAGGCGATACCGGCGTTCGATCGCGATGAGTACGCTGATGGCGACTTCTATGCCGCGCACGTGAAGTTCAACCGCGATGCCAGCCGCCTTATGCTGGTGCTGCGCTGGATTCCCCGCAGTTACTCCTCATTCCGCGATATGAAGCAGCGCATGAAGAAGAATGTCGTTACGATGCGCGCGGTCGGCTCCGACGTCCGCATTGCCATCCCCTCATCCGAGTGGGCCGTCAAGGGCGGCAGCCATCCGATCTGGTGTCCGGACGGCGAGCACATCCTGATGCTGCTGCGCATAGACGGGGAGCAGATGCGCTTCGTCTCCGCACGCTGGGATGGGGCGGAATACGGGGCGCTGCACGAGGAACTGATCGGTTCGGGCCATCCATCAATGCACCCGGACGGGCGGCACATCCTCACCGACTGCAACGCGGGCGACCCGAGCTTCTGCCACGAAGACCGCACGTGCCCGATCCGTCTCTGTGACATCGCGACGGGGGAAGACCTGCACCTGCTGCGGATCAACCACGATCCGGCCTTCCGCGGGCCGAAGTCTGAACTGCGGGTGGATCCCCATCCGGCGTGGGATCGCAGCTTCACGAGGATCGCCTTCAATGCCTGTCCCGATGGCATCAGGCGCGTCTACGTCGCCGATCTGTCCGAGCTGGTCGAGGAGCGCTCATAATCAAATGAACGGTAGATCTTTTACCAGCACATTGCCGTAGTGCTCCGCCACGCGCACGAAGTTCGAGTCCCAGTCGCCCGAGGGTGACCAGATGACGAAGGCGTCCACCGTGCGGCGGCCAAGCTCTATCGCCGCCCTGGTGCGGGTATGGCCATCTATCAGGTATCGCCGGTATCCACCCGGAACGAAGTGCTCCTCGACCAGCACCGGCACGTCAAGCTCGCCATCGCGCACGAGACCGAAGACAAGCTCATACTTCGCCGCCTCGATCGCGTTTTGCGTGGCGATGAGGCTGTGCGCCGGCACATGGCGATGCTCCTCCTCCACGCCGATGCCCAGTTGTGAATAGCCCTCGATCACATCGCGCAGGGAGTGAAGTTGCCTCTCGTGTGTGACCAGGTCCTCGCGCCTCATTCATCCACCTCGGCCGCCCTCGTCAGATGCCGTCTCAGACATCTACTTTGACACAATCCGCGTGGTGCCCTGCCCCGATAGGCGGCTACTGGCCCTGCTGCTCGCGCATACGCTCGTAGAGCCGCTCGGCATCTTCCCGCTTCTCAAGCCCGGTGCGCGCGGACATCACTGCCGCGGAACCCGTGGCCACGCCGAAGCGGACTGCCTCGCGCAGCGACATACCGCGCTGGAGGCCCAGCACCATCCCGCCGACCATGCTGTCGCCCGCGCCGACCTTGCTCTTTACACGGACCGTCGGCGCGGCGATCTGCTCCTCCAGCCCCTCGCCGACTACGACCGCCCCACCTGCGGCGATCGAAGTGACGATGATGCTCGTGCCGGTTTCGGCAATCAGCCGCCGCGAGGCCTCGACGATCTCGGCGCGACCCTCGATCTCCTCCCCGAGCATCTCGCCAAGTTCTCTCACGTTCGGCTTGCTGAGGTATACGCCCCTCGGGAGTGCCGGAGCGAGTGCGGAGGGCACTGCGTCAACGATTACCCGCGTCTCTGCGCTCATGCCGGAGGTGATCTGCGCGTAGAAGTCATCGGGCAAACCAGGAGGCAGGCTTCCGCTCAGCACCAGGTAGCGCGGCGCCGGGTTGAGATCGTATACCGCACTGAGGATGGCCTGCGCCTCTTCATCGTTGATCAGCGGGCCCTCTTCACCGAAGCGGTAGACGTCGCCGGTTGACTTTTCGTGGACGATCAGGTGCTCGCGCGTCATCCCCTCGATGGCGATCGGCCTGTGATCTATGCACTCGCGCTGCAGCAGATCGGCGTAAAGCGCGCCGGTATGCCCGCCGCAGGTCCACAGCGCCAGCGCATCTCCCCCGAGGGTGCAGATTGTGCGCGCAACATTCGATCCACCGCCTCCGGGATCGCGCTGCAGCGCCCGGGTGCGCAACTTCCGGTTGGGCGCGACGTCATCCACCTCTACGCTCTGGTCTATCGCCGGATTGACCGTCAAAGTCACGATCTCCGCCACATCATCCACCTCCGTCGCGCCTTGATCACGCCCCACTGACCTCGGTGAGCAACTCCAGCACGCGCCGCTTCGCGCGCGCGAGATCAGCGCTGGTGGCGTCCACCACGCTCGTGTAGTCGTAGCTCAGGTCGCCATGCTCGTAGTGCTTCGGCTCGAGGTGCAGGTTGTAGGGCGAGGCCTCGCCAAGGAAGCCGGCAAGTTCCGCCTCGATCGCATCAAGCCGCGCCGCGGGCAGCGTGCCCTTCTGACGCGCTTCGGCAATGGCCGCTTCCAGCATGCGCACGAGGCTGATGTCATCGCAGGTATCGCGGGAGGCCTCCCAGTCCGGTGAGGGCACCAGCGGCACCGAGAGGTCGGTCGGATCGGCGGAGCCGTAGGCTACCAGCCTCTCCCCGGCTACGCCCTCATCGCGAACGGAGCGCTCGTAGTTGACGTAGTAAAGCCATCCCTTCCACGTCGGGCCGGTGCGCAGGTAGTCCATGTCGTAGCTCCAGGCGTTCCAGCCGAGGCGCCGACTATTGCTGTAGGGGTTGCGGTGCGCGAAGCCGTAGCCGCCGCGCGTGGCCCCGATGATCGCGTCATCGCGCAGCGTCACCGAACCCTCCTCAATGAAGCGCCGGAAGTTCGGCATCATGATCGTATACATCGACCAGTCGCTCACCGCGTGTGCGAAGCGGTTCACATCGTCGGCAGTCATGAAGCCGGGCGTCGTCCAGTGGCTTCCGGGGTGCATGCCGGCAGCAATGTACATCTCCGCGATCGGCACGTAGTTTATCGCGATGGTCTCAACAGATGGTTCATCCGTCCAGATGGCCTCCGCCCGCTCGACGCCGTGCGCCTTGAGGTAGTCCATCAACTGGCGATAGTAGGCCACCCAGATGTCGCGCCACTGCTGGGGCGCCTCGGGGATCTGCTCCCGCGCGACCTCAAGCCCGGTGCCGGCGTTCGCAATCGTTCCGCCGGTGCGCACATCCTGGAAGGTGAAGACCGTCTGCCCCGCCGCCACCTGCCCGTCAACGTAGGGGTCGAGGTAGCTGAAGTCGAGCTTCGGGAAGTTCGCCGGATCGGCAAAAAGCTCCGGCCGCTGCTTGAGGGCGTCCGAGAGCGAGATCTCGTGCTCGGGCAGCATTACCTTCTTGAGGTCCGGGTAAGAGAGATGTCCGCTGACGCAGCTTTGCCGGCCGAACTCGTCCCAGAAGCGCTGGTCGGGCGAACTGCAGCCCCACGTCCTGAGCGTGAACGCCCGGTCCTCAGGCAGCGTCACCGGCCAGACCTTCAGCAGCACAGGCGCCGATGCGACGGTGCGATCGCCGCCGGTTACGCGAAGCTCTCCGGTGTAGTCGCCCGGTGCCGCATCGGCCGGTGAATGCACCTGCAACCACAGCACTCGCGTCTGACCGGGCTGCAGCATGAACTCCGGCGCGCCCACAGGCTCGAGGTCCGCCGTCGGCATCAGCCAGAAGGGCGACTCGTACGGCTCGACATCGGGCTTAGTCCACGGGATCAGCGGCGCACGGTCCATCACGCGCACCTCAACCTCCGGGGCGCCCGCTGGAAGGCCCACCACCTCCGCCACTACCGGTCCGGAAAGCTCGCTGCTGGTCAGGTTCACCGCCACGCTCTCACGCTCGGCACGCGCGACATCGATGCGCACCTCGTCGGCCAGCTCCTCCGCCTGCGGCGCATAGGGCCGGAACTGCGGGCCCTCCTTCGAGCCGAACTCCCAGTCCCGCTGCCACAGCACCGCGTCGCCGGCGTCCAGCGCAGCAGTCTCACGCGCGATGAGCTTCGCGGCGGTGGGCAGACCATCGGCATCGGAGACGGCTTCGGCGATGAGCGCGCTCAGCATCTGCGCCTGCGCGTTGCGCATCGGACCAACGTTCTCGCGGGTAAACGGGAACGGCCCACGCGCCAGGAACGCGCACCAGCCCTCGCCGTAGTCATTGCGCGAGAGGTAGATCGCCTGCTCGGCGCCGATCAGCACCTCGGCGGTCTCGCTCGGCGTCCGCAGGTACTGTGAGGCGCTCAGCCAGTAGTAGTCGGTTGCCGGGTCAAGGTGTGCGAGCCACGGATGTTCCGGCTGCGCGAGCGAAGAGGTGGGGCTTTCGCGCAGATAGACCCAGCTTCCGGCGCCCACCCACGGCATTTCCGCAAAGTTGCGGCCGCCCAGCAACGCAGTCGGCGCGTTGCCGATCATCAGCACGTGGCCGCCCTCGCGCACGTAAGCCTCCAGCGCCTCGGCGATCCCCTCCTGGCCCTCGGTCAGCGCCTCATCACCGTGGGCGACAATGATCAGCCGCCACCGGCTGAGGTCGCTGAAGTCCATGCTTGTGCCGAAGTCCTCGTAGACGAGGTCCAGCGGCAGGATGACCTTTTTGATGAGGGAGTTGCGGACGTACTGACCGTAGCCACCGCCGACGAGCGCGATCTGCGCGGCGGCAGGCAGCGCGGCGAGCATCAGGATGGCGAGACCGAGCGCGACCGGGCGGGCGCGGAGCATGGTGATCCCCTCCGTCAGCATGGATTTCGGCCCCTTTCCCTGCCGGAGGCGCAAGTTCCTGCGCACGGGGCCAGCGGAAGGAAGAGTGCGTAGCGTGGGAGAAGCAGCCCGACAGACAGGAGGGCCGCCCATGACCGGACGCGAGATCGCGCTGGCGACGCTGCATCGGGAGGATGTGCCGCTGCCGTGCATGACCAACTGCTGGGTCACGCACTCGGCCTACATCAGCCGCCTCATCGGGCGCGACTACTGGGCCGACCCGGAGGCGAACTTCTGCGAGTTCGTCCGCCGCACCGGCGCGAACTGCGTCCCGCAGTGGTACTACCCGCGCGAGAAGCAGCGGATGCTCGAGATCGGCCAGATCATGCACGAAACGCGCCGTCATGAGGCCGCCGGCTTCCGCTCCCCCGAGGACGTGCGCGACTGGATCGAGCACGTGTACCTCGATCAACGGTTGGACACGGATTTCGACAGAGCGCGGGACGACTACGGGCGACGCGTCGTCAAGCACTCGAAGATGATGGGGCCGGAGGTGCTGGTGATCGACGGCTTCGGCCAGGCCGACTTCATGGGCGCCTACACCCGCTTCGGCTATGAGAACTACCTCGCGGCCGCGGCCCTCTACCCCGAGCACATACGGGAGTATTACCACCGCAGCGGAATGGACGCGGCCGTGAAGAACATCGCGATTCGCGAGGCCATCGAGCGCTATCATCTGGCACCCTTCGTCTACGGCGGCCAGGACATCTGCGGCTCCGGCGGCCCGCTGATGTCACCGGCGATGCTGCGCGAGCTGTACTTCCCGGCACTGAAGATGGCGATCAAGCCGCTCATCGAGGCGGGCATCGGCATCATCTGGCACTGCGACGGGGACATCCTGCCGATCCTCCCCGACCTCCTCGATCTCGGCATCATGGGCCTGCAGGGCTTCGAGGAGGAGCATGGCCCGCGGTGGGAGGATATGTGCGCGCTGACCGATCAGCAGGGCAAGCCGCTAAGCGTCTGGGGCTGCGTCTCCGTCACCAGCACGCTTCCGCACGGCACGCCCGAGGATGTCCGGCGCGCGGTCGAGCGCTCGTATACGGTTGCCGGGCGCGGGCGGGGGCATGTGCTCTCCGCGACCAGCAGCATCCTCCCGGAAACGCCGATGGAGAACATAGACGCGCTCTTCGACCACGCCCACCGCTTCGGCCGCGACTTCCTCGGGGGGTGAGCCTGGCAGCCGCTCCGCAGGTCCGCCCTGGGGCCGCGGCGAAAAGGTTGCCCCATCATCATCCCGCCTCCGCCGGGGGTCAGTCATGAATAAGCTCAGCAGGTCTTACCTGTCGGCGCTCAGCCTGCTCACACTCCTCCTGATCGCAGCATCGGCCTTCGCGCAGGAGGCGCCGGGGCTGACGCTGCAGTTCAAGCAGAACTACGAGACGGTCGGCAACTTCCCGTTGCTGTGCAGCGCCGTCGAAGAGGGCGCTGTGACGCTCGAGCAGGAGGACTTCGTCGAGGCCGCGCCCTCGCTGCGCCTCGACTGCAGCAAGTTCACCGGGCGCGTCATCGGCGTCGGCCACTACATCCACCCGAGTGAACACGAGGCGTGGCGCGGCAAGTCGGTGACCTTCCGTGGCATGCTCAAGTGGCTCTCCGGCACCGGCAGGCTGCAACTGCAGATGCGCGCCAGCGGCGAGAAGATTGACGGCGCCATCAGCACCGCCGCCTACTGGGAGGGCCCGCGCGGCGAATGGACGCCCTTTGAGCTTCAGGCGACCATCCCTCCGATGAGCGACGTCCAGCATATCAACTTCATGGTCTGGCTGGAGAACTCGCCCGACCCGGCGGTGGTGCTGCTCGACCAGACGCGGATCGAGGCCGACGCGACAGCCGCTCAGGCACAGGAGACGCCGGGCGCAATCTCGGGCGGCTTCGCGGCGTATGCGGCTGAGCCCGCGGAGGCGCCGCTGCCGATCATCACCGATGGCCGCCCGGTCGCGACGATCGTCATCGAAGAGAACGCGTCCGAGACGGTCAAGTATGCGGTGGAGGAACTGAACGATCATCTCGAACGCAGCACCGGTGCGCGCCTCGACGTGGCGGTAGGGCAGGCTCCGGACGGGCCGACGATCCACATCGGCCGCGCCGCGCTGACCGAGAGTCTCGGCCTCGCGCCGGAGTACTTCTCGAAGAACCACTGGATGGTCCGCCGCGTCGGTGATGCCCTCATCCTCACCGGCGGCGATAACGATCACAACCTCCACCCGTTGCGCGGGAGCCACGAATCATACGGCACTCTCTACGCCACCTACGAGTTCCTCGAACGTGTCGTCGGCGTCCGCTGGTACTGGCCGGGGGAGCTTGGCCTCGTCGTACCGCAGCACAACAGCATCGAGGTCGGCGATGTCTTCTGGCGCGGAGAGCCGAGCTATGAGTTCCGCAGCGCGTTCTACAACCGCCCGAATGACCCGGATATCACCAGCGAGGAGAACTACCAGTGGTGGCGCAGAATGCGCTGGGGCGGCGATGGCGGCAGTCCGATCGGCATGCACTCCTACAACGACTGGCCCGAACGCTTCGGTGATGAGCACCCGGAGTGGTTCGCCCTCCAGCACAACGGGCAGCGCGCGAACAAGGACCCCCGCGGCTGGGTCTGCTTCAGCAATCCTGAAGTCTTCGACCAGACGGTGCGCGACCTCCGGGCACGCCTCGACGAGCACCCGGAGCGGCGTTTCGTAACCGTCATGCCCGGCGACGGGCCCTTCGAGTGCCAGTGCGAACAGTGTAAGCCGCAGGCCGATCTCACGGTGGATCCTCGCGGCAAGTGGAGCAACTACGTCTGGGCCTTCGTCAATCGCGTGGCCGCCGAAGTGCGCAAGACGCATCCCGACGCCGTCGTTACCTGCTGCGCGTATTCGCAATACCGCGATGTGCCCAATGATGTCGCCCTGCTGCCGAACCTTGCGGTCACGATGTGCACGAACTACATGCCCTACGTCTGGCAGCCCGACACCAAGCGCAACTATCTCGATGAGATCGGTCCCTGGTCGCAGCAGACCGACAGCATCTACGTCTGGGACTACTGGCTGGCGCGGCGGCATGCGGGTGTGCATGGCGCACCAAGCATCTGCCCGCGGGCGCACAAGGAGTGGTTCGCGCTCGATGCCGGGCGCGTCAAGGGCCGCGTGATCGAGCTTGAGAACATCTACGCTGATGGGACTGTCAGCCACGACTGGGCGAACTGGATGTATGACATCCTCGACGTCTATGTGGCCATGCGCCTGATGTGGGACCTCGATCAGGACGTCGAGCAGATGCTGGATCAGTACTTCACCGATCTCTACGGCCCCGCGGCGCCGCTCGTGGAGAAGTTCTATGCCGAGCTTGAGACCGCGTGGAGCCGCCCTCGCGCCGACAGCACGTGGGACTGGAGCGTGGCGTGGCTGGAGATGTACCCGCCGGAGTTGGTGGCGCGAACGATGGGCTATCTGCGCGAGGCCGAGGTGCTCACGCGCGGGCAGGATCCCTGGCATGCGCGCGTGGAGAAGACGCTGACGGGCTTCCTGCCCTTCGAGGAGTGCAGCCGACGCTACAGCGGCGGCGCCGCCGCGGGGGTGCAGAATGAGGAGATTGCGGTCCCTGTCGCCGCGGCGGCTCCCACGGTGGACGGGCAACTCGATGACGCCTGCTGGCAGAGCGCGGCCGTGGCCGAAGGCTTTGTTGATCGTTTCAACAGCCCGGATCTGCTCGCCGCAACCACCATGCTGGTGACGCGGGATGCCGATTGCCTCTACGTGGCAATGCGGGCACAACTGCCGGGGGATGAGATCAAGGAGACCATCCCCGCCGACAGCCGCGACCGGCATGTCTGGGAGGATGAAAGCTGCGAGGTCTTCATCGTGGCCGAGGACCGCTTCTATCAGTTTCTGCTGGGGCCGCGCAATATCTTCGGCGACGCCCACAGCCCCGACGTTAATGAGACGTTCGACATGACAATGTTCGGCTGGAACGCGGAGGGCGCGGAGTATCAGACGGTGATGGGTGATGGCGAGTGGACGGCTGAACTCGCGATCCCGCTGACGTCGCTCGAACTGGCGGCACCGACCGAGGATGCGCCATGGCGCGTCAACTTCTGCCGCAACTACTACTACCGCGTCCCTGAGCATGCTGAGTGGCAGTGGGAGACTTCGGCGTGGCGGCCGCCCTTCGGCAACTTTCACAACATCGAGCGATTCGGCGCGATGATCTTCGCGGGAGAGTGAGTGGCCCGGCGCTCACAGCCGCTTGTTGAAGGATCGGGCTCCGAGGCTGAAGAGCACGATCGCGAACACCACCAGCGCCACCGTCTGCGGCCAGAGCACCTCAAGTCCCACGCCGCGCAGGAAGATGCCGCGGCAGACTTCGAGGAAGTAGCGGTAGGGGATCAGCCACGTCACCTGCTGGATGATCCACGGCATGTTCGCGATCGGGAACATGAAGCCCGAGAGCAGCACCGCCGGCATCATGAAGAAGAACGCGGCCAGCAGAGCCTGCTGCTGCGTGCGCGAGACGGTGGAGATCAGCATCCCCATCCCGAGGTTCGCCACAATGAAGACCGCGGCGACGCCAAACAGCAGCGCCACGCTTCCCTCCAGCGGTACCCGGAACCACCAGCGCGACAGCAGGATGATCTCCGCCGCCGCCACCAGCGCGGTCACAGCGTAGGGGAAGCTTTTGCCCACCAGCAGCTCAATCGGCCGCACCGGCGTGACCAGTAGCTGCTCCAGCGTCCCAAGCTCGCGCTCCTTCACGATCGACTGGCTCGTCCAGACTGCGGTGATCATCATGATGATCAGGCCGAAGACGCCGGGCACCATGAAGTTCGCCGAGCGCAGGTCGGGGTTGTACCACACCCGCGGCACCATCTCCACGCCCGGCACTCCGCCCGCCATCCCCGCGCGGGTCATCCGCTGCAGCGCCACCTCGCGGCCGAAACTCTGCAGCATCCCGACCATGTAGGAGGCCGCCGTGTTCGCCGTGATCGCGTCGGTGCCGTCAATGTACAGGCCCACTGAGGCGGCCTCATTCCTCCGGAGCCTGCGGTCGAAGTCTACGGGTATGTGCAGCGCAAGTTGCGCGTCGCCGGCGTCCAGGACCGTCTTCAGGTCGCGGTAGTCCTCGACGAAGCCGATGAGGTTGAAGAAGCGACTCGCGCCGATGGCGCCCGTGATGGCGCGGCTCTCACGAGAGTTGGACTGGTCGCAGATGACCACCGGCACGTGCTCAACGTCGGTGGTCGCCGCATAGCCAAACATGATGAGTTGGAAGATCGGCGCTATCAGCAGCACGCGCAGCAGCACCGGGTTCCGGCCCATCTGCCGGAACTCCTTGCGGATCATAGATTGCAGGCGCAACCAGTCCATGCTCACTCCAGCGACTTGCGGAATGACTTCGATGCCAGCGCGACCAGGGCAAGCGCGATGACCACCAGTGCCGCCGTCTCCTCCAGGTAGAGCGCGAGCCCGGTGCCCTTGAGGTAGATGGCCCGAATGATGACGAGAAAGTGCGTGGCCGGGAAGATCTGTGCGATGTACTGCAGCACGGGCGGCATTGAGCGCACCGGAAAGACAAAGCCGGTCAGCAGGGTGCTCGGCAGCAGCGTGGCGAGAAATGCCACGAGCGTCGCGACCTGCCGGCTGCGGGCGACGCTTGAGATCGCCAGCCCGATGGCCAGCGATGCGACAAGGTAGAGCCCCGCAATCAGTATCAGCGCCAGCTTGTTCCCCAGCGGAAAGACGCCGAAGACGATCGCTCCGGCACCAATGCAGAGGATCACGTCCACGATCGAGATGGCCGCATACGGCAGCAGCTTGCCAAGCACGATCTCCACCGGCGCGATCGGCGAGGCCGCGAGGCCTTCGAAGCTCCCAATCTCGCGTTCGCGCACGATGCAGCCGGAAGTCAGCAGCGCCGCCAGCATCGTCATGATGACTGCGATCAGCCCCGGCACGATGAACTCAACGGTGCGCATCTCCGGGTTGTACAGGGCGCGCGGCTCCAGCGTAAGCGCCGGCTCAGCAACAGCCGCGGGCAGCCCCCTCTCGCGCACCCACTGCCGCACCAGTTTCACTGAATGCTCGCGCAGCACCCCCTCAAGGTAGCCCAGCGCCACGCCCGCGGTAGTTGAATCCGAGCCATCCAGCAGCACCTGCACTTCTCCGGTGCCACCCGAGGCGATCTTTTCCCCGAAGCCGCGTGGGATCACCAGCGCGAGGCGGATCTCACCGCTGTCGATCAGCGCGCGGATCTGATCGCCATCCTCCACCATCCCGTGCAGTGTGAAGTACTCGCTCGCCACCATGCTGCGCACCACGTCCGCGCCGCGCTCGGTGCGGTCGAGGTCCAGCACGGCAAAACGCAACTCCTGCAGATCGAAGTCGATGGCGTAGCCGTAGAGCAGAAGCAGCGAGAGCGGAAGACCGACGATGATCGCGAGGCTGCGCGGATCGCGGCGGTTGTACAGCCATTCCGCCCATGCCACGGCGAGGATCCGGCGCACAGTCGCGGGGCATCTCACGCGCCCTCACCGCCCACCGGGTCGCCAACCAGCGCCACGAAGACATCCTCCAGCGACGGCCGCGCGTCCGCCACCTCTGCGACCTCAAGCCCCGCCGCCTCCAGCGCCCCCCGAAGCCTCTCTGCCCCATCGCCGGTGCCGTCGGCGAGTCGCACACGCAGGCGGCTGCCCGACAGCGCGGAGTCCGCGATGAACTCCTGCCGCGCCGCCACCTCCAGCGCCTCCAGCGGCGGGTGTACCCGCGCCACCAGCACCATCCCCTCCAGCGAATCCAGCAGCGCCTGCGGTGTGTCGAGCGCGATCAACTCCCCGCGGCTGATCATCCCAAGGCGCGTGCAGCGCCCCGCCTCCTCCATCAGATGGGTTGTCACCAGCACTGTCGTCCCATCGGCGGCAAGATCGGCGATCAGGTCCCAGAATCCCTGCCGCGCATACTGATCTACGCCGGAGGTGGGTTCGTCGAGAAAGACGATCGGCGGGCTGTGCACGATTGCGCAGGCGAGCGCGGCCCGCTGCCGTGAGCCGGTGGCGAGCGTGGTGGTGAGGCGGTCGAGCACATCCTCCAGCCCCAGCAGGTCCGTCAGTTCGTCTATCCGACCGCCGATCTGCCCACCGCCTATGCCATAGAGCCCACCGTAGAACTCCAGGTTTTCCCGGGGCGTGAGGTCCGGGTAGAGGGAGAAAAGCTGCGGCATGTACCCGATGCGCCTGCGCAACTGCTCGGTCTCGCGAGCCACGTCCAGCCCCGCCACGATCGCGCGGCCTTCGCTCGGCAGCAGAAGACCGCTGAGCATGCGAATCGTGGTGGACTTGCCCGCGCCGTTTGGCCCGAGGAAGCCGAAGACTTCGCCGCGAGCGATAGTGAAGCTGATGCCGTTCACCGCCACGAAGTCACCGAAGCGCTTCGTCAGGTCCTCCACGACCACCGCCGGCCCGATGCCGTTGCCGTTCCCCCCCTCTCCCGCTTGCGAGATCCCGGCCGGAGGCGGGATCGAGCCAGGGAGAGGGGGCCGGGGGGTGAGGTAGCC
>JAAYJW010000347.1 GCA_012522765.1 candidate division WS1 bacterium | reverse complement strand
GGTTCGCCTTGATGACGAAGCGGAAATCCTCGGGCGTCTTCGCCGACATCGCGCTCAGCGTGCCGGCGTTGGGCATGCAGTAGTAGGTGTAGTTGACCTCGTTGCAGCGGAAGTGCCGGGCGTAGTAGTCGAGAAAGTTACGCTTGTTAGTGCCCTCGGGATAGAACGGCCCCACCCAGTCATCGTAGGAGTATCCGGATGTGCCGATGCAGATCATGGTCGCTCAACCCCTCAGATGGACCTCACCTTGATACACAGCTCGCAAGCAGACGCTTTGCGTCGAGGGGTGCCGTGGAGGGGCCGCACGAAGCCTGAGCGTCGCTTGCGAGGGCTGAGGTCGGCCCTCTACCATCGTCTCATCAGCGGTGGACCGAGCAACCGAGTGGGCCGACCTCGCGCAGCTTGCTTCGCAACCTGCCCTCGTGCGGCCCCTCCGCCGGCAAGCGGCCGCATTTCGAAATGTGTGTTGCGGATAGCCCATGGATTTGGTTCATGCTGGAGTATTGCCTGCGGAGGCCCCGCAATCCTGCAGGCGACTCTGCAGGAGATGTCCCCCCGGCGGCGAAATTGGCTCGTCCCATGGCCGAAACGAAGCCACCAGCAGACGAGCAGGAGTCGCTTGAGGGCTGCATCGAGCGCGTGCTCTTCCACGCGCCCGACACCCAGTGGGCGGTGCTGCATGTACGCTGCGGCCCGCGCAAGATCACCTGCGTGGGCAATATGTCGCAGCCCGAGAGCGGCGAGAACATCCGCGTCTTCGGCGAGTGGGTCACCGACTCGCGCTACGGGCGGCAGTTCAAGTTCGAACGCTACCAGCTTGTCCGCCCCTCCTCCACCGAAGCGATCATCAGCTACCTTTCGTCCGGCAAGGTCGAGGGCATCGGTAAGGTGATGGCAAAGCGCCTCGTGGAGCACTTCGGCGAGGATACGATTCGCGTCCTTGATGAGCAACCCCATCGCGTTCGCGAGGTGAACGGCATCGGCGCCAGTCGCGCAGAGACGCTCACCCGCGCCTGGCGGCATCACGCCCGCATGCGCGAGGTGATGCTCTTTCTGCACGCGCATGATATCGGGGGGGCCATCGGCGCCCGCATCGCCTCCACCTTCGGCGACCGCACTATTGATGTGATTGAGAAGGACCCCTACGTACTCGCGCGGCGCATCCGGGGCATCGGCTTCGCGACAGCGGACCGCATCGCCCGCTCGGTCGGCATTGATGAGCGCGACCCCTCGCGCCTGCAGGCGGGGCTGGTCTACTGCCTCCACGACGCCACCGGTGAGGGCCACCTCTTCCTGCCCGCGGATGTGCTGCTCGAGGAGGGGCGGCGCCTGCTGAACGTGGAGGGCGAACTGCTCGACCTCGCGCTCAAGCAGCTTGAGGACGCCGGCGAGGTGGCGATCGAGACCGCCTCGTGGGGGCGCGCGGTATTCCTCCCGGAGTTGCTGGAGACCGAGCGCGAGGTGGCGCGCGAAGTGCGCAAGCTTGCCTCAGAGACGGTTCCGGGGGCGCCTACCCCCGAGCAGACGCGGGCGTGGCTGGATCGCCGCGGCGAGATGGAGGGTGTGCCGCTGTCGGATCAGCAGGCGGCGGCGGTAGCGGGTGCGTTGTCGGGCCGCATTGCAGTCGTCACCGGCGGCCCCGGCACCGGCAAAACCACCACCGTGCGTGTGCTGGTGAAGGCCTGTGTTGCACTTGGGCGGGAGGTTGCGCTCGCAGCGCCCACGGGCAGAGCCGCTCGGCGGATGGCCGAACTGGCCGGCGCCGATGCCTCGACCATCCACCGCCTGCTCGCCTGGGACCCGTTTAAGGGCGCGTTCACGCGCAACCGCGACCACCCGCTGGAGCTTGACACGCTGGTGATCGACGAGTCCTCGATGATCGACCTGCCGCTCGCCCGAGACGTTCTGCGCGCGCTGCCCGATGATGCGCAGATCATCCTCATCGGCGACGCGAACCAGCTTCCCAGCGTCGGCCCTGGCAACTTCCTGCGCGACCTCGTCGCCTCCGAGGCGGTACCCGTCTTCCGCCTCACGGAGATCTTCCGGCAGGCCGCACAGTCCCTGATCGTTGAGAACGCGCACCGGCTCACCCGCGATCAGAAGCCGGTGCTGGTGCCGTGGCGCGACCGCTCCGGCGAGGACTGCCTCTTCGTCCATGCAAAGGAGGCGGAGCGTGGCGCGGAACTCGTGGTGCGGGCGGTGACGCAGGAGGTGCCGAGGCTGGGCATCGAGCCCGACGATGTGCAGGTGATAACGCCGATGCATCGTGGGCCGCTGGGCGTCAGCGAATTGAACCGGCGGCTGCAGGAGGCACTCAATCCGGAGAGCCCGCGCAGGGCAGAGGTGCGCTACCGGGACATGACGCTGCGCGAGGGCGACCGGGTGCTGCAGGTGGTCAACAACTACGACAAGGAAGTCTTCAACGGCGAGATCGGGCGCGTCGTGCAGATCAACCTGAAGGACAGGTTCGTAAACGTGCTCTTTGATGACCAGTCGGTCAGTTACGACCAGCAGGACCTCGATCAGCTTCAGTTGGCCTACGCGATGACGATACACAAGTCGCAGGGTAGCGAGTATCCCTGCGCGGTCATCGTCATGCACTCCACGCACTACATCATGCTGCGGCGGAATCTGCTTTACACCGCCCTCACGCGTGCTCAGAAGCTCGCGGTGATCGTCGGCAACTCGAACGGCGTGATGCGCGCGGCACTCAACACCGACGAGCAGCGCCGCTACACCCGCCTGACGGAGCGCCTGCGGGATGAGGCCCCGCTGCAGGGGCAGGCACCCGCCCTGGACGTGTAGCACCCGCGCAGGCATCAGCGCCGGCGACGGCGAAAACCCTCATGTTGACGGAATCAGACCCCGGGTTGTGAGATGACATGACACAGAAACAGTCGAGTCAGCGGTCGCTGCTAAGCATTGAGCCACCTGAGGCGATGGCCTCAGTGCCCGGCACGTGGACGATCACCATCAGCGGCGTAAGTGTCGCCGAGGGCGGCATCGTCCGCATCGTCTTCGGTGGCACGCGCGGCAATCCGAGCGACTGGACGCGGCCTCAGACGTCCGATCCGGAGGCGCGCGAGTACGTCAGCGGCCGGCGCAGCGGCGGCGGATCGCTCACCGTCACCGTGCCACCGGGCGAGGAGTTCCGCGGCCCGGCGATTGACCTGACGGTGCTCGATGCGCCGCTGGCTGAGGACGAGACGCTGACGGTCATCCTCGGCGACACCTCCGCAGGCGGGACCGGCTCCACGCCGCAGAGCTTCTCTCAGCCGAACAAGGTGGTGGAGGTGCTGGTCGCGGAGCCGTCCGGCGGCGACGGGAAGTTCAGCAAGATCGGCGAGGCGACGATGAACGTGACCGGCGGGCCGATGGATACGATCCGTGTGCTGGCGCCGGCAACCGTCCCGGCGGGAAAGCAGTTCAGCATCGCGCTGAAGGCCGAGGACGTTCAGGGCAACGTGGCCTCGATGTACATTGGCGAGCTTTCGCTGGAGATCAGTGACACCGAACTCGTCACCGGCCCCGAGAGCGTCAAGTTCGTCGGGCCGGGCGGCGTCATGATCGTGGATGGCTTCAAGGCCTTCAGCCGCGGCCTCGTGCGCATCATCGCGGTGGACAGCATCAGCGACATCAAGTATGTCTCAAACCCGATCCTGATCACCAAGCACGACCAGGCGCAGCTTTACTTCGGCGTGATCCACGGCCACACCGAGCGCTCCGATGGCGTCGGCACGGTCGAGGACTACTACGCGTGCATGCGCGATGACAACCGCCTCGACTTCGGCGCGGTAGGCGATCACGACCACGAGCATGAAACCACCGACGCCGACTGGGAAGTCATCCAGCGCGTCACCGCGGAAAGCAACGATCCCGGCCGCTTCGTGACGCTGCTCGGCTACGAGTGGGCGAAGTGGCGTCGCAACGGAGACGGCGACCGCAACGTCTACTTCGACCGCGACGGCCTCCCGATGCTGCGCTCGAGCGACCAGCAGTACCCGCGGCCATCGGACCTCTTCGCGGGACTACGCGAATGTGACTGCCGCTCGATCGTCATCCCGCACCATCCCGCCTCGAACGGCAACTTCTGCGACTACTCGCAGCACGACCCGGCAGTAGAGCGCCTCGTGGAGATCTACTCCTCGTGGGGCAACTCGGAGTGCTCGATCCACGACGGCAATCCCTACCCGATGCGGCCGGCGGGTCTGCCGCAGGGCGGCTTCGTGGACGTGCCGATGGACAGCGGCGAGGTGCCGGAGGGCTTTGTGCAACGCGCGCTGGAGATGGGCAGGCGCCTCGGCTTTGTCGGCGGCGGCGATGACCACCTCGGCCACCCGGGAGATCCGGTGAAGACAGGCGCCGAACCCTTCCGCTACGCCGACGGCCTGATGGGCGTCTGGGCGCCGGAACTGACGCGCGAGGCGATCTTCCAGGCGATGTATGAGCGGCATACATACGCCACTACCGGCGCGCGGATGATCGTGCTCTTCCGGGTGGCGGATGCCTTCATGGGCGATGAGGTGCAGGTCGCGCAGCGCCCGGAGCTTGCGAAAGCGCGCACGATTGACGCGTTCATCGCCGCCGAGGCGAAGCTGGCGCAGGTGGAGATCATCCGGAACAACGAGGTGGTACACTCGCTGCGGCCGGAGGACAGTGACCTTACGCTGGAGTGGACGGACGAGGACCCGCTGGAGCCGCTGGCGCTGACGCCGATAGACGGCGGCCCTCGCTTCGTCTTCTACTACCTCCGGGTGCTGCAAGCGGACGGCCAGATGGCGTGGGCAAGCCCGGTGTGGCTGCTGCTGGGGGACCACTGACAGGCACGAACGCCTGTCTTACGCGCAATACCTGGCGCCCCCGGTTCGTAGGACACGTTGACGATCGCGACGCTCCGCGTCGCCCCCTGCGAGGGCGCAGGGGCCACAACGGCAAAGACTGCCGCATATCGTTGGAGAGGTCGGCCACCGTGCCGACCTGTGCCGTCGCCGTGCATCTCGCCGCTGCCGTAGTCGTTCACGTGCCACGGGCGCCCCCGCCCGTGGGCCGTTCGGAGAATCGGTGTGCACGGAACGACGCACGGGCGCGGCGCCCGTGCCACATGGTGATCGAGTCATTGCCTGTCCGACCTACGACATCGACGCGCCGCCATTGCCCGGCACCCTCAACCCATGCGCGCGCAGCAGCGCCTCATCGGCGAGGATCTCTCGCGCCGGGCCGCTCGCATGTATCCGCCCGCCATCCAGCACCGCCACCGTATCGCATAGCTCCAGCACCAGCGCGAGGTCGTGCGTCGCGATGATCTTCGCCTGCGGCAGCCCCGCCAGCAGCGCGATCACCGCCTCCCGCCCCTCCGGGTCAAGCGCCATCACCGGCTCATCGATCACCAGCAGTTCCGGCTCCATCGCGAGCACCGTCGCGAGCGCCACCCGCCGCATCTGCCCCGCCGACAGGTGATGCGGCGCGCGCTCCGCCAGCCCCGCGGCTCCCACGCGTGCCAGCACCTCCATCGCCCTCTCGCGCGCCCGCTCCGGCGGCAGGCCAAGGTTCAGCGGCCCGAATGCGACGTCCTCGACGACCGTCGGCATGAATAGCTGATCGCGTGGGTCCTCGAAGACCAGCCCGACCGTGGCGCGCAGTTCATCGGCGGGCCACTCCTCCACCGGTCTCCCCC
>JAAYJW010000346.1 GCA_012522765.1 candidate division WS1 bacterium | reverse complement strand
TTTTCATGTGGCATCCCGCCCCCGGGCGGGACCCGTAGGCCGTTGCCTTCCCTCCCCCCTCGTCCCGACGCGCCATGTCGTCTATGGCGCAAGGGAGAGGGGGGCCGGGGGGGGTGAGGCCCGACTTAGCGCTACTTTAGCGCTTCGCGGATCCGGTCCAGCACACCACTGATGTTCTCGGTCACATCCTCATCGGGGATTCTCAGGACGCGAATCCCCTGCTCAGCCAGCCACTCATCCCGGTAGCGATCATAGCCCTGCTGCTTCTCGTGCACCGGGCCATCAATCTCAACGGCGAGTCGCCGTTCATTGCAGAAGAAGTCGATGACAAACTTTCCGATCGGATGCTGGCGCCGGAACCTAACCCCCAAACGCTTCCCCCTGAGTTCCTGCCATAGCCTCTCCTCGGATCGGGTTGCCTCGCGCCGCTGCTCGCGCGCGAACTTGACCTTGTGCTTCTCCGCAGCCCTCCGAATGAGGCGCCTGGGTCCGTCTTGCATTGTTTCTCCTCCCTCGTACGGGCCTCACCCCCCGCAGTTTGCTGCGCAAACTGCACCCCCCTCTCCCTCGTAACCGCGCGCGGAAGCTATCTTCAGGCGCAAGGCAGGCTGCGCGGTCCCTCGGGACGAGGGGGGCTTTTACGGCGGCGGATGGGGCGTAGTCGTTCCTCCCCCCTCGTCCCGCCACACTTCGCGCAGCGAAGTGCAGGGAGAGGGGGGCCGGGGGGGTGAGGCCCCCCTACTCCTCCAGCATCCGCACGTCATCCACGTACATCACCGCCGGCGCCATGCCATTCGCTACAAAGCCCAGCCACTTGATGCGGTCGAACTTCGGGCCGCACTCAAGGTCGTCCGACGCGAACAGCACCTCGCCCGCCTCGTCCGTCACCCGCAGCGACCAGCGCCCGTCGGCATACCTGCCGATCCCGTCCGCGATCTCGAAGCGCAGCCACTCGCCGTCCGGCAGCGTCACCCCCGACGGGCGATGCTCATTGAACTCCAACTCGCCCTCCGCGGTGATGTAGATGCACGGCCCGACCTCCTCCGTCGCCGCTGTAGTGCGCCACTCGTGCCAGAGCATCGCGCCCGGCTCGCGGTAGAGATCGAAGCTCATCGTAAGCCGCATGTCACCCGACAGCCGCGGCGCGTAGTACATGTGCGGGTGGTAGTAGACCGGCGCCTCTGCCGTGTCCACGAACTTCACCGAATGCTCCCCCGAACGCGCGCGATCATCGCTCACCTCGATATACGCGCCCTCAGCCTCAGCCTCAACGATCGCCGCATACGCAGGCTTGTGGCCGACCGGCGTGGTCTCGAAGTCATCCACCACCAGCAGCATCCCCTTGCCGCGCTCGGTGGCCAAAAGCGGCAGCGGCGGATGCCTCTCCGGCAGCGAGGTCCACTCTGCGTCCCCGTAGAGGCCCGGGGCGTCCAGATCGAACGGCCTGAAGCCCACCGCGAGCGCCGGCGAATCCGGCTGCAGGCGGAAGTCCCGCGCCTCCGCGTCCACGAAGAGCGGATCGGCGAAGCGCGAGTGCGGGTCCATCCTCGCCCGGTACCAGATGTCTTCGATGCCCTCCTTCTCACGCCACTCATCCCACGTGAAGCCGAGGAACTTCGGCGCCTCACCCGAGGTGTGCCAGTAGAGGTTGTAGTCAATGATCTTGTCGTAGCTCTTCCACTCGGCTACCGGGCGGAAGGGCGTCTGATTACCCTCCATCAGCACGATGTTGTACTGCCAGATGTTCGTGCGCTCGGAGTCGACCCCGAGGCCGAAGCCGTTGAAGGCCGAGATGTTGTTGAGGATAGTCAGCGCCGATGAACCATGCTGCTGCCGAATGCCGCCCGCGCCGCAGTCGTGGCAGAGGTTGTCCTCGGCAAGCACACCCGAACTCCCGCCGTCGAGGTATATGCCGTGGCCGACATCGCGGCCTGCGCCGACGTGGTGGATGTGGTTGCCGCGGATGGCGGAGCCGGGCGTGAGGCCCAGCGAATAGACCCCGCCGCCGTCATCGAGCACGCGCATGACGTCATGCACGTGATTGTGCTCGACGAGATTCTCGCGCGTTCCGTTGTAGGCGATCTGCCAGTTCCAGCCGAGCGAGATACCTGTATAGCGGAGGTCGGAGACCTCGTTATGCGTGATAGTGGTGTTGCGTGCGACGGCCACGAAGATGCCGGTCGCTCCCGGATGGATATGCCCTCCGTTGTGAATGAAGTTGTTGTCCACGGTGTTGTGATGCGGGATGCGCACGAGCTCCTGCGGGCGGTCGGGCGTGCCGATCTTCACACCACCCGCGCCGAGATCGTGCAGATGCGAGCGCTCGATGGTGTTGCCCGAGCAGTCCGGGCCGAAGAAGACGCCATAGCGGCCGGTATGGGCGATCTCGCAGTCGCTGAGGGCGCAGTCGCGGGCGGCGGTGAACTCAAGCGC
>JAAYJW010000345.1 GCA_012522765.1 candidate division WS1 bacterium | reverse complement strand
TCAGAACGGCCGCGGCGGTGGTGGTGATCCTGGCGATCAGCGTCACTGCTGGCCTGACGGCGCCAGCGCCGCCATTTGCCTCGACGGTGGCTGACGCAGGCGCGTACGACCTGACGTGTACGCTGATAGACTTGGGCACCAACACGTACCAGTGGGAGCTTGACTACCTCGGCACGTCACTCCCGCAGTCCCCCGACGGCGAGTACATGGCAAGCTTCGTCGTCTATGACGACGTCGCGAACTATGTCGGCGCCGGGGCCACGGCAGAGATCTGGAACACCGGAACGTTGTCGTGGGATTCGCTGGCGGACTGGGACACCACCAACCCGGGGATACCGTCCGCAGCGATCGAGTGGACTGACAATGTCCCGAGCGCGATGAGCAGAATCCAGCCTGTGGAGAGTCTGCGGTTTACCGCCGCCTTCACAGGGCTGCTGGATGACTGCTCGCTGACGGCGATCCACGTTCGGCAGCTTGGCGAGGACGGGGAGGACAGTGAGTGGGTGAACAACACCCCCGAACTGGCCCCCGGGGCTCTGATGGGTCTGACCATGCTCCCGCTGGGCCTTTCTTACCTCCGCAATCGCCGCCGCAAGGGCTGATGGCGGAGCAACAACCGACTGGACGTCACAACAGGACATCTGCCACGGCAGGACTAACGAGCGCTGAGCCTCCAAGGACTGCCAACAGGAACGGTATCAGGCGCGTTTCGGCAGCGACGACGTTCTCTGCCGTGGCCAGGACCGGTGCAGGATCCGACATCCAGTCGGGTCCTGCGCCTTCTGATTCCGGCAGGCAACGTCCGCAGAATTAACGTCTTCTTGCGGCAGGAGTTCTTCAGCATCCGCAGAAGTTGGGGTTGTATTACCCCACCGCGGGCGAAGACTGCGGAAGTTGTATCGCACTAATGCTTGACGCGGGTGTGGCAACTACCTATACTTCCGAGCGTAACTGTATCAGCAGACCAGGTTCGGGAATAAGAGGCACAGGACCCGACGCTAACCGCAGCATGGATGCAGCAAGGCCGGGTGCGGCTGTCGCCGCAGGGTGTGGAACCGCCAGGTGGGACGATCTCGGCCGATAAAAGCCGGAGGTGCAGCTTCTTTGCGTGTACGGCCTGGCATTCTCATCTTTGCGACCCTCTGTTGCCTCCTGCAGCCGAACCTGCGGAAGCTTCACGCGTTAGATACCGCTCCGGCTCCCGCTCAGCTTTCCCAGGCGACGGACAGTGGCGCATCCGTGATGCTCGCGCAGATCATGACCCCGACCGAGCAGCAACCGCCTGTCGCCGGGCAGATCGGGCAGGTTGGGCCGGTCATGCCGAACATCGCCGACACCGGCCTCTCGCCACTGGCCCCCGGAGACGTAGTATCCATTGAGGTCCGCGACGAACCTACCGTCACCGGCGTCTATTACGTCAGAGGCGAGGGCGACGTGCTTCTCCCGATGATCGGCTCAGTGCGCGCCGTCGGTCTCACCGCAAGCCAACTGGGCGAGCAGATCGCGAGCAAGCTTCGCCAGTATGTCGTCAACCCTCACGTCACAGTCCTGCAACTCAGCGGCTCCAGCCGCGTGGTGTCCATCCTCGGCGCGGTCTATCGCCCCGGCACTTATGATCTTCGCAGCTATCCCACTACGCTGGCGCTGATCGGCGCGGCAGGTGGGACTTCGACCGAGGCGGACCTCACGCGGATGGTACTTGTGCGGAACGGGGAGTCGGCGCCTCTCACGCGACCGATGGACTCCGGCGAGCTCATCATCCCGATGGACGTCAAGCTGGAGCCCGGGGACGCTATCATTGTCCCGTCGCTGCGGCAGCGTTCGGTGCGCATAGTCGGAGCCGTCGCGCAGCCGGGGCTCGCCTCGCTCGAGGACGCGCTTACCGCCTCGCGCGCTGTGATCGCGGCGGGCGGGCCGACGGAACTGGCCGATCTGTCCGGGATCCAGATCCTGCGTGGCAGCGAGGTAATCCAGGTCAACCTGCGGCCGCTGCTGCGACCGGACGCGCGCCGCCCCGAGATCGTCGAGGACGTTGTCCTGCAGCTTGATGACGTAGTGATGGTGCCGCAGGCCGCCACGCGCGCCGTGCTGGTGACGGGTGCCGTCACCACTCCGGGCTCGTTCGATGCCACGGCCGTCGGAAGCGCCTCCGCCGCGATAGTCGCAGCGGGCGGCGTGGGCGAGAACGGCGACCTCAGCAGGGCTTACGTGCTGCGTGGCGGGGAGAGGATCGCGCTCGACCTCACGCCGCTCCTGAGGCCCGATGAAGCGCCGCCGGGCGCCGAGGGAGTAGATACGGCGGTGCGTTCAGGCGACATCCTGATAGTGCCCGAACGCGCCCCGATATTCGTCATCGGCGCCGTGAACACCCCAGGGACAGTCCCGACGGCCCGCGCCGACACTCTCTCGCAGGCTGTCATCATGGCCGGAGGGCTGGCGCCTGACGCCGACCCGACCGACAGCTTCGTGCTCCGGCAGGGGCGGCAAATCCGCGTCGACCTGCGCGCTCTGCTGCTTGAGGGTGATGCCGAGGCGGATATGACGCTTCAGCCGCAGGATGCCATCGTGGTGCCGCGACGGGCGCAGGTGGTCCATGTGGTCGGCCAGGTCCTGCGACCAGGCCCCATTCCCGTCGATTCTGCTAAGACCATCGCGGACGCGTGGGCCGTGGTTGGGGGCGCCACACCGCTGGCGGACACCACGAAGATCATGCTGCTCCGCGATGGAGAGTCGACGAAGATCGACATGGACGCGATACTCAAAGAGGGCAATACCGCCGACAACGTGGTCCTGCGCGCCGGCGACACGTTCATCGTCCCGCGCATCGAGGACGAGGCGTACGTTCTGGGCGCGGTAGCCAATCCGGGCACCTACCCGATACGCGAGGGCGACACTATCATTGAAGTGATCGCGATGGCCGGAGGGCCGTCAGCGGCGGCAGATGTCGAAGAGATTGCCATCGTGCGCCGCAGCGAAGTGATGGACATGCGTGCCCAGGGCATCCGGGGCAGTATGCTGCGAGAGCGGATAGAGCGCCCCGCGCCGGTTGTCGCTCGCGACACAACGCAGGGGGAGAGTGTGGCGCCATCGGGTAGACCCGCGCGCCGATCTCGACCTCTCGACCCGGGCTACTACCACCGCCCGACCACGAGAGTGGAGCGCGCCGCCACGCCTGAAGCTGAGAAGCCAACGGTGGAACGGATCTGGGAGGGCGACCGCGGCATCCACCTGCTGGAACTGGCGGAAGTGCAGCCGGGACATCCGGCCTACCTGGTACATGCCGGCGACGTCATATACGTTGCGCCGCGCGAGATGCCGGAGGGCGTATGGCGGGACGTCATCCGGGAACTGCTGATAGCCGTGACACTCGGCGTGCTGTTCTGAACGCGGGACCAGACGCATTACCGAGCTGATTCATATCATCCGGAGCAGGTGAAATGACCCTGACCTGCGGAAGTAGCTCGTCGCAAGTAGCCCACGCCCACAGATCGCAGGTTACGACGCTGCCACAGGCAGGGGGCGCTCATGGAGTTCGTTGAGTACTACCGAATCCTCAGACGCCGCATCTGGCTTGTGGTCCTGACCGCTGGTCTCGCAGCAGCGGCAGTACTGCTGACACGACTGCTGCCGCAGGAGACTGTATACCCGGCAGATGGCCGCATACTGCTGCACGATGTCGCAAAGCGCGAGATGTACCTGCAGGGCAACGACCTCTTCATAGGGCCGCTGGACAACCAGGGTGAGTTCTGGAACGGCTTCAGCCAGTTCGTCAACAGCCGCTATGTCTTCGAGTCGGCGGCTGCCGAACTGGGCATCAGCTCGCCGGAGGCGGAGGAGGCGCTTGAGCCCGCTCAGGCTGAGCGGCTGGGCGAGAGCGACGTCGCCCGCATATCGGCCTCGGCGGTTGAGGTCCCGCAGGGTGAGGGTGTCAGCGTCGAGGATCCACGGGAGATGGCGACGCTCTTCACGAACACGGTCATGGATAAGCTCGATGATCTGTGGCGGCAGAACCGCCTGGCGCGCATCGATGCTATCCGAAAAGTGCTTCAGGAGCGCCTGCCGGATATCGAGGGAGATTTGGCCGACCTTCGCGCGAATGTGGATGCAATCGTGGGGCCGTATGGTGGTGTGCCCCCGACCACGCTCGAGAGCCAGATGACGACCGAGCTGGGGACGATAGAGAGCGAGACGTCGGCGTCGGAGATCTCCCGCGGCACCGCGGACGCTCGAGCCGACATTCTGGGTGAACGCGCTCGCAGTACCGGCGGAGGCCGCACCACCACTACCCCGATACAGAACCCCGAGGCGGCCGCGCTGCAGCAGGCGATCGCTCAAAAGCAGGTGGAGCTCGAGGAGGAGCTTACCCGCCGCACCGCCGAGCATGAAGCTGTGAAGGCGATCGAGCGGCAGATAGCCGGTCTGCGCCAGAGGCTGGCGACGGTGCGCACTGATGCCGTGACGACGGGCACTGACCCTGGGTCCATCGCCCTGCGTGAGGCGGCGATACAGGCGGAAGTGGAAGCGGCGGCAATCAACCGGAGGCTCGATCTGCTGGCGCAGCGGGCGACCGAGATCCACAACTCGCTGCCGCAGATCAGCCGGGACGCACGGATCTACGAGGAAGTGGACGCGCGGCTGAAGGGTATGCGGGCGGACTACGACGCGGTTATCAACCACCTCGAGCGACTGGACTACGAAGAGCAGCAACTTGAGGCGACGACGCTGATCGAAGTCATCGCACCCGCTGAGGCGCAGCGGATCCCCACCGGGCTGGCCTCATTCGTCCTGAAGCTGATCGTTGCGATCATCGCGGGCGCCATCCTCGGCATTCTGCTGGTCTTCGCGATCTACTACGTGGACTTCAGCTTCCAGGATGCGCATGAGGCCGAGCTGCTCCTGGAGGTACCGGTCCTTGCCGGCATCCCGCGGACGGACGTGGCCGGCCCGACGACACAGCCCGCTGTGGCGGGGCCTCCTTCGCAGGGTCAGGATAGCGACGACGATCGGGGAATACTCTGAGACAGGGAGCTTCTCGTGCTGATTGAAACCGACACAATACTTGGCTCCAATCCGCAGCCATCAGCATATCTGGAGGCTTACCGTGTCCTCCGCTCATCCTTGATGGCGATGAAGGACGAGAACACGTTCGGCTCGGTCCTCATCACCAGTCCCGGTGAGAAGGAGGGCAAGACGACCGTCTCCATCAACCTCGCCACTGCGCTGGCGCTGGTGCACAGGAGCACGATTCTCGTGGACGCCGACTTCTACGGCACCGGACTTGAGGCCGCGCTGTCGCTGGCGGAGGATACCCCGGGCCTTACCGATGTCTGCGCCGGGCAGGCTGAGCTCGACGGAGTGCTCCTGCAGACAGAACTCGAGCAGCTCCGCGTGCTGCCGGCCGGAACTGATGTGGCTCGCGGCCCGGACCTCGCCCTCACGGACGCGATGCGCGACACCATCGAGCAACTCAAGCAGCGGGCGGAGTATGTGCTGATCGACTGCACACCAGTCGAGGGCTTCAGCACCGCCATCTCCCTGGCCCACTCGGTGGACATGGTGCTTCTCGTGACTCTGGCGCGCAGCCGGGTAGTTCCGGTACGGCGCGTGATCGAGGAGCTTCGTGAGGTCGGCGCAACGGTCGGCGGAGTGGTGGTCAACGACATTCTTCATGCCGACTCGACAGTCTACCAGGCCTATCACCGCTACTACCAGTAGGCCTTTTCCCCGGGCGGGACGTTCCGTTCCCTCTCCCCTGCTGTGAGCCTTCTGTGAGCGCCAGAGCATTGACCTGATGCGGCTTCAGTGCTAAGGTCCATCGTGTCAGGACGCCGATGTAGTGGTGGAGACGCGGGGCCCGCGGGGGCCCCTGGTGAGAGGTCGGCGGATGAAAAAGTTGGGGCCAGCGAGGTGCCACTCGCTGACCCCATGGCAAGCAAAAAACCATCCGGGTCGGATACTTGCCGCAGTAAGTCTATCATCTTCGAGACTCTCCGGCAAGATATTCCCCTCCTCCATCGGGACGCACCCCACGTCTCCACCGTGCGACAGCCGGCGGCGCGGCAGCCCTTGACGGGCCGCGACGCAGCGCACGGGGAGAGCCATGGAGACTATCGCTCACAGACGACAGGACCCGGAGCATCGTGCAACAGCAACTCCGCCCGGTAACCCTGCGGCCGTGGTATGCCGCGTGCTCTGCCCCTTCGCTACCTTCGGGTGTCACCCATCGGTCTGTCCACACTGTCGAATTCGTGGTCTGTGCGCAAGCCGCTCAGCCGGCCGGCGCGGTCCGGCTCCTTCTGGGCAATCTGGCGGACGGGGTGAGGCAAGTGGTCGTTAGCAAGTGGGTCGGCGCACGAGTCGGCATCATGGGGAATCCATCCGACGGTTTCGGCGGAAAGACCATCGCCTGCCTGACACGAAACTTCGGCGCGGCGGTCACGCTGCGGGAGAGCAGCACGGTTGAGATCGTGCGCCATCCCGTCTTCGATCCCCTCAGCTTCGGAAGCCTGACGGCGCTCGAGCAGGTCGCCTCCAACGACGGCTACTACGGCGGCATACGACTCCTCTATGCCACCTGCAAGAAGTTCCAGGAGCACTGCCGCCTCCACGGCATCAGGCTTGAGGACCGCAACTTCGCCTTGCAATACGACACCGACATTCCCCGGCAGGTCGGCCTCGGCGGTTCCAGTGCGATCATCACCGCCGCTCTGCACGGCCTCATGGAGTTCTACGGGCTTACGGAGGCTGACATCCCCAAGTGGGAGCAGCCCAACCTGATCCTCTCAGTCGAGACAGAGGAGCTTGGGATCGCCGCGGGTCTGCAGGACCGCGTGATCCAGGCTCACGGCGGCATGGTCTACATGGACTTCGATCCGCAGCACATGGAGCGGCAGGGCTACGGCATCTATGAGGAGATGCCTCTGAGCCTCCTGCCGCCGCTTTACCTGGCGTGGACTTCAGTACCTTCCGAGTCGGGGAAGATGCACAACGACGTCCGACATCGCTTCAACGCGGGCGACGCGGAGGTCATCTCCGCCATTCGGGCGTGGGCCGATTACACCGATGCTGCGCGTGAAGCCCTCGTCGATGGCGATTGGGACACACTGGGCGATCTGATGAACCGCAACTTCGACCTGCGCCGGAGCCTGTACGGGGACGAGGGGCTCGGGGCGATCAACCTCGAGATGGTCAATACCGCCCGCAGCCTCGGCCTTCCGGCCAAGTTCGCCGGCTCCGGTGGCGCGATCATCGGCATCTGCCCTGATGAGACCACCTTCACGAGAGCTGCCGATGTCTTCAGAAACCTCGGCTACAGTTTCGAGAAGGTAGTGCCCGGCTCATATCAGCCCATGCAGCAAGAGGTGGCGATGGGTCTTCGTGGTATGGAGCCGCAGCCGAGCAGTTGACAGTAGAGAGTTCAATGTGGATGGAGCGACGGGGTGACGTGTATGGGCAATATGATCATAGCGCGAAGAGGCGCACAGGCACATCCTGAAACGATCCGGCTCATCCCAGCGGTAGACGCAAAGCCGGTTGATATCGCCGAATCATCAACCTACGAGAGCGCGAAGCGCACGATCGACTTCTTCGTCAGTGCCGTGGCACTTGTGGTGCTTCTGCCGCTTCTGGCCGTGACCGCGCTGCTGATCAGGCTCACCAGCCCGGGACCGGCGATCTTCAGGCAGAAGCGCCCCGGTCGTAACGGCGTCCCCTTCGAGATTCTCAAGTTCCGCACTATGGTGCCGGATGCTGAAGAGCGTCTGGAGCAGGTGCATGATGTCAACAACACTGCTGACCCGCTCATCCGCGTGGAGAACGACCCGCGTGTGACCCCGATCGGGCGCTTCCTGCGCAAGACCAGCATCGACGAGTTGCCGCAGTTGGTCAACGTCCTCCGCGGGGAGATGTCACTGGTCGGCCCGAGGCCCATCTCGCGCCCGATCTACGACTACCGCAACGAACTGCGCCTGAGGGTCACCCCCGGCATGACGGGTCTCTGGCAGATCTCCGGGCGCAAGAACGGCGATACGAATTACATGCTGGCAAAGGACATGGAGTACCTCCAGACCCGCTCGCTGGCGACGGACGCGCGAATAGTCCTCGGGACCGTTGCGGCGGTACTCAAGGCGGACGGGGCGAGGTGAGCAGATTGTCGGCGGCCATCGAGCAAGTCCAGGTTCAGCCTGCCACAGGGCATCGTGCGGCCCAGGTAGCCGTTGTCGCGCTACTTGCGGTGACGATGCTCACAGGCCTGACCGAGCATGGCGAGGTGTCACCTGAGGGCATCGCGCTCGACAGCCTGCCTCGGCAGATCGGGGGCTGGACGGCGGTCAGTGACGAGATGCGAATGGCCGACGACAACGCGTATCTGATGCTCGAGCGGATCTACGAGAACGCCGAGGGACAGGAGGCGCTGTTGCGGGTGCAGGCGACCTACACGCGCCTCGGCAGCCTTCGCGACTGGTCGCTGGCTGCAACGGCAGGCGGCTGGACGCCGCAGCAGGAGCATATCTGGCGCAGCCCTGACGGCGTCATGGACGTGAGGATACAGCACCTGCAGAAGCGCTCCGCTGAACGCATCGCGGCTACCTGGTTCACATCCGCGCGATCTCAGACGCCATCGATCAAGCGAGCGCAGTTCCTCGCATGGCGCGACCGGCTGCTGGGTGACCGGCGAGGGTGGGCGAGCATGTATCTACTGCTTCCCGCCGCCTCTGGCGCTGACGCTGAAGAGGCGGGTCGAGAGATAGTGGCGTCTGTGGGACCGATGCTCCGTGAGTTGATGGCCGTCTCACGACCGGGAGCCTGAGCGTTTCGTGTGCTATGCGATCAACAAAGGGTGAGTGAAGTTGGCGACACAGCAGACAGCGAGAGAATTGCCGGACACCACCACTGGCGTCCGCAGTGCGACGGCTCAGCCGCGAGTTGCGCGGCGAGATTCAGAGCGGATGAATGCACTGGCAAAGTCTATCGCCGTGGGTGTCTTGATCGCGTTGCTCGGGGTCGGCGTCTTCGGACGGTTCTACTCCGCGCGCTTTGGCGGGCTGATCCTGCCCGGCTCGCTCCAGGCCGCCGAGATCGCCAGCCATGTCCGGCAGGGTGAGGGTCTCATGACCAGCGCGATCTATCCGCTCGCATTGCGGTATGCAGCCCCCAACGCAGAGGGCGCCATGCCGTCGCTGTGGGGCGGTCCGGTCTATTCATACGCACTGTCGCTGCTCTTCCACGCCCGCGGCGCAGGTGACGCGAGTGTCAGTCTCTTCAATGGGCTGATGCTGCTGCTCACGGGCCTGGTGATCTACGCGATCGGCCGCGGTCTGTGGGACCGCACCGTGGGGCTGCTCAGCGCCGCGCTGTTCTTCGTGAGCGTGGACGCCATCGGTCACGCGCTGACGGGCTCAGGCGCGACTTTCGCGGGGCTGCTGGTGACGCTCGCCATCTGGGCAGCGGTCCGAAGCAGAAATGCTGCCGTGGAGACGATAGAGCGCGATCCAGAAAGGCGCCCGTCCATCGTCTGGCCGGCGGTCACGGGGGCGTTCCTCGGCATCGCGTGGCTGTCCGGGCTCACCAGCATGCTGCTGGCGATCCCGCTGGCGCTGCTTGCGAGCGTCGGAAGTCCCAGTCGCCTGCGCTCGATCGGCGTCTTCGCGGCCGCGATGGTGATCGTGCTGGCGCCGTGGGGCGTGCGGAACGTGATGGTCGCCGGCACGCCGCTGCCGCCGCTGGCGACCTACGAGTTGCTAACCAACACGGAGGCCTACCCCGGCCTGAGCATCTACCAGCAGATGCCTTCGGAGGCGCCCTCTGTGCTCGGCTTCGCGTTCAGCAATCCGCGGCAGATCGGCGAGAAGATGATCGGCGCGCTCATCCAGGTCTACCGGGGGGGGCCGGGCATGCTGACGCCCTACCTCTTCCCGTTCCTGATCCTCGCCGCGTTTATCTTCGGAAGGACGGACTTCCGCCGCTCGATATGGCGGGCGATGATTGCGATCTTCGTGCTGCAGGCGATCAGTCTATCGGTCTTTAGTAACAGGTTGGACGGCCTCGCGGTCGTCATGCCGATCGCGGTGGTGCTGGCCGCGGGCGCCCTGGTGGACGTGCTGCGGCGCATGGACGCGACGAAACTGACGCGCGGCGGGATCGCCGCGGCAATCTTCCTGCTCGTACTCTTCCCGACCGCGACATCCATGATAGTCGGCGATCAGATGCCTCCCGCACGTTCGCGGGCCAACCTCGGATTGATCAAAGAGGGGCTGACGGACGACGCAGTGATCCTGACGAACGATCCCGCTGCGGTTGCGTGGTATTCGAACAAGTCTGCCATCCTGCTCCCGCACTCGCCGGATGCGCTGGCGCAACTGGAGCAGCGGGGTCTCGGCCACCACTACTTCTACGTCTCGCGGGCACGAAGTGCGACGGTGCCGGAGGCTGCACTGACTGAATGGGTGGAGGCGGTACGGACCGGCGGCGTTCAGAAGTTCGGGCAGGTAGCGCGGCTGGCCCACCCGGAGTTGTTCCTGGAAGTTGAAGCGAAGCGCACGACGCCGACGGGCTGACGCACATGACTCAACAGGGCTGAACGGGTTCGCGGGTGCCCCGGCCAAGCGGATCCTTGATCATACAGCGACAAAGCGCGCCGACGCGGTGGAAGGAGGTGACGACAGGTGAATTATCGGCTCATACTGATGGTAGTCGCAGTAGCAGTGGTAGCGACGGCTCCGTCCGTGCTTGCAGACCCGAGTGACGTATACGTGAATTGGAACGTATACGACAACACGGCGGCTGACGGCTTCTACTACTACAGCTACGCGATCTTTGCCGTGGATACCATGGACCAGACGCTCAGCAAGTGGTTCCTCGACATCGGAGGTGCACCGGACTGGGAAGAGGTGATCAGCTCACCGGCGCCGACAGGCACTCTGCCTGCGGTCCCCAGTGACAACTCAACCGGCTATACCATGGGCTATACATGGGAGCCGGCCGTCGCGGTTGATCTGCTTCCTGGAGACAACCCGACCGGTCTGGGGCACTCACTGTTGTGGGAAACGACGACGATGTGGGGCAGAGATGCAGACGGCGATGGTGTGCCTGAAGTCTACGAACCCGGTATAGACACCGGCTATCTCGCAGGCTACGCGGGTATCGGTCCTCCGACCGACCCGAGCACGGTCGCTAACACCGACGTAGCGATCGGTTGGTTCCAGTTCCGCTCGACCGGTCCGCCAGCTCCGACGGCGTACCGGATCGATAACGGGCACGCTGAGTGGTTCGGTGAGGTGGAAGGACCCACACCCGAACCGATCAGCCTCCTGCTGTTGCTCGCAGGAGCCCCGGCCGTGGCGATCGCACGCCGGCGGCGGCGGGACTAGACAGCGACCGGGCGGGCGAATGCACGGCGCGAGCTGTGGATCATGGATCCCGCCCTACCGACGCTCCTCAGGAGGCACTCGCCGGGGCGAGTGCTTCCCTGAAGAAGATGGGCCCAGATCATGCGGGCTCATCATAGACACAACGCGCAGTCCATGCAGGAACGGACTGCGAACGACGAGACGAGCACGCAACGCGGGGGCGGAGGAGGTGAGACTGCGTGATTAAGAGACTCGTCATTCTAACGGTAGTGGTAGTGCTGGCAGCGGTTCCCGCCGTGGCATCCAATGGATCGGCGAATGTCTACGTGACGTGGAACGTCTACGACAACACGTCGGTTGACGGCTACTACTACTACAGCTACTCGATCTTCGCGGACCAGACGCTGGACCAGACGCTCAGCAAATGGTTCCTCGATATCGGTGGCGCGCCTGACTGGGAGGAAGTCGTTGGTTCGCCATTGCCGGTCGGGACGCTACCGGCTCCCGACTCGAGCGACGCCAGCGGGTTCACCCAGGGCTACACGTGGATACCTGCGGTTGCAGTGGATCTCGCTCCTGGTGAGAACCCGACGGGACTCGGTCACTCCCTGCTGTGGAGTAACCTGACCTTCTGGGGACAGGACGAGGATGGTGATGGGGTCCCCGAGTACTACGAACCAGGTGTCGATACTGGCTACTTGACGGGCTACGCAGGTATCGGCCCGCCGACAGACCCCGGCACGGCAGCCAATACCGACGTGGCGATCGGCTGGTTCCAGATCCGCTCGACTGGTCCACCGGCACCGACCGTATACCGGATCGACAACGGGATCGCCCAATGGAACGGCACGGTGGAAGCTCCGACGCCCGAACCAATCAGCCTGCTGCTGCTACTGGCAGGCGCCCCGGCAGTCGCACTTGCACGCCGGCGGAAGGATTAAACTGGACGCGACAAACGGGGGGCATTCGCGCGCCGAGTGCCCCCCGGGCCCGGAACATCGCGACAGACAGCCACGCGATTGGAAAGAGCTACCATGGCGAACGGCTTCGTGACGAAACTGGTTGAGCGCGTCAGGCAGGACCCGGCCACTGCGATCTGGGTGGCCGCGACCGGCGTACTCCTGCTGGCCATGTATGCGAACGTCGGCTCCGTCTTCGTTCGGCGCTGGTTCTCTGACTCATCGCAGTATCACTGCATGGTGGTGCCGCCGCTGGTCGGCTGGTTCATCTGGCGGCGATGGCCCCAACTCAAGGCGATGCAACATCGGCCATCCCTCGTGGGGTTCGCAATCTTTGGCGCTGGGCTACTGATGTACTGGGCTTCCGCGCGCACCGGGACCCGGCTTCTCGCCGGTGCCGCCCTGCCGGTGCTTATTGCTGGAGTCGTCGCCGCTGTCTACGGCACCCGAGCGTTTGGCCTCACCGCCGCGCCCTTTGCACTCCTTATCTTCGCCATACCCATTCCCGAACACGCCATCGGCATGCTGGCGATGCCGCTGCAAAGGATCTCCGCGCTGATCACAGGCGCGATGACGCCGCTGGTGGGGCTCGAGGTGATCCAGCAGGGCGTCAACCTCGACCTCAACGGCTTCACCTTCGTGGTGGCTGAGGAATGCAGCGGCATGCGCTCCCTCATTGCGCTGCTGCTCACAGGCTTCGTGCTGGTGGAGCTGTCGGGGCTCTCACGGAACCTGAAAATCACGGCGGTGGCAATCATCCCGGCGCTCGTGCTCTTCGCCAACGTGACGCGCCTGGTCTTTGTGCTGCTCATCGGGCAGTACTTCGGGCCCGACTTCGCACTCGGCGTGGTCGTTCATGGATTCTCAGATCTCATCGTCTATGGAGCGGCGGTGCTCTCGCTCATCCTCATCATCGGCTGGCTTCACGATCTGCAGGATCGTCGTGCCAAGGGGCCGACACAGGATGACCCTGCTCCTCGCGAGCAGCGGGAAGACAGGCAGGCGAAGCCACCTGCAGCGGCACCCGACGATGCCGCTTACGATGGCGGGATACTGCTGCCGATGCTCAGCGGAGGAAGAGAGGAGCTTCCGACCGGCGCGGGTGGCGACTGATCCCTGTCTTCTGCCAGAACGCGTGCCGATCGAGCGACTATAGACCTGATCCGCGATCACATATCACAGTCGCTGCCAACGGAGAAGACCGTGAAGATAGCGATACTCGGAGCAAAATCGGTTCCATGCATGGGCGGCATCGCGACGTACACGCTGCAGTTGGGCTCGCGGCTGGTGGAGCGCGGTCACGACGTTACCGTCTACTGCCGGCGCAAGTATCTCGATGAGGCCGCGGGTAAGAACCCGCCGCCGTATCAGGGCATCAAGCGCCGCCTCTCGCCGGGCCTCCGCGGCAAGTATCTGGATGCGCTCAGCCATACCTTCACCTCGGCGCTGGACGTCCTGCGCCGGGACTACGACCTGGTACACCTGCATGGTTCGGCCCCCGGCATCGTGCTGCCGATGTTGCGCCTGAGGCGGCACCTGCCGCTGGTGACCACCATCCACAGTCTTGACTGGGAGGGCGCCAAGTGGGGTGGTGCGGCCGCCGCCATGATGCGCGCGGCGGCGCGCGTACCTGTCACCTTCTCGGATGCGCTGACCGTGGTGTCCGAGCGGCTGCAGCGATACTATGCCGACGAGTTCGGCACTCAGACCACTTACATCCCCAGTGGCGTCGAGATGCCCGACTTGCGCCCGGCCGAAGAGATCAGCCGCCGCTGGGGGCTGGAGGAGAACGGCTACGTGCTCTTTGTCGGCCGGCTCACGCCGGAGAAGAACCTCGAGCACCTGATGGAAGCGTGGCGCGAACTCGACACCTCGCGCAGGCTTGTCATCGTTGGCGGTGTCAACTCCTCGGACGGCTACACCCAGCGCATACTCTCGCAGGCGCCCGATGACGTCATCTTTACTGACTACCAGACCGGCGACACACTGGCCGAGTTGTTCTCCAACGCCTACATCTACGTGCAGCCGTCCATGCTCGAGGGTATCTCGATGTCGGTCCTTGAGGCCTTGAGCTACGGGAGATGCGTGATTGCGAGCGACATCCCGGGGAACGTGGAGGCCCTCGGTCCCTGCGGTTACGTCTTTGATTCTGGCAATACCGAGGCGCTTCTGAGCACCATGCAGGGCCTGCTCGACCGGCCGGATCTGGTGGCGGCTCAGCGCGATAGAGCCCGCGGTCATGTGGCGGCCAATCACGACTGGGAGACCACGGCCGACAGGTTCGACCGGCTCTTCAGCGACCTTACGGGGCGCGAGAGGTTGAGTGTACCCGAGAGCCGCCCGCAGACCGTCATACCGGATGAACGGATCACCGACAGAACCATGGCAGGTGCGGCTCAGCAGGCTCGCCCATCGGAGTAGCGCCGGGGTTCGCAGCGACGTAGTTGATCGTGTGATCGATCGGCCGGGGGACAAGCCGGCGTCGTTCACCTGAGGGGTAGTTGTCATGTTGATCAAACGCGGGGTCATTTGGGCAATCCAACCAACGCGGTATGCGTTTTCGGCGTCGAGCCTCATGGGCCTGGAGATGCTCCCGCTGGGGCGTCGGTTGATTCTGGAGCTGCTGCTCGACGAGCTGGCCTCCGCCGGTGTCACGGAGGCCTATCTGCTCTCCAACGCCAGCGTCCCGTCGCCGCTGCTTGAGTGGGACGCACGAGACGACGGGGAGGTGCTCGGCTGGTGCCTTCCGACGCGGGCCCTCGACGGCGCCAACAGGATCAAGCTGCACCGGATGTCCATGCCCGGCGACAGCACGGTGGGCGATGGTCTTCTGGCCGTGGAGAGCTTCCTGCAGGGAGAGCCGTTCCTGCTGATCGAGGCGAATACGGTATGGGCTATCCTGCCGGGGCAGCCGGCTATGGCGGCGCGACTCGTTGACGCCCTGGAGGACGCGGGAGCCGACGCCGTCATCGCGGCACAGGAGATCACTCCGGCGGAGATCCCCATCCACACGGTAATCCGCTCGATCGGCGGCATAGACAGCAAGCAGTCATTCTTTGTGCGCGATTTGATCGAGCATCCGACTCCGGGTGAGGAGGCGAGTCGCTTCGCGCTCGCCGGACGCTACGCCTGCCGACCGGTGATACTGGACTATCTCAAGGACGCGCCCAGGCAGCATCGCGTGGACTTGGTGGCTGCCATGCGCAGGCTGGCCCATGATCGCGATGCGGTGTGGGCCACGAGGCCGCTGCACGGCGAACACTGCTTCGGCCTGAGCAACCTGCTGCAGTATGCGCGCGCGTTCCTGAACTACGCACTTGACGATCCTGAGATCGGGCTTGCGGTGCGCGATTATGTGGAGGATCTTATCGGCGTCCGCTGGGCGTAGAGGCTCCTGCGAGCCGCCTGCAGAGGGAGATTATGAACCGATGGTCATGCGACCTGCGAATTTTCGTGAGGGGAAAGCCTCTATGTGCCTGCCGAGTCGCGGCGTGCTGCATTACGGCCACGTCACCCTGAACACCGATCAGCGCAGCCTCGGCTTCAATGGCCGTGAGATGGCCCTGTCACCGATGGAGGCGAGGCTTCTGGCGGTGCTGATGGAGCGGGCGCCCCGGGTGTCGCCTCCGGAGCTGCTCCTGAAGCTGCTATGGCCCGACGGCGAGGGTAGCTGGCCGCTGCTGGCAGAGGTGCTGGCGGCACTCCGGGTGAAGCTTCAGGAGAGCAACGCCGGCTGCGGGCTCGCGCATGTGCCGCCGTTCGGGCACCGCCTTGAGCTCAGCCGGCGCGGTCGCACTGACAGGGCCTGAGATCCGACTACCGCCGATTACCCCGCTGCGGCCATAGCGGTGGCGGGGCTGCTCGCCCCGAACATGTAGCCGTAGCCGCGGACGGTGAGTATGCGCTCGGGGTTGGTGGGGTCCACTTCAACCTTGCGACGCAGGCGGTGGATGTTCGCCTCCACGATGTGCCGATCGTAGCCGTCGTAGCCCCAGACACACTCAATCAACTGCTCGGCCCCCACTGCCGTGCCCGGCCGTTCCATCAGGTAGCGCAGGAGCTTGAACTCGGTGGGCGAGACATCCACGCTGTCGCCCCGGACGTAGACTTCGCGAGAGTCGATGCAGAGCTCGATATCCTCGTACTTCAGCGTTGAGTAGCTGGGATCGCCACGCTCCGCGGCGGCGGTCATCACCCCGGCGCTGCGCGAACGCCGCAGAACCGCTTCGATCCGGCACTCGAGCTCCTTGAGATCGAACGGCTTCACCAGGAAGTCATCCGCACCCTCGCGCAGCAGGTCAACGCGGGTCTCCAGTTCGCTGCGCGCGGAGGTGACTATCACCGGCATATTGCTCTTCTCGCGCAATAGCGTCAGGAAGCGTTCGCCGGGGATATCCGGGAGCATCAGGTCGAGTACCACGACATCAATGGCTCGCCGGTCGGCGCAATCCAGCGCAGGTCGCCCCCGATCCACACCGACGACGTCGTAGCCAACCTTGGACAGGCGCCGCTCTATGGCGAACGCGATGTTGGGATCGTCTTCGACATGAAGAATCGTGCCTACGCTCATCAGTTACCCTCCACTTTGCTCCACCACTCGGACCGTGTCCCAGTCTCCGCTCGCGACGGTGAGCGGAATGCACAGTCGCCACTGCTGTCGGCACAACTGCTCGAGGATTTTTGAGGAGTGCCGGTCGGCTGCGGCGATCATTGGCATGGGCGATCTTTCAGCGTGAGTGAGGATACTCGATCGATCGGGATCGCAGAATCGGGTATCGGCCCCAAATGCCGAGGATATTCTGCGGAAGCAATGCCGGGAAGTATGGCGAGCATGTTGTGGTGAGACTACCGGGGTGCTGTCGAGCCATGGGCCATGTGATGAGAGGTGATCTGCCTGAAGACGTCGCCGGACGCCTCTGAAGAGCAGCTATCGAACGGCGATACCGCTTATCCTGCCATACTGGACGACTGAGTCAGGGACTTCATCTACGTCGGCCGGTGAAGCCTACGGGCTGGGATCATCCCGCGCCCTTATGCTCGCCGCGACGATTCACCGGTAGAAGCAACGCTTCCACGTCATGCATTCAGGACGGCCCCCATCGCGTACGTAGAAAATCCCCGCCGACGATTGTCGGCGGGGATTTCTCGGGTCAGGCAGAGGGCGGAGAGCAGCTAGCCGCTCTTGGTTTTCGTGAGGGACCCTGATGTGGTGCCTCCGGTCAGCTTCGTCTTGCCATTGCTGACGTTGACGTCGGCGCTGACGGGCTGACCGTAGTCAGCACCGTCCCACGGAGTGCAGATGACCCGGAGCCTGGCTCCTCGCCCGAATCTGTCAGGGGTGAGGATATGCGTATTGGCGCCGGGGATCGTGATCCACTGCGAGCCTCGCTTCCACTGCCATTCCCATCGCGCATCGGGGCTTGCGCCCTCTTCATCGCGCCAGCCATAGGCGGTGGCGGTCAATGTGTCGCCCGCAACCGGCTGGTCGGGTGTGACCTCCACATGCGAGACGGAGGGCGGCGTGTTCGGCAGGGCGGGTGCTGCGTCGGCTACCACAACCGAGGCCTCGGCCGTCGGGCCTGCGATGTCGCCGGCCATCGGCGTCACCACCACGCGCCAGTGCTCGCCCGGATCGACATACGCGCCATCCACGTTAGCGCCGGTGAAGCGGGTCTGC
>JAAYJW010000344.1 GCA_012522765.1 candidate division WS1 bacterium | reverse complement strand
GCGCGCTCGTCGCTGCAGACGGGAAAGTACCCCGAAGCCACCGGCTGCTGGCGTAACAACATCCACCTGCCCGTGGACGAGAAGACCGTCGCCCACTGGCTCACCGAGTGGGGCTACCAGACCGCCTACGTCGGCAAGTGGCACCTCGCCTCCGGCCCCGAACCTGAACGCAACTACCGTGAGCAGCCCGTGCCGAAGCAGTTCCGCGGCGGCTGGGACTGGTGGTGCGCCTCAGATGTGCTGGAGTTCACCTCACACTCCTACGACGGTCACATGTTCTGGGGCGATGGCTCGCGATATGACTTCCCCGAGGGCCGCTATCGCGTGGATGCCGTGACCGACGTCGCGCTGCAGTTCCTCCAGGAGCGCGACCGCGATCGGCCCTTCGTCCTCTTCGTCAGCTACATCGAGCCGCACCATCAGAACGACCACAATCGCTACGAGGGCCCGCATGGCTCGCAGGAGCAATGGGCGGACTACGAGGTGCCCGGCGACCTCGTCGGCACAGAAGGCGACTGGCGCGAGAACTTCGCCGACTACCTCGGCTGCTGTAACGCGCTGGATGGGGCCCTCGGGCGCATCAGGGGGGCGCTGGATGAGGACGGTATCGCGGATGAGACGGTGGTGCTGTACACCTCCGACCACGGCTCGCACTTCAAGACCCGCAACTCCGAGTACAAGCGCGCCTGCCACGACGGCTGCCTGCACATCCCGATGGTGGCGACCGGACCGGGCTTCACCGGGGGCGGCGTGGTGAGCGAGATTGTAAGCCTGATCGATGCGCCGCCGACGCTACTGCATGCGGCGGGCATCCCTGCGCCGGAGAGCTATCACGGCCGCGCGCTGCAGCCGCTGGTGGCCCGCAAAGCGCAGGACTGGCCGCGGGAGGCCTTCGCGCAGATCTCCGAGAGCCAGACCGGGCGCTGCATCAGAACGCCGCGGTGGACCTACTCGGTGAGCATCCCCGACAGCGGCCCCCGCAGCGATCTGTACTTCGAGGAGTATCTATATGACAACGCGGCCGACCCGCACCAGCGGGAGAATCTTGTGCGGGATGGCGACCATGCCGATGTGCGGGCGGAGCTTGCCGAGGTGCTGATCCGCCGGATGACCGAGGCGGGGGAGAGTGGGCCGGAGATCCGACCGGCCGCGCAATGATTCGGTGCCAATCTACTCAGTGATGCAGATGACGAGGAGCGTGCGAGGATGAAGCTTCGAGCAGCGATTGTCGGACTTGGGGGCATCTCAAGGACTCACATTGCCGGGTGGACCGAGACTGAGGGCGTGGAGCCGGTAGCGGGGGCGGACGTAAATGCAGAGGCGGTCGCGCGCGCGGTTGAGCAGGGCCTCACTGGCTACTCCGATTGGCGCGAGATGCTCGACACCGAAAAGCCCGACATCGTCAGCATCTGTACGCCACCGTTCCTGCACCCGGAGATCGCCTCTGAGGCGCTCAAGCGGGGCATCCATGTGGTAAGCGAAAAGCCCATGGCCGCGGATGTGCCCGGTGCGCGGGTGATGGCGAAAGCCGCGGCTGAAAGCGACGCGCTGCTGATGGTCGCCTACTGCCACCGCTTCCACGGTCCCATCCTCAAGCTCAAGGAGCTTCTCGACGAAGGGATTCTCGGCAAGCCCATCTTCTTCCGTGGCTGCTTCACGGGTCTCTCGGACATGGAGCACAACCATCGCGGGAGTCTGCGGCAGGCCGGTGGTGGTGCGCTGATGGACAACGGCTCACATGCGGTTGATCTCTACCAGTTCCTGCTCGGCCGCATCGCCAACGTCTCCTGCCGCGCGGGGACCTTTCTCCAGCAGATGGAGACCGACGACGTGGCGCTCATGATCTTTGAGGGCGAGAAGGGCTGCTACGGCGAGGTGCTGGTGGGCTATTCGGTGCCGCCGCAGTTCACCGAGTGGCGCATCGCTGGCGCGAAGGGTGTGCTGTCGCTCGACGACTACGGCAGCGGCCCGGTGCGCTTTTGGTCGCGCGAGACCAATGAGTGGACCGAGTACGAGTGCGACAACTCGCTCACGCGCTTCCAGCGCCAGTTCCAGCACTTCATCGAGTGCATTCGCGATGGCAGGCAACCCTGCTCGAACGCCGAGACCGCGCTGCATACCCAGCAGGCGATCGCTGCCGCGTATCAGTCGGCTCGCGGCAAGGGCCTGCCGGTGAAGTAGCGTGAGCCACGGCGGGGGAGGCGCGCGGTTGACGGTGCCTCCCCCCGCGTCAAGATAATCGGACTGTCCTCATCAAGTAGAGCGGGCTGCTACTCAAGGAACCACAGCATATCCGGCCAGTCGCGCATCGTGGCGCGCATCCATGCGTCGAAGCGCTCATCGCCGAAGCGCTCGCGCATGTAGCGGGCATGATCCTCTGACGCCGGATAGCGCCCCTCCAGCAGACGATCACCGGTAGCCTCCATCCAGCGGTCCACCTTCCCGGCCAGATCACACAAAATGTCCTCGGCATCCGCCTCCCCCGACAGGTTGTGCTGCTCGAGCGGGTCGGCCTGCAGGTCGTAAAGCTCCTCCCGCGGCCGTGGCCGCGAGTAGTACTCGTCAGCCATCTCCTGCCCCGCCGGCCCTTCGTAAATGTCCACCGGCATGTAAACCAGCGGCAGTTCCGCGAGGTTGCGGATGTAGCT
>JAAYJW010000343.1 GCA_012522765.1 candidate division WS1 bacterium | reverse complement strand
TCAGCGCTCGCGCCGATCCCGTATCTTCTGCACGTATCTCTCGATGTCGAACTTGCGCTCCAGCCCCGCCGCGTTCATGTAGCGCACGGTGCCGAAAATCTTGCGCTCCTGCCACGGCCGGTCATGCTTGCCGAAGATCCAGGCGAAGTTGCCCCACGAGACCGGGTCGCGGCCGTCAAGCTCATACTTGTTGTTCAGCCACGCGATCGGCGCATGTGCGTCGGAGGGATCCTTCGTCCACTCAAGTATCTTCTTACCCCAGTACATGCGCATGTAGTTGTGCATCTTCCCCGTCAGCACCATCTCCATCTGCGCCGCGTTCCAGTACGTGCGTCTCCCCGCGATCAAGCTGCCCCGCTGAGTAGGTGTATGCGCGCTCATCGCGGGAATGCTTCGCCAGCGTCTGCAGCGCCCAGTCAGGCAGGCCCTGCATCGAGTCGTAGCGCGGGTTGTACTCGCAGAAGTTGATCGCAAGCTCACGCCGCACGATCAACTCCTCGAGGTATGCTTCCTCACCCTCGTATCCCGCGACCTCGGAGGCCACGTAGACGGGCGAGATCTGCCCGAAGTGCAGATAGGGGCTCATGTGTGAGACCCAGTCGTCCGCCGGCTCGTTGCGTCGCTCGTCATACTGCGCCAGTCGCTCGCGGACGAACACGTCCAGCAGTCGCTCCGCATTCGCGGTGCCGCCGGTGTAGTCCTCCACCAACGCAACGGAATCGTCCAGATCGAGCCGCGCGAGCGTCGTCTGCCAGTCGGTAACGTCCGTGGAGTTGAAGCCGAGGTCGAGTGAATCGCGCTCAGGGCCGCTCTCCTGCAGGTCCACGAGGTAGTCGTCGATGTAGTCGTGCAGCTTCGGCCGGATAGTCCGCGCCGCATATTCCTCTTTGTCGGAGGCGACCTCCACCGGCACCACGACGTCGGTCTCGACCTGCACCACGCGGCAGTCCGCCTCAGTTGCGACGCGCTCGCGCCACTCTTTCTGATGGCGCAGGTAGCCGCGGTCGCAGACGACCATACAGGCGCGATGGGAGAACTCGATGGCGGCGTCATCGGGGGCGTGTTTGCGCACCGCGAGCTTGATCCCGCGCTCGCGCAGGGTGGCCTCTGTCTCCTGCAGGCCCTGGAGCATGAAGGCGAAGTGGCGCTGGTTTGCCTCGGGGTAGCCCTCATGGAGGCCGAAGCCGACGACGAGGGGGAGCTTCAGCTCATCGGCCTGCCGGGCGGCGTATTCGAGGGCGTGGTTGAAGTGCGCGCGCTGGGACGCCTGCATCCAGTAGAGGACGAACTCGCGCTCACGGATGGGCGCGTCGGAGAGAACCTTGATGCGCGTGTCGTGGATCATGGCGATGCCCCGCGATGGTACGCCGTCAGCCGTTCGGAGCGACGCATCTGTCGTGTAGATGCGTCGGCCGTTCGCATCGGAGAGAGCTTCGGTGCGAAGGGGGGAGAGACCTGCCGTTGCCCAGCCGTTTGGAGCGGAGGGGCTTCAGCCGCTTTGACGTGGCGCTTAGGCGTTGACTTCCTCGGCCTCACGCTCGGACGTCTCTGCGCCATCGTGCATCGTGAGCGCGAGCGAAACGGTCAATCCGACAGCGCCGGCGAATCGCACGATCTGCTTCAGCGTGGTGTTCATCGGGGTGTTCAGGAACTCGTGGACGTACTGGGGCGACACGCCGAGCCTGCGCGCAAGTTCCGCCTGCGTGATCCCGCGCTGCTGCATCGCGGCGCAGATTGCCTCGGTGACCTCGCAAAGCATATCATGGACGACGTAGGTCGGATCGTCCCGAAGCTCCTCTTCCCACTCTGCAAAGACGGCGCTTTCGTCCATGCCACTACTCCTCCGCCGAACCGAACACATCAGGTTCTACTGTGATAGTACTCTGACTGCAGACCTCTCGCCCGGGAAACTTCTTGCGGCGGGGTCTTCTGCCTGCGTTTGGTGAACGCATGTGTCATCACAATCCGCCGACGTTGAAGCCGGTCATAGAACCAGATGATGCGTGTCGGCCCCTCCTTCAGTTCAAATAGATCCGTGCCCTGTAGGGCCCTGCTCTTCTGGTCGTTGGCAATCATGGGACCATGGTCCGAGAGGCGGCGGATTCGCTGTACGAGCTTCGCCCACTGCTCGCGATCCGCTTCCCTCATCGCGGCGAGATATCTGAATACGAAAGATGCCTCGTGTCCCGTCCTTTTCAGTGCACAGACGACAAAAGCTTCTCCCGTCGCCAGTTCAACAAGCTCAAGCATGTCCCCCGCCGTGAGGCTTGACCTGATGCGTCTGTTCATCGGGCATATATTAAGTTACAACTTGATGGTTTGTCAATCCCTGCGCTGGCGATCTTCAGAAGGTCCCCCCGCCCCTCGTGCCGAACCATCCGCGCGTTGGGAGAGACGATTGCCGTCATCGGAGGTCGCCCGTCATGGAGAGGCTCGATCGCTTCGGCCGCATGATGCAGGAGTTCATGGTGCGCAAAGTCCGCACCGTCAGCGAAGAGAACCGCGAGACCATCCTCGGCATGCGCTCGAAGAAGGCTGCCGTCGAATACCAGGAGTCCATCTGCAAGTCGCTGCGCAAGACCTTCGGCCGCAAGCCGCCGAAGACGCCACTCAATGCACGCACCGTCGGCACCGTCGAGCGTGACGCCTACACGGTCGAGAAGATCATCTTCGAGAGCCGGCCGAACCTGCCCGTGACCGGCAACCTCTACATCCCGAATGGCCTCGATGGCCCCGCGCCGGCGGTGCTCGGCGTCTGCGGACACTCCGGTAACGGCAAGGCCGCCGAGGCCTACCAGTCATTCTCGCAGGGCCTCGCGCGCAAGGGCTACGTGGTCTTCATCTTCGACCCCTTCAGCCAGGGCGAGCGGCTGCAGTATCACGATGGCAAGGGCGGCTCCCGCGTCGGCGCCTGCACCGCCGAGCATAACTGGATGGGCCGCCAGCAGACGCTGCTGGGCGAATGGTTCGGCGCGTGGCGCGCATGGGATGGCGTCCGCGCGCTGGAGTATCTGGCGGATCGACCTGAGGTCGATCCGGCGCAGATCGGCCTCACCGGCAACTCCGGCGGCGGCACGATGACCAGCATGATCCTCGCCGGCACCGGCGCATGGTTCGGCGAGACGCCCTTCTCGATGGCCGCGCCAAGCTGCTACATCACCACCTGGCGCTGCAATGTAGAGAATGAGCTACCCGCGGACGCCGAGCAGCAGCCGCCGTATGCGCTCGCGGCGGGCATGGAGATGGGCGACCTGCTCATCCCGCACGCGCCCAAGCCCCTGATCCTGCTCGGCCAGGAGCACGACTACTTCGACGCGCGCGGCATCGAGGACACCTACGAGCGCCTCAGGCACTTCTGGGGGCTCTTGGGCGCGGAGGACAACCTGCAGCTTTACATCGGCCCGCGCCCGCACGGCTACCACCAGGAGAACCGCGAGGCAATGTACGCGTTCTTCGGCGGATGCACCGGCCTCGACAGGTCCGGCGAGCCGGAGCTGACGATCGAGCCGGACGAGACGCTCTGGTGCACGGAGACGGGGCAGGTGGACGAAATGAACCCCTCCACCGTCCACGACTTCACCCGCGAGCGCTCGCAGGAGCTTGCGGCCAAGCGCGGCAAGGTTGAGGGCGACGATCTGAAGAAGGCGGCGACGAAGCTGCTGAACCTCCCGAAGCGCCCGGAGGACCCGCCGCACTACCGCGTCCTGCGCCCGATCAGTGGCCGCGAGTATCCCGGCAATAAGACCGCCGCGGTCTATCTGCTGGAGACCGACACGCAGTGGGAGGCCCAGGCGCTGGTGTATAAGCTGGAGGCGAAGGGTGCGCGAGCGTCACGACCGATTCCCGGCGAGGGGCCGGCGACACTGTGGGTGCCGCACATGTCCTCCGATGAGGAACTGCGCGAGGATGCGCTGTGCAAGAAGCTCGGGAAGCAGGACGTGCCGATGTTCACCTGCGACTACCGCGGCATCGGCGAGAGCATTCCGAACACCTGCACCCACCGCCAGTTCGAGACGATCTACGGCAGCGACTACTTCTACGCCAGCTACGGCGAGATGTTCGGCGAGCCGGCGCTGGGCTGGCGCGTCTGGGATATCCTCCGCACGCTGGACTTCATGGCCGCGTACGGCTACGACCGCGTGCATCTTGCCGCGAAGGGCTGGGGGGCTGTCCCGGCTGCATTGGTGGCGCTGCTTGACGATCGTGTGCGGCAGGTGACGCTAAAGAACGCGCCGATCTCGTGGAGCGACCTTGCGGAAAGCGAGATGCAGAGTTGGCCGCTTGCGGTGATGCTGCCGGGCGTGCTGCAGAGCTTCGATCTGCCGGATGTGTATCGCGCGCTCGGGCGGAAGAAGCTCTCACTGGTGCAGCCGCTGAGCGCGGCGTTCAAGTCGATGCGCAAGGACACCGCGCTGGCGAAGCTGAAGGCCGCAGGGCTGAAGCCGGGGATACTGGGCTGATACCGAGGAGGAGAATCATGGCGCGGTGGCTGATCGGTCTGATGGCCGGGGCTGTTGTGCTGAGTACAACGCCTGTCTTCGCGGCACATGGTGAGGACGAGAAGGCGCCCGACTTTTATGTGGGCGTGGGCGTGATGTTCGATCTCGAGGAGGATGACACGGACATCACGCTGGCGTTCTCAGGCTCCGGAAGCGGGAAGATCGCGCCCGACTTCGGGCTCTACGACGACAAGTTGCTTCTCGGCGTGCGTTACATGTTCCTGGGGACGAAGTCTGAGCTTGATCGCGCCATCTACGGTGGGCCTACGCTGTTCTACTACGACGGCCACATCGGCGGCGGCGCGATAGTGGGGAAACACCTTTCCAAACGGGTGATCGTCGAGGCAAGCTACCGCGCCACCGCCGACTGGGAGGGCGAGGCGGGTCTGGAACTCGGGTATGGCCTGGATTGGCCATGGTAAGCGCGGCGGTCCGAATTGTCGTGATCCTAAGAGGGGTATTGATGAAGAGCGTGAACCTCTTGTGTGCAGCAATGTCGCATTACTACTGACGGTATCTGAGGGGCGAGTTCATGTCGCAGCAGGCCTATCCGCATCACATGCTCCGGGAGATCCACGAACAACCGGAGGCGATCCGCCAGACACTCAAGCGAGAGGGAGCGAACATTGCGGAGCTTGCCGGAGTGTTTCGTGAGCGCCGCCCGCGGATGGTGATTCTCGCCGCTCGCGGCACCTCCGACAACGCAGGGACCTATCTACGCTACATTGTTGGCGCAGTCAACGGAATGACTGTCGCTTCGGCCGCGCCCTCGCTGCTCACTGCCTACCACAGCAACATGAACATCGAAGACGCGGTCGTGATCGGCATCTCGCAGTCGGGCAAAGCTACCGATGTCATTGAGGTGCTTGAGACTTCGCGCCGCCTCGGGGCAACCACTGTCGCATTGACGAACACGGCGGACTCGCCGATCGTGAACGCGGTTGAGTTCCCGTTGCTCACGCATGCGAAGACGGAGAAGGCGGTCGCCGCTACCAAGACTTACACGACGGCGCTGGCGGTGCTCTACCAGCTTGCGGCATGCTGGGATGAGCGCGAGGATCTGCAGGAGGATCTCCTGCAGGTGCCGGAGGTAATGGAGAAGCTGCTGAGCGACGTCGAGCCACTGATTGCGGCGCGCGCGGAGCGCTACACCTTCATGCAGATTTGCACCGTGCTGGCGCGCGGGCTCAACTACGGCACCGCCATGGAGGTCGGGCTTAAGCTGCAGGAGTGCTGCCTATTCAACCCCGAGGCGTGGAGCGCGGCGGACTACATGCACGGTCCGATCGCGGCCCTGCAGCCGGGCGATCCGGTGATTCTGCTCGCGCCCCGGGACCCTTCGCTGAAGTCGATGCTGGAGGTGGGGCAGGAGGTCAAGCAGCGGCAGGGGGAGCTAATCGTATTCTCGGATGATGATGAGGCGCTGGAACTCGCGAGGGTCCCGATCAAGCTTCCGGATATGCAGGGAGCGTACTGGTCTCCGATCGTGATGGCTGTCGCAGGCCAGCTTTTCGCCTACTATGTGGCCGTGAACAAGGGGCTCAACCCCGATAAGGCCGGCGGGCTGCGGAAGGTGACGCTGACGTATTGAAAGGCGGTCGCGTCGAAGCGACCGGGAGCGGATGCTGCCTCACCCGGCGACCTGCGGCCTCAGGGCCCCTCCACTGGGCGCATTATGCCAATCAGTGGCTTGTCTGAATCTGCGTGGTGCATCGCCGTGCCTTCGGGAGGTGATGCCGGTGCGTCGATGGCTGACCCGGTCGCGCCTCTGGCTGCTCGTGGCAGGGATGGCCGTGGCAATCCTGCTGGGGACGTGCGCCGTTCGGCTTCGTTCAGAGTTCACGCCGAGACGCATCACCACGCTGGAGCCGATCGAGGAGCGCACCGGCTGGGTCTTTCCGGCGGGCACACGCGTTGTCACCGCCGCCAATGTGGGTCCCGCCACTTCCCGAGCGGTTCGTGCAGTACCTCGCGCTGCATGAATTCGGTGGAAGCAATGCAACCGAGGCTATCGCCGAGATCGGTGATGTTTAGAGCGACAGCGTTATGCTGCACTTGTTCTATGTCACGTACTAACGGGGCAGAACCATCCGTTGATCATCCGACACTGTTGGATAACACTACTGCCGCTTCTTATGCTCGCTTCGTCGGCGACGCCACAGGAGGAGACTGCTCGTATGGAACCACTCAATCGTTTTCCGCGGATGATGCAGGAATACGTCGTGGCGCGCATCAGAGCCGTGGAGGAGGTCAACCGGGAGCGCATCATGGGCATCAACGATGCTGACGCAGCGCGGGCGTATGTCGCGCAGCTTCGCGACAAGCTCCCGCTGATGTTCGGCGACACTCCGGAGCGGTGCGACCTCAACGTCCGCGAGGTGGGGGAGATCGAGCTTGATGACTTCACCATTCGCAAGATCATCTTCGACAGCCGCCCGAAATTCCCGGTCACTGCGAACCTGTACCTACCGCGCGAGGCTACGTTCCCCGCGCCCGCAGTGATCGTCCCATCCGGTCACTCGCGCGAGGCGAAGGGCGTTTATTACAACCAGGCGGCCTCGCAGCTTCTCGCGCGCAACGGCTTCATCGCCCTCGCATACGACCCGATCGGCCAGGGCGAGCGCCTGCAGTATCCCGGCGGCGACGACCAGTTCGGGCAGAAAATCCAGTGGGGCACGCTGCAGCACAACTACATGGGCAACCCGCAGCTTCTCGTTCGGGAGTTCTTCGGCTTCTGGCGGGCATGGGATGGCATCCGCGCCATCGACTACCTGCTCTCGCGCGATGACGTGGACCCCGCGCGTATCGGCGTCACCGGCTGCTCCGGCGGCGGCACGCTCAGCACGCTCATCACCGCCCTCGACCGGCGCATCACGATGTCCGCGCCGTCGTGCTACGTGACCTCATGGCGGCGCGACATTGAAAACGAACTCGCGGCCGACTCCGAGCAGATGGTGCCGAACGCTCACGCGCTGAATGTCGGCCAGCACGACCTGCTGCTGACCAACGCGCCGGGAGCGCTGATCCTTCTCACCGCACAGGAGGACTTCTTCGACCAGCGCGGATCGCAGGAGAGCTTCGAACTGATCTCACACCTCTACGAGGCGCTGTCGGCCAGCGAGGCCGTCGCCTACTACGAAGGCCCTGGCGGTCACGGCTATCCTCCCGCGATGCGAGACGCCATGGCCGAATTCTTCTGCCGCATCGCGGGCCTGCCGCTGAAGGCCACCGATGCGCAGTTCGCACAGCTTACCGAGGAGGAACTGTGGTGCACGCAGTCGGGCCAGGTGGCTGAGCTTGACCCGGTGTGGGTGTGGCAGGATACCGCCGAACGAAGCCGTCAGATGGCGGCAGAGCGCGGTGAGCCGTCCGGGGATGAGCTTGTTGCGCGCGTGCAGCGGGTGCTGGACCTTCCTGAGCGCGAGGGGCCGCCTGACTTCCGCGTGCTGCGCTACTGGACCCAGCGCGAGTACGCCCGCCCTCATGCGTCGCAGTTCGTGCTGGAGACCGACCCGCAGTTTGGGGCGCAGGCGATCGTGACCAAGCTCGAGGACACGCCGCGTCATGCGGAACCGCTTGATGCAGAGAGTGCGGAACTCGATGGCAGCGCGGTGCTCTACCTGCCGCACCTGTCATCAGACGCGGAGCTTCGAGAGGACGAGTTCCTCCGTGAGCTGCAGAGCGCTCCGGCATTCTTCGCCTGCGACTACCGCGGCATCGGTGAGAGCATGGCGGACGCGGTGAAGCCCGGCAGCTACGACAGCTACTACGGCAGCGACTACTTCTATGCCGCGCATGCGACGATGTTCGGCGAAAGCTACGTGGCGTGGCGCGTGCATGATGTGCTGAGCACACTTGACTGGATGGCGAGCTTCGGCTACGCGGACGTGCAACTCGTGGCGCGGGGCAATGGGGCGCTTCCCGGCGCTCTGGCGGCACTGCTGCATGATAGCGTGACGCGGGTGACGCTGATCAACCCGCTGAAGTCCTACGCCGAGATCGCAGAGGCGGAGCTTTACGACTGGCCGCTTTCGGCGCTGATACCGGGCGTCCTCGCGGAGTTCGACCTGCCGGATGTCTACCGGGCGCTGGAGGCGAAGGGGCTGGAGATGGTTGAGCCGGTCGGGATCGAGGGTATCAAGTAGAAGCAGGCGTCTCTCAGAAAGACGAGGAGGCGGCATGAGAATGCCCGGCGCGCTGTGTGTGATCGTGATATTGCTGCTGCTGCTTTGCGTCGCGGGTTCGTGTCTCGCTCAGCAGGATGCGCCGCCGGTCCCTGTTCCGAACCCGCAGGTCTACTTCAACGAGGGCGCGTGGGTGATGACCGACCTGCAGTATGGGGAGGTGGATGGCTACCCGCTGCTGCTCGATGCCTACCTCCCCGCGGCTGACGGCATTCACCCCGCGGTCATCAACATCCACGGGGGCGGCTGGCGCAGCGGCAGTAAGGGCGGCGCGATGAACGCCGTTCGCGGCGACTTGCTCATTCCCGAGGGCGTGGCGATCTTCTCGATCGGCTACCGGCTCTCTGGCACCGCTCCCTATCCCGCGGCCGTCGAAGACTGTCTCGCGGCGGTGCGCTGGATACGCGAACACGCCGCGGAGTTCGATGTGGACCCGGACCGGCTGGCGGTCTGGGGCGGATCGGCGGGCGGGCACCTCGCGCTGATGATGGGCTTCATGGAGCCCGGCCCGGACGATCTCGATGCTGATGGCAATCGCATCGAGAACTTCGTCCGCTGTGTGGTAGCGAAGAACCCGCCGACAGATTTCACCGCCGATGACGAGATGCACAGCGAGCGCGCTCTGGTGCAGTTCATGGCCGCCACTCGCGAGATGGCCGCAGAGCGTTACGCGGAGGCCTCGCCGGTGACGCATTTATCTTCCGATGATCCCCCGGTGTTTGTAATGCATGGCACTGCCGATCGCACCGTACCTTACAACCAGGCGCTGGTGCTGCAGGCGCGGATGAAAGCGCTTGACGTCCCGATGGCGCTAGTCACGTTCGAGGGCGCCGGGCATGGACTGAGGGGCGCCCCGGCGGCGGATATTGATCGGACCATGCGGGATGCGGCAGAGTTCGTGCTCGAACACCTCCAGTGAGAAGTTCGGCAGGAAGATGCTGGGGCCGGGGCGAATCGTCCTGTGAGGCTACAGGATGTGCAGGCCGAAGGGAGAGGATTTCCGATGAAGACCACGCGCACAATCGTGTTGCTGGTGCTGCTCGGGACGGTGGGCATGTTGCTCGCCGGGTGTGGTGGCAGGACATATCTGATCGGCAGAAGCGAACAGATACAGATCGGCCAGGAGGCATCGCAGGAGTTTGAGCAGACGGCGCGGGTAGATCGCACGAGCGATCGAGCGCGTTGGCTCGCGAACATAGGGCAGCGCGTCGCGGCAGCGGCGCAGCCGCCGGAATACCCCTACGAGTTCGTGCTCGTGCGCGAGGATGTCAACAACGCTTTCGCATATCCGGGTGGCCCGATCTACTTCTACGAGGGCCTGATCGATAGCCTGGGGGCAGATGAACATCAGGTGGCGTGGGTCTGCGGACATGAGCTTACGCATGTGCGGAACGAGCACGCCGCCAAGCGGATTGAGAGCGCCCTTGGCGCGCAACTGCTGATCGAGTGGCTCATCGGTGGGCAGACAACGCGCAATATTGCCGGAGCAGTCACGAATATTGCCATGCAGAAATACTCCCGCGACGACGAGTATGAGGCGGATACTGAGGGCGTGCGCTGGGCCGCTGCGGCAGGATACGACCCCACCGCCGCGCTGGCCGTGCTTGCGACCTTCAGCGAACTGCAGGGGCAGGATCCAAGCGACTTCGAGATCCTTTTCTACAGCCATCCCGGCAATACCGATCGTACGGACAACGTGCGCGACTATCTGCGTGACAACAATCTCACCGGCCGCTACCTGGGCCGATAGCGTCACTAAGGCGCGTGAGATAGCCGAAGCATCCGGCGCCGATGCGGGGTGCTGGTGGCTCGGTCAGTTCAGTCATCACGGGCGGTTGCGAGCTTAACTCGCAACCGCTCTTTGCTTTGCGAAGGACGATGTTGCGAAGCTGGCCTTCATTGTCAGGCTCAGGGTAGTCGCTGCGCCAGTAGCAACCCCGCGTCTCCTTGCGCTCCAGCGATGCCTGCGCGATTAGACCCCCCAGCGTGTGCATCTGCCGTGCTTCGACCGCCGCGCGTATGTACTCCCTTGAGGCGCCACCAGTGAAGGCGAGGTCGGCCTCAATCGCGTGAAGCTCCTCGACCGCGTGCTGAAGGCTGCCCGCGGTCTTCACCGGCCCAACATGCTCCCAGAGTATCCGCCGGATACGCTCATGCACCGGCGCCGGGGCGCGACTGCCGCGCAGGATCCCCTCGATCCGGTCGCATGCGGCATCCACCACGATGTGATCGAGTTCGACGGCGCGCGTCTGTGCGGCGAAGGCAGCGTTGTGTCCGGCCTCAAGCCCGAAGACGAAGCAGTCCGCGAGCGCAGCGCCGCCGAGTCTCGCCGCGCCGAAGAGGCCACCGGTCACCTCGCCCGCTGCATAGAGCCCGCGCACGTTCGTCTCGCAGCGCTCATCCACCCGCACACCGCCGAGGAAGTAGTGCCCGTAGCCAAGCCCCAGCAGTTCCTCGCGAAGCTCCTCGCCGCGCTCGAGCACATCCTGCACCCGCGCCTCCGGGTAGCCGAAGGAGATCAGTTCGAGGTCCACCAGCTCCGCGCCCGCCTCCCAGGCCATGGCGATGCCATCGCCGGTGGCGCCCGGCGGGTTATCCGTGCGCTGAAATGCCGCCGCACCTCCGCCGCTGGCGAGGATCACGCACGGGCAGCGGAAGATGACCGCTTCGCGCGCCTTCAGCCCGATCGCGGCAAGGCCGCATACCGCGCCATCCTGCACCAGCACCTCCGTGGCCGCGAAGAGCCACATGCACTGCGCCGAAGAGGCGTCAATGAGGCGCTGGATGGCCTCCTCGCCCGAGTCCACGCCGCGGTAGCTCCAGCGGACGATGCCCGGCATCCCCTCGCCCGCGGGCTGCGGGTCGTCAAAGTCGCAGCCCTCGATGCGCAGCTTGTTGAGCGTCGCGGGCACGGCGTCGGCGAACTGCCGCACGCGGCGCTGGTCGCTCAGGAAGCCGCCGGTATGCACCACCTGGCGGATAAGCTCATCTGCGGTCTGCTCGGTGGACCACGTCATGCCGCCCCATGCGCGAGTGGTCGGACTGGGCGCGTGGTGAGGCATCTTCGAGATGACGTAGACCTTCGCTCCACCCTCCGCAGCCGCCAGGCCCGCCGCCACTCCGGCGGCCCCGGTGCCGACTACCACCACGTCGCAGTCAATGAAGTCTGGCGCTTCCATCAGCCATCTTCCCTCACGTGACGGGCTGCATCCGAACGTTGGCGCCGGAGCCGTTGCCGTGACCTTCCCAGCCGTTGCCCTCGCCGTTTCCTGCTGGCGACGAAGTCGCCATCCTGTCCGGCGCGCCAGCGCCGGAATCCTGTTACATAGCCGTTGCCGTTCCCTATCCGATGACCTCGCGCATCACGCGCAGGAAGTTGCCGCCGAGCACCTTCAGTACCGTCTCGTCATCAAAGCCGCGCTGCACCAGCGCCTCGGTGAACTCCGGCACACGCTCCACCACCGGCGGGATCGGCACGTTCGTCCCCATGCCGTCGTAGTCGGCGCCAATGCCGATGTGATCGGGGCCAACGAGGTTGATCACGTGCTCGATGTGGTCAATCATGCGCTCCATCGTCGGCGCCTCGCGGTCTATGAAGCGCGGGTGGAAGGCCATCCCCATCACGCCGCCGCGCTCGGCGAGCAGGCGGATCTGATCGTCCGTCAGCCCGCGCCAGTGCGGTGTCTGCGAGAAGACCGTGCCGTGGGAGAAGATCGGCGGCGCCTCGGTGAGTTCCATCGCCTCATAGAAGCTCGCATCTGCGGCGTGGGCGAGGTCGAGCAGCATCCCAAGGCGGTTGCACTCTGCAATGACTTCGCGGCCGAATGGGCTCAGGCCCGGCTGAGAACGAGCCGCCTCGCGTTCGGCGGCTGTCCCGTAGTCGAAAATGCTCGGCTCAAGCTGCGTGGTGCCCTCGCCGCCTTCGCCGTGCGTGAGGTTCACCACCCGTACCCCCAGGCGGTAGAGGTTGCGCAGCGTGGCGAGACTCTCGTCGAGGCAGGTGCAGCTTTCAAGCTGGCCAATGATCGCGAGCTTGTTCTCTGCCTTCGCGCGCTCGATGTCAGCGGCCGAGGTCGCGTAGATGACCGAATCGGGATGCTCGTCCGCGAGGCGCCAGGTGGCGTCAACAAGCTCCATCGCCTGCGCGAGCCTGGACGAGCCAACCATGAAGAATGCGCAGGTCATGCCGCCCTCGAGGGCGCGGGGAATGTCGAGATGGTAGCGCTCATCGCGCTGCGTCAGGTCGAGCGAGTCGCCATCGGCGAGGTGCTGGACGAGCGTGTCGTTATGTCCGTCAATGATAATTGCCTGCTGATGCAGTGCGCGGGCGTGGTCGGAGATGGGCATGGTGGCTTCCCTTCGGCTACGGGTTCACGCTTCAGCGGGTGCCTTCTCCGCCGCGTCGCCGTCACCTGCCGTGAGGCCATCGGGGCAGCCAAGCCGCGTGAAGTAGGCGATGGCACCGAAGGCGATGAAGCCGAGGGCGGCGATGGTCAGGCCCGTCCTCAGGTCACCGGTCCGTTCCCCGATCTGCCCGATCATGTTGACGTTGAGGATCGTGAGCAGCGAGGTCGTCCAGATCGAGGCCCCGTAGATGGCCGAGAAGCGGGCCGCGGAGCTCTCGCGTATCTCCGCCAGCAGCGTCGGATACTCCAGCGAGATGAAGAAGGCCGCGACGGGGTAGGCGATGGCGAGCGCGAGCGGGCCGCCCAGCCAGATGGCAGCGATCAGCAGCACTCCGCCGATCGGTCCCGGCGCGACGAGAAACAGCCGCTGGCCCCAGCCCTCGGGCAGTGATGCGAGAATGAGGCGTGAAATGGCATATGCGGCCGAATAGAGGCCCAGCATGACGCCGGCTCCTATCGGCAGGACCTCCCACTCGCCGCGCATGAACTTCGGCAGCCAGCCGTAGACGGCGTTATCCGCCCCCGCGTGCAGGGTGGCCATCAGGATGATCAGCAGAGCAGGCCCCGTCAGCACACTTCGGAGCTTGAACTGCGGGCGCCCGTTCTCCGGCACCGCCTCCTCGCCCGCGCCCTGAGCGAGGCTCAGGAGGAACTGGCCGATCACCAGCACGATGCCGCCGATAAGGAACGGGCCATGCAGGGCGGTGGTGAAGGCAATGCTTCCCGCCTCTGCCATCGCCAGCAGGCGCTCCGCCACGATGGGGAGGATGATGCCGGGCGCCGCGAGGGAGATCAGGCTCACCGTGACCATTCGGCGGCGCATCTGCGGGTAGAGGCAGATGAGGAAAGTTGGGAGCGAGACGGCCTCCGCGGCGCCGAAGAAGCCCGAGAGCACGAGTCCTGCCTGGAAAGCCAGCAGGCTGCGCCCGAGACCCGCGATGAGGAATGCAAGGCCCGTTCCGGCGATGCAGCACTGGAGCATTCGGCGCGGTCCCAGGCGGTCGGTGGCAGGCCCCACGAGCAGCAGTGAGAAGAGCGACCCAATCGCGCCTGAACTCAGCAGCAGCCCGAGGCGCCCCTCTGATATGCCGAAGTGCTCCTGCGCATCATAGGCGTACACCGGGAAGGCGACGAATGCGTAGACCGCCGCCATCGCCAGCAGCAGCGAGATAGCGGTCATCGCCAGGCGCAGGCGAGGAGTTACCTCAGTGCAGGCCAGTTCGCTGTCTGCGCTCATTGGGGACCGCCCGGAGAGGGATGGCGCCACGGAAGCATGATTCGCCGGCGGCACCTAGGAGACCTGCAGTTGCGACTGTGTGCGTCGGGGGAGAGGCAGGTATGCGGTGCGGACACGCGGAACTTCGTCCGCGCTGAACATCGATCATTGACTCGCCGGGAGACCTCAGGCATGACACCGCGAGAGATCATCCGCCGCGTGCTCGAACATGACAATCCACCGCGTATCGGCTTCACTTACTCGAACTACGACGGGAAGACGCGTCTGCGCGACACGGCGGGCTGCGGCCCCGCGCCCAACCCTGAGTTCAATGAGAACCGCCGCGAAGATGGTCAGGGCGGAGAGTTGTGGGAGGACGAGTGGGGCTGCACGTGGCGGCGGCTGATCGACTGGACCAAGGGCGGGGAGGTCGTCGCAGCGGCCATATCGTCGCGCGAGGATCTTGAGAACTACCAGCCGCCGGACCTGGACAACCCCGCGCGCTACGAGCGTTGCGCGCAAGTGGTAGAGGAATACTCGGATTACTATCTGCTCGGAGGAATTACGGGCTGTTGCTTCAATCGCGCGCGCTACCTCCCGACGCTCCCGACCTACCTTGAGTGGTGCGCCAGCGACCCCGACCTCGTCAACGACATCAACAAGATGGTGAGCGACATCGTGATCGGCCAGGTGGACATCTACGCCGACCTCGGCTTCGATGGCGTCACCTTCGCCGAGGACTGGGGCACTCAGGACAGGCTGCTGGTGAGCCCGCCGATGTGGGACCGCATGTTCAAGTGGACCTTCGAGCGCCTCATCGAACGCGCCCACGGCCACGGCATGACCGTCTGGATGCACTCCTGCGGCTACGTACGCGACATCATCCCGCCGCTGGTGGACCTCGGCATGGACGTCTTCCAGTTCGACCAGCAGGGCGTGCATGGGCTGGATCTTCTCAGCCAGTACTCGGACCGCACCACCTTCTGGTGCCCGGTGGATATTCAGAAGATCCTGCCGACCGGCGACGAGGCGCAGATCCGTGAGTGGGCCGGTCTGCTGGTGGACAAGCTCGGCCGCAACGGTGGCTTCATCGCCAAGGACTACGGCGACAACGCCTCCATCGGCGTGGACCCGCTGTGGCAGCACTGGGGCTATGAGGAGTTCAAGCAGGTTGGCGTCTTCGACCCCGCCGAGGCCAACATTGACGCGGCAGAACTCTAGGACGTGATCGGCTCGTGACATCGCGTGAGATCATCCGGCGCGTGCTGGCGCACGATGACCCGCCGCGCATCGGCTTCACCTTTCGGCCCTATGACGGGCGCCCGCGGCTGAACGATGTGGCAACCTGCGGGCCCGCCGTCGCTCGCGGCTTTGACGGCAGTTGGCGCGAGGACGGCGCCGGCGGCGAGGTGCATGACGATGAGTGGGGCTGCACCTGGCGGCGCGTTGCCGGGCGCACGGACAAAGGCGAGGTCGTAGGCCCAGCCATCACCTCGGCCGCCGACGTGGAGGCGTATCAGCCGCCGGACCTCGGCCATCGCTCGCGCTATCATCATTGCGCCGCGATCAGGGAGGCACACGCCGACCGCTATCTGCTCGGGTCAATCACCGGTTGCTGCTTCAACCGCGCGCGCTATCTGCCGGGATTCGCGACCTACCTTGAGTGGTGCGCGGGCGAGCCGGAGCTTGTAGACACGATCAACCGCATGGTCAGCGACATCGTGCTGGCGCAGGTGGACGCCTACGCGGAGATCGGCTGTGATGGCGTGTTCTTTGTGGAGGACTGGGGCACGCAGGAGCGGCTCCTCGTCAGCCCCGCGATGTGGGATCGCTGCTTCCGTTGGACATTCGAGCGCCTGCTTGAGCGTGCCCACGGGCACGGCCTGACTGTCTGGATGCACTCCTGCGGCTACATCCGCGAGATCATCCCGACGCTCGTGTACCTCGGGATGGACGTTTTTCAGTTCAGCCAGCCGGAGATCCACGGTCTCGATTTCCTCGCGCAGTATGCCGACCGCACCACCTTCTGGTGCTCGGTTGATGGGCAGAAAACGCTGCCGACAGGAGACGAGGCGCTCATCCGCTCACGCGCTCGAGAGATGGCGCAGAAGCTCGGCCACGGAGGCGGCTTCATCGCGAGGGACAACGCCAATCCGGCAGCGCTTGGCGTGGAGCTGCTGTGGATGCAGTGGAGCTATGAGGAGTTCATGCGGTGGGGGATATTCGACCCTGCCGAAGCGGGGCTGAGTCCTGCGGAGGTGTGACACATGTATCGCGCGCTGCTCGCAGTACATTTCTCCTTGATCTGCAGCTTGGTCGCGGCAGATGCTCCTCGCGTGGTCGTAGTCGCAGAGGAGACGATCTACGAGTACACGAACGCGGACAACGGGTCTTCGCCACTCTGGGCTTTCGGCGCGACATCAATCGTGCGGCGCGGCGATGACGTCTACTTCTGCGCAACGGAGTTCCTCCCCGAGGCCACGCCACTGAGCAACGTCCGCTGGGCGCTGATGCAGCGCCACCCGGATGGCTGGCAGGTGGTGCAGCGCGACGAGGTTGACCGCACCCGCGAAAACTCGCCGATCGGCATCACGCGCGACGGCCGCATCTTCATGTCCGTCAACCCCACGTTGACGCCCGATGAGCGATCGGGGCCATCCGAGCCGCGGGTCCTGGTCTTCCCGCCGGGAGACCCCGCAGGCGCCTATGAGACGTTTATCCCGCGCTGGGAGGGGGAGATCACTTTCAGCAACCACTCCTACCGCGGCTTCGCGATTGACGCGGAGCATGGCGAGGCGCTGATCCTGCATCAGGACGGCCACTACGCGCAGCACTGGGCCTTCCTGAGTCGGGAGCGGGAGTGGATTACCGGCAGTCTCGTCTTCCCCGACCCGCCCGAGTACAAGCGCGAGGAGTTGCGCTACCTCTACCCGTGCGTCGCGCTGAAGGATCGCGCGGCGTATGTGCTCGCGCGCAGCGGGGCTACCGAACCGGTGGACGCGTGGTTTGAGCACAAGAAGCAGTTCGGCGGCAAGAATGTCTCACGCCGCAAGCTCGGATACGCCTGGACGCCCGACATCACCCGGCAGCCGCTGTGCGACTGGATCGAGCTTGTCAACGTCTTCGAGACCGGCGGCGAGGTCTGGAGCAGCGACCTCTACGTGGCGCCCAGTGGCGATGTGCATATCCTCTGGTTCGAGTTGAGCGTGCAACCCGAGCTTCGTGACAAGTTCTTCCCGGACGCGCCGATTCGCCGCTACCTCAAGCACGGGATCGTTCGCGATGGGGAACTCGTCACCGTCAATACGCTGGTTGAGGGCGGCGAGGGCTTCGATGGCCGTCCGCACTGGGGACGCTTCCACATCGCCGAGGATGGCCGCATGTACCTGCTTTACAACTGGTGGGTCGCGCCTTCTGCTGAAGACGCCGGCAATCACACGATGCTCGCCGAGATTCTGTCCGACGGTTCGCTCTCGGAGGCGGCGGAGATCCCGCTGGCGATGCCACTCGGCACGCACTTCATGCTTGCCTCACCTCGCGGCGGCACCCAGCCCTCAGAGATCATTGACGCCGTAGACGCCCCCTGGGCCCCCCGTGCTCCTGTGCGTTACGTCAGCCTTGCGCTCAGCGATACCGCCCCGCAGGTGCGGATTGAGGGCGACATGACGCTCATGCCGGGCGAGGGGCGCACTGTCAACGCGCGCGCTGTGGTGGATGACCCTCAGGGCGACGTCGAGACGATCGTCTGGCGCCTGCCTGATGGGGAGACGCGTGAGGGCGCCGAGCTTGTCTGGGAGGCCCCCGAGGACGTGGCGTGGGTGCAGGCGACAGCCACCGACGCCGCGGGGAACGCGGGAGTGGCGACCGCGTTGGTGACGGTCGCTCCCGCTGTTGTCGCAGACGCGGCGGCGCCGATCCTGCTGCAGGCGGAGGATGTCGCCGCACAGGAGGGCGGGCGCGCGAGTGTCGTGAACGTGATCGGCAACGACGGCCGCTCGCTGCGCAACTGGCGCTCTGACGGGCACTGGCTGCAGTGGCAGTTCACGATGCCGGAGGAGGGCGATTACGCCGTCTATGCCCGCTATGCGGCGCAGTATCCGGCTACGAACAACTCCACCCTGAGCTTCGATGGCGGCGAGCCGGTGGCAGAGAACATAGACTGGCCGGTGGCGGGGCAGGCGGGCGAGTACTGGTCGGACTGGCGCTGGATAGAGCTTGCCGCGCCGGTACGTCTCTCCGCAGGGGAGCACTCGCTGCGGCTGAGCAGCCCCGGAGGCAATCCGCACCTCGATGCGGTGGCGATTGTGCCAATCGCGCAGGAGTAGGCGAACCGATGGAGCCTTTCGCACCGCTGATGCGTCAGACAAACTTGAGCGGATTTTCTGGTGGGGCAGGGTAGGGTACGCGCGGGGTAGGACGTAGAGGTTCAACGAGGAGGTAGTGAGATGCGTTTTTACCTGCCATTCGTTACGCTGCTGGCCCTGTTGACGATCATTCTCGCCGGCTGCGATGGCTCCAACGGGGCGCCTGCGCCGGGGGAGCCGGATGACTGGGCTTACCTGCACCAGCAGGCGCCCGGGGATGCGCCCACCATTCGGCTTGAGCTTGAGCAGCCCTCGGTGCCGCTACCCGAGCAGATCTACGCCTGGCTGTTCTTCCGCGGCGAGCAGCAGTACTTCTCGCTCACGGCCGACAGGCTGGTGGATGTGAGTTTCGAAAGCCGCCTGCCCGGCGGTGTCTGGGATGACTCGCCGGTGGGGCATGGCTTCATCGAACGCCGTCGCGACTTCACGTGGATCTCCGGGCAGGGGGAGGAGAGCGGCTCGATCGAAGTCGAGTACAATCACCCGGCGCTGCAGCCGGGTGTGCGCTACTACCATCGTGTGCAGCGCGTCGTGGAGCCGCTTGAGCGGCCCGGTTCGCCGATTACCGCGGCAGTTGGCACGGCCCAGGTGGCGATGATCGAGGTTGACCCGTGGAACGCGCTCAGCCAGGGGAGTCTGCCGACCCGTGGCGTGACCTACATCGTTCCGGCGGTGCTGCAGACGCCCGCCGCGGGAGCGGTGAACCAGTCAACATCGGCGATCACGTTCGTTTGGAACACAACGCCCGGCGCGGATGAGTATGTGCTGCAGGTCTTCCCGGCCGATGATCCGAGCGGTCAGCGCAATCCGCGCTACGAGGTGACACTGCGGCAGGACTTCTCCGGCACGATGAGCCACACGTTCACGGACAACTTCACGCCCGGCGCCCGCTTCTACTGGCGCGCCGGCGCGCGGCGCAGCGGCGAGGCGCAGCCTGTGAATCAGGCGCTGCTCCAGCGCGGCTGGCTGCACAGCAGCATGAGAAGCTTCAACACCGCGCAGGCCCCGCCACCCCCGCCGGGGAACTAACCCGCCGCGGCGCCTCAGTTAGTCTGCATGCAGGCCGGCCCCGCGCCGGCCTGCATCTTGTGCCGCCAGTGTTTGTCGTCGTCATGATTGGGAGGGTCCCGATGATTCACGACTGGCTGTCCAGGTATGCACACGCCGTCACCGCCTCGGCTTTGCCTGTGCCCATGTACCCCGCCGAGTGGGAGCGCACGCTGGAGGAGCGGCGGCGCATGTGGCTGGAGATGCTCGGCCTCTGGCCGCTGCCCGAGCGCACTCCGATGGAGCCCACCATCACCGGCAGGCTGGAACGCGATGGTTACGTCGTTGAGAAACTGCACTTCCAGCCGGAGCCAGGCTGCTATGTAACCGCCAACCTCGTGATGCCGGCGCAGGTGGACGAACCGCTCCCCTGCGTCCTCTACCACTGCGGCCATGCCGCGCTGGGCAAGGCGCACATGCCCTACCACTCCCTCGCGCGCTACTACGCCCGCAACGGCTACGTCTGCCTCGTGCTCGACACGATGGAGATCGGCGAGGGGCTTGGCGACCACCACGGGACCTATCGCAAGGGCCGCTGGGACTGGTACTCGCGCGGCTACACACCCGCCGGAACCGAGGTCTGGCATGGCATGCGCGCGCTGGACTACCTGCAGACCCGCCCGGAGGCCGATACCTCGCGCGTGGCCATCACCGGCAAGAGCGGAGGCGGCGCGATCTCGTGGTTCCAGGGAGCGGCAGATGAGCGCATCAGTGTGGTCGCGCCGGTCTGCCAGACCGGGTCGGTGGAGATGCTGGCGGCGGGGCGTGTCATTGACGGCCACTGTGACTGCGCGGTCTGGATGAACTATCACCAGTGGGACTGGCCGCAGATTGGCGCGCTGATAGCTCCGCGAGCGCTGGTTGTCAGCGCAGGATCCGACGACCCCATCTGGCGCCCGTGGGGCTACCGCGTTACGGTCAACCGCATCCGCGAGACCTACAGGATGCTCGGCGTCGAGGACAACGTGGGCCTGATAGACGAGATCGTGCCACATGCCACGACCGAGCGCAATCGCATGGAGGTGCTCCAGTGGTTCAACCGCCACCTGAAGGGGATTGACGAGCCGGTAACCGAGGATGCCTCGCAGGAGGAGGAGCCGCCGGAAAACCTGCTGGTCTTCCCCGAAGGCGCCGAGCGGCCTGAAGATGCGATGCCGCGCGTGGATGAGATCATGACACAGGCAGCGACGCCTCCGGAGTTCGACGACGTCGATGAGTGGCCGGACATACAGCAGCGCATGCTCGAGGATCTTCGGCGGCTGACCTTCCGCAACATACCGCAGACTCCGGGCGATGTTGTGCTCGATGCCGTCACCGCAGGCGGTAGCGAGACCCACCGCGTGGTGATGCACGAGTTCGACAGCGGCGACGGTATGCCCGCCCGCGTGCGGCTGAGGCTGCCGATCACTGCCGGTGAGCCGGTGCCGACGCTGATCGCGGCAAACATGGACTCCGTGCGCCTGCACGGCGCCGGTGGAGCAAGCGCTCCGGGAGTCGCGGCAGGGATCGGCGTCTCGATGGTGGAAGTGCGCGGAACCGGTCAGACCGCGATGGAGGAGCAGCTTGCGTGGAGCGAACGCCGAGCGCTGGGCGTGCTGGGCCTGACGCTGCCCGAGCGGCAGATCGTTGACATGCTCGGTGCGATCTCAGTGGTGGCCGCTCAGAGCCAGGTGGGGGAGATCGCCGCCTTCGGGCGCGGGCGGACCTGCGTACACGCCATCTACGCGTCGCTGCTCGACATCAGCGTGAGCGAGATCGTGCTGGAGGCGCCGCCGGAGACGCACCTTGACCCCGAGACGCCGGAGCTTCCGGGCGTGCTGCGCGTGGGCGACCTGCCGCAGAACCTCGCGCTGGTCTTCCCGCGCCCGATCACTTTTGTGGGCGAGGTTCCGCCGGCTTATCAGTGGACAGTGGACCTCTACGAGCGGCTTGGTATGGGTGACCGGATACGCGTGATCGAGGACGCCGGGCAGTGGACGCCGCTGAGCCTGAGCGGCAGTCCCGCGCCCCGGAGGCCTCGTCGAGAGGTGACAAGCATCCGGCACGGCGGCTGGTCGCTATGTTCGCATTTAGCCCTATGCCACGTAGTGCGGGCGCCCACGCCCGCACACTGAATGCGCTCAGACACTGGCCGGTCCGCATGACACGGCGCGGCGACGACGATGCCGCTCGTATCTCGACGGGCGGAGTGTGGTTCGCCTCCGTGTCGTGTGCGGGCGAGGGCGCCCGCACTACCTGAGGGTTGCTGAGCACCCACCGCTAACCAAGTCTGGCTGGTCGTTTTTGCAGACATTGCCGTGAGGGGAGCAACCGAAGATGAACCTGTTCGACTGGCTCTGTGATGAAGCGACCGCTATCTCCGCGAAAGCGATGGTCATGCCGCCATCGGCCGATCAGCTTCGGTGGTCGGAGGATGAGCGGCGCGTGCGTTGGTTGGAGAGCATCGGCCTCTGGCCGCTGCCCGAGCGCACCCCGTTACACGCGGAGGTTACCGGCACCTTTGAGCGTGAGGATTACGTGGTGGAGAATGTGCACTTTCAGTCCGCCCCCGGCGCGCATGTCCCGGGCAATATCTACCGCCCGAAGGAGATCACTGAGCCGCTCCCGGCGGTGCTCTACCTCTGCGGGCACTCCGAGGGCAAGATCCGTCTCGGCTACCAGCAGAACCCGCGCTGGTTCGGCGCGCATGGCTACATCGCGCTTGTGCTCGACCCGATTCAACTTGGCGAGAGCCAGGGCTTCCACCACGGGACCTTCCATCTCGGCCGCTGGGACTGGTTCTCGCGCGGCTACAACCCCGCGGGCGCCGAGGTCTGGAACGCCATGCGCGCACTGGACTACCTCGAGACCCGCGAGGACGTGGATGCCGGCCGCATGGGCGTCACCGGGCTTTCCGGTGGCGGCGTGATCTCGTGGGACCTCGCGGCGGCGGACAAGCGCATCAAGTGCTGCGCCCCGGTCTGCCAGACTGGTTCGCAGGAGGAGCTTATCTGCGACCGCGCGATCGATGGTCACTGCGACTGCGCCCACCTGGTGAATTACTACCAGATCGACACCGCCTATCTCGGCGCACTGATCGCCCCGCGGCCGCTGCTGGTCAGCGCGGGCGCAGACGATGCGCTCTGGCGGCCTTACGCCTACAAGGACCAGGTCCACCGAGTCCGGCGCATATACGAGTCGATGGGCGTGGCTGACAAGTGCCAGCTAGTTGAGGACCTGAGCTTCCACGGCTACACGCCGGTCCTGCGCAAAGCGATCTTCGAGTGGTTCAACCTGCACCTCAAGGGCGATGACACGCCCGTCGAGGATGACGTGACCGACTTCTGCGAATCTGTGGAGAACCTGCAGGTCTTCGGCGGCAAGCTGCCTGAGAATGACACGATGGGCGTGATTGAGACGCTTCTCATCCCCCCCGCGAAGCCGATCGAGGTGCGTTCAGAGGACCAGTGGCGCGCTCACCAGGAGGATGCCATCAAGCGCCTGCGGGCGTTGAGCTTCCGCAATGTGCCCGATCCGGTGCGGCCGAAGGTAGTTTTCGCGCGTGATGCCGGCGGCCATGGCGGGCTGGTGAGCTACCGCTTCGATTTCGACCCCGGCGATGGCTTCGAGATCCGCGGGCACCTCAACGTCGAGAAGCTGGGCAAGCGCCCGCAGCCTGCGCTGGTGACCGCCATGCGCGATGCGCGCTCGCCCTATGTGGGCGGTGGCGCGAACAAGCCGAGTGTGCCGCTGCCGACCATCACCGGCGTGGTGGAGGTGCGCGGGACAGGCTGCACGTCCTACGGAGAGGGCCTCGCGTGGACGCTGCGGCGCGGCGTGGTCAACTGCGGCTACACCATCCCGGGGCTGCAGACATTTGACCTGCTGGCGGGGCTGGCGGTCTTCCGCGCGCAGGAGGCGGTGAAGCAGACGGCCGTCTACGGTGTCGGCGACACCTGCGTCCATGCGATCTACGCGGCGATCCTCGACCCGGAGGTGAGCGAGGTGGTGCTGGAGGCGCCGCCTGCCTCGCACGAGGACCCGGAGACACCGGAGATCCTCGGCGTGCTGCGCGTCGGCGACCTGCCGCAGAACCTCGCGCTGGTCTTCCCGCGCCCGATCACCTTCGTGGGCGAGATCCCGGAGGCGTATCAGTGGACGGTGGATGTCTATGAGCGCTTCGGTATGCAGGAGCGGATTCGTGTGATCGAGAAGGTGGGGGAGTGGGAACCGTTCGGCGGATGAGCCGGGGGCTGCAGAGTGGTGGCTGACGAAAGGGTGATGATGGTGGAGCTTGACTACACGATCAAGTCAGATAGATCGTTTGATGAAGCAGTGGACGCGGTAGTCGCAGCCGCACCGGAGTATGGTTTTGGCGTGCAACATGTACATGACCTGCAGGCGGCGCTGGCAAAACAGGGCCTGCAGCGTGAGCCCCTGAAGCTGATCGGCCTGTGCAACGCCCGGCACGCGCACGCTGTCCTCAACCGGGACATCCGCGTGGCACTGATGCTGCCATGCCCGGTTGCGGTGTATGAACAGGATGGTGAGGTTTACGTCAGCACAATGCATGCATCGATGATGTCCGAGATGTTCCCGGAGGCGCATATTGACGATGTGGCCGCCGAAGTAGAGGACGCACTCGTAGCCATGGTGGACGCCGGAGGTTAGCGGAAACGTCGCGCTGCAGAACATGTCCGGGGCGCCCTGTCTTAGGGCGCCCCGTTTCGCTGCGACTGGTGCGTCTACTACTCGCCCGCGGCGGCTGGTGGCGTGAACACCCGCGCGCCCAACTCACGATCCAGCATGAACATGGACGCGCTGCCCTCCACCATGCTGATCTGCTGCGCAATGGCCGAGGTGTTCGCCTCCTCCTCGACCTGCTCGTCCACATACCAGCGCAGAAAGCTCGCCGTGGCATGGTCCTTCAGCTCAATGGCGAGGTCCATTAACCCGTTGATGTTGCCCGTCACCCACTGCTCGTGCTCGTAGGCCTGCTTGAACACGGCGGCGGCCGAATCCCAATCCTTGCCCGGATCGTCAATCGGCGAGAGGACTACGCGCCCGCCGCGTTCGGCTACAAAGCCGAAGAACTTATCCGCGTGGAAAAGCTCCTCCTGCACCTGCGCCTTCATCCACGTCGCCATGCCGGGCAGGTCGTTGTCCTCCAGCCACGCTGCCATGGCGTAGTAGATGTAGGCGGACCACAGTTCGGCATTGATCTGCTTGTTGATCGCGTCAACCATCCGCTGATCCATCATCCGTGAGACCCTCCCTGCGTCTGATATGCTCGGTCCAGGTACAACAAAACGACGCCCTTTGCGGGCGTCGCGGTGTCGTCAAATGGTGCCGAAGGCCGGACTCGAACCGGCACGGGCCGAAACCCACAGCCTCCTGAGGACTGCGTGTCTACCAATTCCACCACTTCGGCACACTCCCTTGTTGTGCATCCAGTATACCGAACGCCAAGCCTCGCTGTCAAGTTCCACAAAAGCGGACGCCGAGTGCGCTCGCTGCCCCCGCAGCCGCGCATTCCGGAGGCGTAGCTTCACGCCTCCGGAGCGAATAGCTGCACCGTCTGAGCCCGGCTGCGCACCTCCACCTGCCGAGCTGTCACTCACTCCACCATCGGTACTACCGCGCTCTCCCACGGCGTCACCTGCCGCACGTCGCTGCCGTCGGCATTTGCGGTGAAGATCAGCACGGCGGGCGGCTTCTCGCGAGACAGGTCCTCGATCTTTGCGGCGAAGACGATGCGCTGTCCGTCCGAGGACAGGCGAACGTGCCTGGGAGTGAGGCGGCGCTTGCCCTCGGTGCCGGGCATCTCCATCGGCGGGATCTCCCAGCGCTCCACCTCGCCGGTTGCTGGGTCCACCAGGAAGCCAGGCGGGTTCATCTCCGCGTCCTTCGAGCGCACGATCAGGACGCGCCCGTCCTCCATCAGCCGCAGCGGGCCGCCGATCTTCGGGTCGTCGGCAATCACCTGCGGCTCGGGGGTCTCAG
>JAAYJW010000342.1 GCA_012522765.1 candidate division WS1 bacterium | reverse complement strand
TACGCGCGGGAGTTCGTCTACCAGGTCACCGATCACGTGCAGAGCAACCCGGCGCCCGAGGGCTACATTCCCTACACCTCCGTCTGGTCGCGCCTGACCGCCTGCATACCGCTGGTCGGCATCTGGTTCGACGCCTGGAACTACTTCCTGCCCTCCGAGAGCTTCACGCCTGATGACGTCGCGATCATGCTCAAGGGGTTTATACAGAAAGCCCGCTACGCAATGATCGCGCCGGACTCGGTGAACCGCTACATGGCGCAACTCGTGGCGATCTACAACGTCGGCGCCTACTTCCCCGAGCTTAGACAGGCGGCGGACTTCCGCGACTTCGCCGTGCTGGCGATGGGCCACGCGGCGCGGGATGAGTTCTACCCCGATGGCTTCTCAAAGGAGCTTTGCCCCGGCTATCACGGCGGTTCGCGGGGTCACCTCGACCGCATCATCAACTCCGCACGGCTGATGGGCTATGAGGAACCGGCGGAGTTCGATGCGATCATCCGCGCGACCTACGACATCTACCCGGCGCTGATGACGCCGCTGATGGGCATGCCGGAGTTCGGCGACAGTTGGGGCACCGGCGACGTGCGGAAGGTCTTTGCCGCGATTGATCCGGATCGCTGGGACGACCGGGTGCATGACTGGCTGGCGGGGCACGAGGGTGGCGCGCCTCCGGGCTACACCTCGACGCGCCTGCCGTGGGCCGGCTATTACGCAATGCGCTCAGGCTGGACCCCGGACGCGCGCTACCTCTGCTTCGATGCCGGGCCGCTCGGGGTCGGGCACTGGCATGAGGACTTCGGCAACTTTGAGATGTACGCCTTCGGCGAGCGCCTGATCTCGGACATGGGCGTCCATGCCTACACGCTTGATGACATGCAGAAGTACTTCTACTCATCGCTGGCGCACAACGTCGTGCTGGTGGATGGCCTGACGCAGACGCGCGCCGCCGAACCCCAGCGCCGCCTGACCAATGCGCCGCGGGAGAATGACTGGCACAGCGATCAGGTCTTCGACCTGGCCGGGGGCTACTACGACGGCCTCTGGACCGACTGGTCACGGTATTCCGGTCGCGAGGGGATGGGCTGGGGGATGGCCTCCGCGGCGCCTCTCGCCACCCACCGCCGGGACATCTGCTTCGTGCGCGATGACTACTGGGTCATCAGCGACCGCCTGCAGGCCGAGGGCGAGCATACCTTCAGCCAGCTTTTCCACCTGCGGCCCGACCGCGAGGCGCGGGTCTTCGATGGCCGCTCGGCAGGGACCGCGCCCGCCGATGAGCGCCCCAACGTGGTGCTGCTGCAGGCGGACGAGGTGCCTGCGACGATCATCCTCGGCCGCGAAAGTCCGCCGCAGGGATGGGTGGCGGCCGGACATGGCAAGTTCGAGCCCGCGCCCTGCATCAGCTTCGACCTGACGGCAACCGGCGGGGCATGGTATGATACGGTGGTGCTGCCGTTGGCCCCCGGCGTTGAGCGCACGGTGAGCGTGGAGCGTATCGCAGTCACCGATGCCGCTGGCGCTGCGCTGCCCGTCTCGGAAGTCTGTGCGCTGCGCATCAGCGGACCGTGGGGCGTGGACATCTACCTGAACGATCTGCGGCAGGCGGAGATTGGCCCGCCGAACGGGATGCTCAAGCGCCTCGGCGACGTCGAGACCGACGCGCGCGCGGCGGTGATACGCATGACCGCCGAGGGCCAGGTGATCCGCGCATCGGCGGTGGGCGCGAGCACACTCACCGTCGCAGGCAGGGCGCTGTAAGCCCAGTCGTATGGAGCGGAGGCGCTTTAGCGGCTCCGAGCCTTCCGACAACGCAACTGCAACGACCGGGCGCGGCTGAAGCCACGCCCCTCCAGAACAACATACAGCCGGAGGGCACAATGACCGCAAAGATACTCGAAGCAAAGCCGATTGTGGAGCAGATCCGCGCCGAACTGAAGGCGCAGGTTGACGCGATGCAGCGCCCGCCAGTGCTCGTGGCACTGATGGCCGGCGACGATGCCGGCTCGCGCGCATACGCGAAGATGCAGGCGAAAGCCGCCGCGCAGGTGGGCATTGAGTATGAGCTTCGGCAGCTACCCGATGACATCACCGACGAGGCGCTGCAGGCGGAGATCCGCAAGCTGAGCGTGGACCCGGTGATCGACGGGATCATCCTGCAGAGCCCGCTGCCGAAGGGCCTCGACGAACCTGCCGCGCAGGGCGCGATCGAGCCGGAGAAGGATGTGGATGGCGTCCACCCGATGAACCTCGGGCTGGTGGCGGCGGATCGCGAGGCGCTGGCGCCATGCACGGCGCAGTCGGCGGTGCGGCTGATCGAGGAGACGGG
>JAAYJW010000341.1 GCA_012522765.1 candidate division WS1 bacterium | reverse complement strand
TTTTTCATGGTTCGTCTCGGTGTCGTCGGCTACGGCCATCGCATCTCCGGCGTTATAAAGAACAATCTGCTGTCTATCGATCCTGATCTGCGCATCGCTGCCGTCGTCGATCCAAACGAGGAGGGGGCACGCGAGCGGCTGCCGGAACAGGACCGTGAAGATGCGCGGTTCTACGAAACCCTTGATGAGATGATGCGCAGCGAGGACCTCGACGGCCTGCTCATCGGCACCCGCTGCAACCTGCACACGCCCTATGCGGTGCAGGCGGCGGGCTACGACCTGCCGCTGTTTCTTGAGAAGCCCGTCGCGATCAACATGGAGCAGGCGACCGCACTCGAAGACGCCTTCGAGTCGAGTCGCTGCCCGGTCGTCGTCAGCTTCCCGCTGCGGGTGTCGCCGCTATGCGAACTGACGAAGCAGTACATCGAGGAGGGCGCGGTGGGCGAGCCGATCCACGTGGCGGCGCTCAACTACGTGCCCTACGGGACCGTCTACTGGGAGCACGAGTATCGCAACTTCGAGATCACGCAGGGCCTGTTCCTGCAGAAGGCCACCCACGATCTCGACTACCTCACCTACCTCATGGACAGCCCCATCGTGCGGGTGGCGGCCATGGCGACGTACGGAAGAGTGTTCGGAGGCGATAAGCCCGCCGGCCTGCATTGCGCGATCTGCGATGAGACCGAAGTCTGCCTCGAGAGCCCGCAGAACCGGGCGCGCGTTCGTGGGACGGGCCAGCAGCCCGATCACCCCTGCCTCTTCAGCGTGGACTGCGGTTCGCCTGAGACCGGCACTAACGAGGACGCGTCGAGTTGCCTGATCGAGTTCGCCTCCGGCGCGCACGGCATCTACACCCAGGTCTTCTACGCCCGGCGCGACGCCGGCACGCGCGGTGCAACGGTCAGTGGCTACGAGGGCACTGTGCGCTTCGACTGGTACACCAACAGCCTCCACCGGGTGCGCCACCACGCGCCCTTCAGCGAGACCGCTACCGCCGGCCAGGGCGCATCCCACTTCGGCGGCGACATCGAGCTTTGCCGCGACTTCCTCGGGCTGATCAACGGGCGCATCCGCGAGTCGCGCACGCCCATCACGATGGGCATCGCGAGCGTCTACTCCTGCCTCGCCTGCAAGCAGTCGGCGGAGACGGGCGAGTTCGTGGAGGTCAGGCAGGTCCGGTGAGGCCGGGCGAAGTGGCGTAAGATACCGCTTTATCGCAGCCGCCTCCCGGCAATGGGATGGCTATCCGGGGGGCCTCCGCTGAGGCCCTGTGGCCTTTTTGCGGTTCTGCAGGCAGGTCTCATGTCGAAGAGAGGGAAATGCGTCTCAATTGCGCCGCAGTCAGCCTCATCGAACGCCAACCTTGAGGGGCGTCAGAGGACTGCGTAGTAGCATAATAGGAGACGGATGAGGAGGAAGCAATGGATGGAGGAAAGCGTGGGTTCACTCTCATCGAACTGCTGGTCGTGATCGCGATCATCGCCATTCTGGCGGCGATCCTGTTCCCGGTGTTTGCCCGAGCGCGCGAGAAGGCGCGGCAGGCCAACTGCCAATCGAACCTGAAACAACTCGGCCTGTCATTTGAAATGTACGTTCAGGATTATGACGAAGTCTATCCGATGTGCGCGATGCAGCGAGGCCCCTACGCATACTACGCCTATCAGACCCTCCAACCCTACCTCAAGAACGATCAGATCTGGTTCTGCCCAAGCTCGAACAACAACCGTGTCGCGCCCAATCGGCGTCTGATCGGGCTGGCGCCGCCCATCCCCGGCTCAACCAGCGATAGCACGCTCCTGAAGAAGGCGCAGATCGCTTATCCCGCGCAGAAGATCCTGGCAGGCGACGCAAAGCGATCGAGTTGGTACATATACAACGACACTCAGGTCAACAAGGACTCGACTTACGGACTCTATCCGTGGCACAATGACCAGGCAAACGTTCTGTATGCCGATGGTCACGTGAAATCGGAGAACTGGTACGCGCTGAACTCCGACTCGGCGTGGTGGTACAGGTCCACCGACCCCAACTGATCTCTGTCGGCCGGCACTGCGCGCCCCGCTGGTCCGGCGGGGCGCGTTCGCCGTTTGTAGCGACTATGTGGAGAGGATCACGCATGTTTCGCTCGGGCATTGTCATTGCCGCCTCCCTGATGATCCTCGCACCCGCACCGGCGGTTGAAGAGCGGCCCTATGAGCCGGATGAGCATACGGTGCTGCTACTGCACATGGATGAGGGCGAGGGGCAGACCACCGCCGATAGCTCCCCGTCGGGGCTGCCTGTGCGACTTGAGGCGATGCCGCGACAGCCGGTGTGGGAGCAGCAGGGGAAGTTCGGCCGCTGTCTGCGCTTCGATGGCGACAACGCCGACGCGGATGGCGACGGTGAAGGCAACGCCGACGGGCTGATCTTTGCCGATGAGGGGCAGTTGCAGGTCGGCGAGGGGCTGACGGTCGAGGCATGGATCAAGCCGGAGAGCATAGTGGGCGCGCAGGGCATCCTGACGCGCACCGGTGGTTGCCGCTACAACCTCTTTGCCCAGGGCGCCGCGCTCTACTTCAACATGTCTTTGATAGCCGACGGTGAGCGCCAGTGGCTGCAGTTGCGGACGGGCGACGTGCTGCAGGCTGACCAGTGGCAGCACGTGGCGGCTAGCTACGATGGCGCGATGGCGCGCATCTACCTCAACGGGCGTGAAGTCGCCAGCCAGGCGGCAACAGGCGAACCCACGACCGGAGGCAGCGGAACGTGCATCGGCAGAGATGGCGACCTCCGCCCGGGCGACACCACCATCAGGGGCTTCAGGGGTCTGATCGACGAACTGCGCATTTCCAACGTGGCGCGGACGGAGTTCAACGTGGCCGAGCCGATTGATGATGCCGCCGTGCCCGCACGGGCCCTACAGCCTGCGCCGGAACCGGAGCTTCCCGATCGCCCGAAATACCCCGATCCTCCGCTGCCTCCGCTCGTGGAGCGGCATGTCACTGTCACCGGCCGCGTACTGGATGCCGCGGGCGCTCCACTGGCGGGCGTGCTCGTGAGCGATGGCGAGCAGGTGGTGGCGACGGACGCAGAGGGCGCCTATCGCCTCGAGTTCAATCTTGACGACCTCCGCACCGTCTTCGTCACCCGTCCGCGCGGCTATCAGCCGGTAGACACGTGGTTCGAGCGCATCCCCCGCGGCGTGCAGAAGACGGATTACCAGCGAGACTTTGTCTTCGCCGTCGATCCGCTTGCCGACCGGGAGCAGTTCAGCTTCCTGTCCACCGGCGACACTCAGTTCGCCGAGGTCAGGACTTTCGTTCAACTGCTCGCGGAGTACGATCAGTTCACCGCCATGTCGGGCGATCCGGCTTTTCTCACCGTGGCGGGCGACCTGACGATGAACGGCAGCCAGTGGGAGATGGACATGTACCGCGAGGTCTCCGCCGCCTCGCATATCCCGGTCTACAACATCTTCGGCGGCCATGACGGCAACTATGCGCGCGAGGCGACGGGCTCCGGCAGCGTCTACAACTACCAGATGAACATCACTCCTGCGTGGTACTCGTGGGACTACGGCCCTGTCCACTTCGTCACCTACGTCAGCGAGACTTCGTTCCTGACGCCCCACCAGCTTGAACTGCAGACGGCGTGGCTGGAGGCCGATCTCGCGGCCCAGCCGCCGGGTAAACCGATCGTCATCACCACCCACCAGCCTCCGGCCAATGAGGTCATGCAGGCGTGGCTTGAGCGCTACAACGTCATCGGCCTGCTTTTCGGCCACTGGCACCAGATCCACTCGTGCGGCTACGGCGGCGTGCCTTACCTGGAGACGGGGCCGATGCGCGGCGGCGACTGGGGCGCGTTCACCCGCCGCTTCCGCGTGGTCAGCTTCGCGAATGGCGAATTGACCAGCGAGATGCGCATCTGCGGCCAGCTGCAGCGGCTGGAGATCGTAGCGCCGCAGGGCGAAGTGAGTCGCGGCATGCTTCCCGTGGAGATCAAAGCGTATGACACCACGCGGCGCATCAGCGGCGTGACCTGCGCGATCGGGGCGGAGGGCGCTCTCGTCGAGGTACCACTATCTCGCGCGGGCGACTGGACATGGGCCGGCACCTGGGACGCCACCGACGCGCCCGGTGGCGAGGTGCAGATGCGCGTCACCGTGTCGGACGAGGATGGGCGCACGTGGGAGCGCCTGGCGACCTTCAGCGTGGCGGAGCGGCAGCAGGCGGGCGTGAGCATCGGCGATGACTGGCCAAGCTTTTTCCGCAGCGAACACTCGCGCGTTCGCGAGCAGCCTCTGGCGCCGGCGCTTGAACTGGCGTGGGCGGCTAACACCGGCGGTCGCAACATGGAGGCCGTCACGCCGGTAGTCTACGGCGGCCGCGTCTACGTGGGCGTGCAGAACCGGGAGATCGGCCATCCGGGGGCGGGAGTAAGCTGCTACGATCCCGCCGACGGAAGGCTGCTGTGGCATACCGACACCGATGCCTCCATCTGCTTCGGTCTGGCGGCGGGCGGCAATCTCGTGTATGCCATCGACTCGATGGGCTCCTGCTACGCCTTCGACGCCGAGACCGGTGTGCAGCGATGGCGCAACGATGTCTTCCCGCCCGGTGATGGGCGCAGCAACGTCGCCTCCTGCCCGGTTCTGCATGATGACACGCTGGTAGTCTTCGGCGACAGCGGCCAGTGCGCTCTGCTCGATGCGGCGACAGGCGAGCAGCGACAGCGCCACAGCCTCGCGGGCGGCTGGATGTACTACACCTTCCCGTCGGTGCATGATGGCCGACTGCTGGTAGGCTACCGCCGCAAGGCGGCCGCGTTCGACTTCGAGAGCGGCGAGCGCCTCTGGGAGACGGAGATCAGTACCGGCAAAGCCGCCTCGTGCCCGGTCCCGTACCGCGACCGCATCTACATTAATTCAACCTCGCTGACCTGCCTCGCTGGCGAGACCGGTGCGGAACTCTGGCGCCAGTCAGTGCCCACCAGCGGCAACGGCATTTCCGTCGCGGTGCCTGCCGGGGAGATTGTGCTCGCTAACGGCAATCGCCTGCGTGCCTTCGACGCCGAGAGCGGCGACCTGCGGTGGGAGCATCAGTTCGTCTATGACGCGCAGACGGCGCTCAGCAATCAGCGACAGGCCTACGCAGGGCAGTCAACGCCCGCGGTAGCAGGCGACACGGTGTATGTCGGCTCCGATGACGGCCATCTCTACGCGTTCGCCCTCGCCGATGGTGAGATGCTGTGGAAGCACAACCTGGGCGTGCCGCTGAAGGG
>JAAYJW010000004.1 GCA_012522765.1 candidate division WS1 bacterium | reverse complement strand
CGGGCGCGTGCAAAGACCGGGAATAGGATCGCCGCCAGAATGGCGATGATCGCTATGACCACCAGAAGTTCGATCAGGGTAAAACCGGTGCGCCGTCGCTCCATTTCCATCTCGCTCCCTTCGAGCAGGTCATGGTGTGCGATCCATACAGCATCTTCCGGCGGCAAGCATACCCCCTACCGACACCTGGGTCAAACGACAATAGCGATCTTCCCGAAGCTCTGCCCGATATCAGTCTTCTACAGCCGGCAACACCAGCTCGATGCGCGTCCCCTCACCCGGCGCGCTGTCAATATTGCACTCTCCACCGAGAATCTCCATGCGCCCGCAGACGCTGGCGAGTCCAAAGACTTTGCTCCCCTTGTCGACGATAGCGTCGGGATCGAAGCCACTACCGGCATCACTGACACTGATGAGCATCTCGCCCGCGGGACCGCAGCGGGCATGGACCTTTGCCTCACCAACCCGGGCATGCTTCACGGTGTTGAACAACAGCTCCCTGACGATGCCAAACAGCATTGCATTGAGTTCATGATCGTCCGCGCACACATCCTCCGACGCAACCACCTCAACCGACAGCCCGTGGCGCTCCCGCATATGCTCGCCCAGCCACTTGAGGGCATCAATCAGCCCCCTCTCGCGCACAACCTGCGGGCTGACCTCCACAGCCAGACAGCGGGCGATCTCGATCGCCTCCTGCAGTATGTCATCGGCCTTCTCAAGCAGTTCGGCAGCCTCCGGGGGATCCTTTCGGCTTGCCAACTGCATGTGCATGCGAGCCGCCGCCAGAGCCTGCTGGATCTCATCGTGCAGGATGGTCGCCATCTTCTCGCGTTCGCGATTCTCGGTCTCGGCCAGCTCACGAGCCAGCTCCCGAAGCTGCTCAGTGCGCTCGATTACGCGTGCCTCCAGTGACTCATTGAGGGCACTTAGTTGCTCCTGTGACTGCTGTAACTCGGCCTCGCGCTGCTTCAGGTCCCGGAAGAGCGACTCGTAGGGCTCGCGGAGACCGATGACCACGACCGCACGGTATATCAGGTAGAACGAGACTACTTTGAGGAAGTGGCCGATCATGTTCGCGGGCCCGTAGGGGTCGGTGTAGAGCGTGAAGTTCATTTCGGCGATGATGGTGATGGCGATGGCTCCGACAAGCAGGTTGAGCATGGAGGGGTTCATACGCTCCCGCCATGCCAGCATCCACCCGCAGGCAACAACCAGGAGCGCCACGATCACATACTCGGCCATAACCTTGAACAGCGTCAGGTGCCGGGCCGCTTCATCGTACGCATCGGGGAATGTGCCCCACGCGAATACTGAGAGCAGCACCAGCGCGGTGACGGCGCCAAATCCCGCTATCGTCGCGGGCGCATGCAGCCTTCGGTTGAACATCAGGGGCGCGAGGAGCAGCGTGAGCGCTTCCATCGAGCGGGACGCGACCCATAGCTGGGTGGCGGGGTTCACGCCCAGATCACCCAGCGCACCCATGCCGCTGTAGGCGAGGGTGTGGACAAGGTCCAGCGTTCCGACGAACAGGTAACCGATGCCGACCCAGAGCAGGAAGTCATCGCCGGCGATGTGGCGCGAGTTCCACGCAAGCATGAACAATGCAACAGCGACAACGACGGCGAAAAGCTCCACCAGCGAGTGGAACAGCAGGTAACTGTGCAGGCGCGCCACATAAAGACCCGCGAAAAGCACACCCGCGAGCACTACTCTTCCGGCCAGGCCCCATGTTGTGGATCTGGTCATCTGATCCCCACCGAGTTCTCTGTGTCAACTATGCGGTCGCGGAGCTCCTGTCGTCACGTTCGAGATCAAGGCTGAAAGGTAGTCGTAAGCCTCCACCAGCTTCTCCTCAGTAGATATCCCCTCGGGCCGTGTGCAATAGCCCCCGCGGAAATCCTCAAGACAGATGTACCCATCGTAACCGTACTCGTGCAAAGTGGCAACAATTTCTTCGAACTTGGCAAGTCCGCCCTCGAGCGACGCGTTGTCCCATTTCCACGATTTGTCCTCTTCCTGGCGCCAGAGCATGTTCTTGGCATGGACGTGCGCGAGATAGGGACCGAGCATTTCTATGCCCATCCGCCAGCGTTCCATGCCCTCAATGACCATGTTGCCGGGATCGAGTATGGCGCCCACATGCTCGGGGTCGAAGTGCTCCAGAATTCGCATGCCCGCCGCAGCCGACGGGCAGATGGTGTTGGCATGAAGCTCGATGAGCGCCTTCACGCCGAAGTCTGCGGCCATCGGTGCGATGGTCCGATAGTTCTCGATGACCATCTCGCGCAACTCATCGTAGTGAGTGGACCCGTCATAGCGCGCCGAACCGATTCGGAGCATCGGCGCGCCCATCGCGACCGCGCCCCGCATCAGGCGCTCGATCTTCTCGAAGTCGCCGGTGTCGGAACTGGTCCCGAGCGAGGGGATGTCAAGGCCGTAGCGTTCGGCGACCTCACGGGCTCGAGGCGCGTCCTCTTCGAGGTTGGTCAGGCTAACATGCCACTCTTCGCCTGAATCGAATACCTGGTCCTTGTAGCCTACCGTCCACTCTATGCCGGTGTAGCCGATCTCAGCCACTTTGGCGGCGGCATCTTCGCGGCGGTAGTCGGGCAGCACGATTGAGTAGACACCGAGCTTCATGGGACCCTCCCACAGGCTCTCTACGCGGAGCTTGAAAGACGGCTTGGAGCATGCCCGAGTTCACCACTGCAGGCGCTCGAACCTCCCCGCTCGAGGTTGATCTTCTTCATCAGGGGCTGACGCAGTATGCGGCCGAGGGTCCGGGGTCCGCGGCAGAAGCACACAGGGGTTGGAGCATGCAGGAATCTGCCGCGGCGGCTGCGAATTGACCAGGGCAATGGCATTTAAAGAGATAATCGGACATCAGCACCAGATCGAGGCACTGCGCCAGGCGATCGCTTCAGAACGCGTTCCGAACGCATACCTCTTCGTCGGGCCGCCCAACGTCGGCAAGACCCTCATCGCGCGCGAGTTCGCGCGCACGGTCAACTGCGAGGCGCTCGCTACTTCAGGCGACGGGGACATTGATGCCTGCGGGCTCTGTCACAACTGCGTGCGCATCGGCGAATCGAACCACCCGGACTTGATGATCGTTCAGCCTGCGGTGCGCGTTGAGGTGAAGCCGCCGGAGGAGGATGAGCGCGGGAAGGGTGAGCCGAAAGCGCGGGACGTTCGACGCGAGGTGTACGTGGATCTGCCGGACGCGCTGATCTACAAGGAGCAGATCGGCGAGCTTCTGCGGCACCTGTCGGCCAAGCCCGTGCTGGGTCGGCGGAAAGTGGCGATCATCTGCTCTGCCGAGCGTATGAACATGGTGGCGGCGAACCACCTGCTCAAGACGCTCGAGGAGCCGCCTCCCAACACCACTTTCGTGCTCACGAGCGAGAACCCGACGCGGCTGCTGGAGACGATCATCTCCCGCTGCCAGACGATGACTTTCGGGACGCTTCCCGCCGAGGAACTGCTGGAGGCGCTGCGCACGGAGTTCCCGGAGGCGGACGAATCGCTGCGGCAGGGCGCGGCGGCCATCTCAGGCGGGCGCTACGGCCGCGCGCGCTGGCTGCTGCAGGCGCCCGATGTGCTGGACCTGCGCAAGGAGTTGCTTGAACTGGCGTCCTCGACCGCCGACGTGCCGCTTGTGGCGTCGCTCGCCATGGGAGAGCGCCTGGCGGAGATGCCCGGACGCTGGTGGGAGGCGGCCGAGCAGGCATTCGCCGGGACCGGCGCGGGCTCATCGGAGGAGCGCGAGATGCGCGCAGAGGCGCTGGAGCAGTTGCGCAAGCGCAGTCCCGATCGCATCAACCGCATCCAGGTCAGCGAACTTCTGGACATACTGCAGACGTGGTATCGCGACCTTACGCTGCTGCGGTCGAATCCGCAGTCGGAGCTGGTAATCAACCGCGATCAGGCGGAGGTGCTGCGGGCGCTGGCGGGGGGATATACTCCCGAGGGGCTGGTGTGGGCGTCACAGGTGATCGAGGAGACGAGGCGCGACCTCGTCGCCTACAACGCGAACTTCGCGCTGGCCTGCCAGGTATTGATGGTGAAGCTGATCTCAGCCGCGCGGCGGCGGTAGGTTCCGCAGCACGCGATGAAATGGCGGTGACGGGTCATTCGTTCGTCGGAGCTCCCTGCACTGATCCGAGGCACACTTCAGGTGACGATCGCACTACTTGCCGCCGCCAGCTTCGGCGGCTGGGTGGTGATGCTCGGGATGCTTGTCGGCATGCCGGTGGACATGCACCTGGTGCAGATCTCATTCTACGTCATCACGCTGCTCTACGGCCTGCTGGCCTTCGCCACCGGCAATGCGCTCGGGCGCCGGCAGGGCATGCGCGGCATTGCGGGCGCGGCGCTTGGGGCGTTGCTCGCGTGGGCCATCCTCGAGTTCTTCTTCCACCTCTTCGAGATCGGCTCGGCCCAGATGCGCGCGCCGCTGATCCTCGGCGTGGCGCTTGCGGTGCTCGGCTCGGCCATCGGCGTCACGCGACCCGCGGACCGTGCTGCAGTGCTGCACGAGCTGCGGCAGGAGCTTGAGGAGCTTGATCAGCCTCTGCCGGAGGATGGCGACGACGATGCGGAAGCAGAGTCCGACCGTGGGGTCTGATTCCCCACCGCAACGGAGGCGGCAGTAGATGGAGCAGTTCCGCGAATTCGAGGTTGAGGGCCAGCGTCTTGCGGCGAGCATTCACATTCCCGGAGCAGTCCCTGCCCCGGCGGTAGTCATGTGCCACGGCTTCACCGGCGACAGGGTCGAGGCGCATTTCCTCTTCGTGAAAGCCGCGCGCGCCTTCTGTGCGGCCGGCCTGAATGTCCTGCGCTTCGACTTTCGTGGCTCCGGAGAGAGCGACGGCCGCTTCCGCGACATGACGATCAACGCCGAGATCGAGGACGCCACGGCGGCAATTAAACTGGTGCGCTCGGAGGAGACGGTTGACCCCGAGCGAGTGGCGCTACTTGGGCTGAGCCTCGGGGGACTCGTGTCGGCATGCACCGCCGGACGCGGGGGTGACATCGCGGCGCTGGTGCTGTGGTCGGCTGTGGCGGATATCGGTGAGATCATCCGCGAACGATGGCACTGGCAGACAGACCCGGGGCGAATTGACATCCGCGGCTACTACGAACGTGGCGCACACCAGGTCGGCGCGGGGTTCGTGCTCGATGCCCTGCGCATCCGGCCGTTGGAGGAGATCGCGGGGCACGAGGCGCCGGTGCTGGTGATCCATGGCACGGAGGACGCCGCGGTCCCCATCGGGCACGCGCAGCGCTACATGGACGCAGCCGTCTCGACTGACAGCACCCTGCGCATTATTGACGGCTCCGATCACACCTTCACCTCCGTCGCGTGGGAGGAGGAGGTCATCGGCCGCACGACCGCGTGGCTGACAGACCGCCTGGGAGTTGAGGCGAGTGAATGAGGAGACGGTTGCCTCGCGTCTTCGTGATTTCGAGCGCCGCGTGGGCTTCAGCACCGCCTCGCTGCCGAACCGCACGCTGACCGAGGCGGCGGATATCGGTCGCGGCCTCGGCATGAACGTGATCGAACTGCTCTCCTTCGCCGGCTATCGCCACACCGCGGGCGAGCTTGCGGGAGAATACCTCGACCAGCTTGATGAGACCGGCCTTGAGACCCTGCGCGAGCTTTTGCAGCCCTTCCGCGGCATCGGTATTCACGCGCCGTTCTGGGACGTCGCACCCTTCTCGCCGAATCCCGTGGTGCGCGATGCGGCGCGCACGCAGCTTCGAAAGACGCTGACCGCCGCCGGCGCTATCGGCGCAAACACCGTGACGACGCACGTCATCCCCCGCGCGGGCCGGGAGTTCGAAGCATATCGCGATGAGGTGATCGCGCTCTACCGCGAGCTTGGCGACGTTGCCGCTGAGGCGGGGGTCACGCTAACGATCGAGACCATCTTCCCCCGTGAGATCGAGGAGTTCGCGGCGCTGATCCACGGCATCGCGCATCCGGCGGTGGGGGCGAACGTTGACGTGGGGCACCTGCGCGGCCTGCTGAGCGAAAAGCAGCGCAGACCTGAGGCGCTCGCGGAGGCATACAACGACCTGCTGCGGCGGCACGTGCTCTCGCTGGGAGAGCGTGTCTATCACATGCACCTGCATGATGTGCAGGCAGAGGGCGTGCGGGATCACCGGGAGTGCGGCACCGGCGTCATTCACTACCCGGCGCTCTTTGGCCTGCTGGCAGACGTGGATTACTCCGGCCTCTTCGTCTTCGAGCTTGAGGAGGCGGATGACGCCGCGGCCCTGGGCCGCAGCCGCGACGTCATCATCAATGCGATGCGGCGCACTGTGGTCGCTTAGCCGAGCATTCGCGTGAGATACTCGTACGCAAGCACCATCGAGTCCTCGATCTCATCATCCGTGCGGCCCGGGGCGCGCTCGAGGGTGTGAGGGCCGTCGTACCCGAGTTCGATCAGGCGCGGCAGGAGGCGGTCGTAGCCGACCTCGCCCTCGCCAATCAGCGGGAACTCCGCATTGCCTTTCGGGCCGGTGTGATCCTTGTAGTGGGTGTGCGCGATGAAAGGCACAAGCTCGTCCAGCCGCTCCATCGGGTCCGCTCCGGCGTAGAAGCGGAAGTTCGCCGGGTCGTAAGCGATCCGCACGTTGGGATGATCAACGCGTTCCATCAGTGACAGGCAGGCGGGCGAACTACCCGTCATCCCTCCATGCGTCTCAAGTGCGATGGTGATGCCGAGATCGGCGGCATGGTCACCGGCCGCACGGATCTGCTCGACGAATGAGGCGGTGATGCGCTCGCGCTCGTCATCGGACGCATCCTCGGGGATGTGTCCCGCGCCGGTATCGGCGATTGATACACCGAAGCGCTTCACGCCGTCGAGTCGGCGCAGCAGCATATCGAGCCCGCCTTCGGCCTGCAGGTCAGAGCGGATGAATGCCGCGACGGGCGTCAGGTCGTGGAAGTCAAGCCGCGCGCGCAGAGCCCGCATGTCGTCGTCGCTCATGGTCTCGATCGGCTGATTGTAGTAGCCGGTGTAGAAGCCGATGGCCACGTGCTTGAAGCCCGCGGCGGCGGCGCCGGCAATGAAGCCGTCGAAGTTGCGGTTGCAGAAGTTGTAGGCCGCGATCATCGGCATGGGTGGGCCTCCCGTGGCGAGTGAGCTGGAACTGCTCAAAGATTCCGCGTCGGCCGATCAACTCCTGCGTCACTGAAGGGGGGAGTGGCCGGCGCGAGGAATAGCCGCAGTGTGACGATAGGACGTTGCACACGATCGGAGACGCGATCGCTCGATGCCTGAAGGTAATGTGCGTGCCGGATTTGTCGGGTGTGGAGTTCACGCGCGCGAGACCCTGCTCCCCGCTGTGCAGCGGGCGGAGATGGATCTCGCGGCGATCTGTGACCTGGACAAGCGACTGGCTCAGCGTACCACGCGCCGCTTCGGAGCCTTCCGCTCCTACCAGGACGTGCGCACGATGCTCGCGGAGATGGATCTTGATGCTGTGCTGGTCTGCGGCCCTCCGGAGCTCCATGCCGAGGCGGCAGCGATCGCGCTCGACGGTGGCTGCCATGTCTGGATGGAAGCGCCCGCCGCGCCGACCGCGGAGGAGACGCTCCGACTCGCGGAGCTTGCCGCCGCGCGGGGGCTGATTGCGCAGGTGGGCTTCGCGATGCGCTTCGCCCCGGTCTACCGGAGGCTGCAGGAGATCGCGTCCGAGGAGCAGTTCGGCGAGGTGCGGGCGATTGAGGTCGCGCTGTGGCTGCCGAAGATGCACGGGCATGACGACCCGGTGCTTTTTGACCTGCCGCACGCGCTGGACCTCGTCCGGACCCTTGGCGGCGATGTCGCGGAGCTGTCGGTCACGCGCGCGAGCGACACGCAGCCGCTGCTGGTGGGGCTGAAGCTGCAGTCGGGCGCGATTGCCTCCATCAGCTTCGCGGCGCCGGTTGCCTGCCCCCGCGAGCAGGTCACGGTGGCAGGGACAAGCACGGTTGCGGTCGCGGATGACCGCCGGACGATCACGGTCAAACGCTGCGGCTGCGAGGAGATCAGTCTCTGGGGAGCCGGAAGCTGTCGCGCCGGCGCAGGGGCATCCCCGGAGCGACTTGAGGGCTACCTGCCGGAGATCGAGCACTTCGCCGCGGCGGTTGCGGGAGACGCACAGCCGCTGGCGACGCTGCAGGACGCAGCGGCGGCACAGCGCCTTGCGGAACTGATAGCCACGGGCGACGGAGGTGTCATCAGCGTGGGGTGACGAAGAGTCCGGGCGGACCCACCGCAAGTGAGGGCTACTCCTGGAGCGCCCGGCGGGCGAAGGAGGAGCCCTTCCTCGCCGCACTGGTCGTGCTATTCCAGCTTGTCCTCTCCCTTGCGGTATACATCTTCTACGGCCTCAGCTTCGCGCTGCTGACCTTCGGTGTGATCACGCTCGCATTGATCCCGTTCTACGCCGCATACACCTATCGGTTGACGCGCGATACGCTGCAGGTGCAGGGCCCGTTCTACTACACAGAGTACCGCTGGACGGAGTTTGACACCTGGCGGCTCACCGAGGACGAGGTGCGGATGACCTTCAAGGGCCAGCGCAAGAGCCGGGTGCTGGTGCTCTACGCCCCGCACAACGTGCATGACGCGCTACAGGCGGTGCAGCGCTACATGCCGCGTGGCAGCCTTGAAGAGGACCGACGGCTCTAAGCGATGGATGCCGACCGCACCCGCCAGCGCGAGGTGTTGGAGCGTTTCGCGCAGGAGATTGCGCGGCGCGGAATGTGTACGCCGGCGATCTTCCTCTTCGAGTCGATCCAACCGCTTGCATTCGTGGCCGGGCAGGCGCTGGCCTTCATCCACCCGCTGCTGAGCGTCATCTTCGACGCGCCCGATTACGCCGAATTCCGCGCGGCCATAGAGGACCGTGAGAACGTGGCGTGGCTGGTGGGCCGGCTGGAGGAACTGGCGTACGGCAGCGATGAGGACGAGGCGGAGTAGGGCGGTATCGGCCTACTGAAGATCAGGGAGGGGGATGCCGGTCTCGCGCGAGATGATTGCGAACAGCGCGCGGCAGTGCGGGCAAGCCGCACGGACCTTCGCCGGATCCAGCAGTTCGAGGATCTTCGTGCCGTCGCTGATCTCATGGTAACCCTTCTTCTTCGTGTTGCGCCCCGCCTGTTTCAGCGCCCGTTTCAGATCATTCTTCGGTATCTCCTCGGGCTGCCTGCCCGGCAACGCGTTCTCGTTGAGGTCCGCCCCGTAGTGCTTCCTCAGGGCATCGCGGTCGGCGATCAGCCATGCCTCGATGGCCTGGACCAGCAGATGGACTTGATCATCGCCGATCCCCTGCAAGTCCCATCCGTCGCGCTGACTGAGATGCTGTCTGGCTGATGAGACATTGACTTCCGCTTCGGCATCGACGAGCAAGATGATGAATGTATCTAGGTCCTTTCTGGCCGCCTCTCTGAGCGCGGTCCCAAAGTCGTCAAAGGCCGCGCCCCTCCCCCCGCATGCGACTACCTTCGGCTGTCTTCCGGAAAATTCAGAAAAGAACTCCTGGAACGCAAGACGCAGCTGCCGAAGGCCCGATTGGCTATCGCCCCCACCCTCAATATATATCTGCACTGAAGCCATCAAGGATTGCCCCCCAGTTCACCCCTGATCCAGAGATCACCGAGTGTGTATCCCTCAAGCCACTCTTCCAGGTCCTCCCGGTCCAGTCGCCGTATCTTCGTGCTTCCGCCCTCGTCGCGCTCGCAGATAGCCACAGCTTCGGGTATTCCCGAGAGCGCGGATACCAGCGCGTCCGAGTGCGTGGTCACGATGAGCTGCATCCGCTCCGACGCCTCTTCCATCAGATGCGCGAGGCGGACGATGATGTCCGGGTGCAGGCCGATCTCCGGCTCCTCGATACAGACGAGAGGCGGCGGCTCGGGGTGCAGGAGGATTGAGAGCAGGCATAGATAGCGGAGCGTCCCGTCGGACATGCGTGTGGCGGGGATGGGGTCACGGAGGCCGTCCTCGTGGAGGAGTAGCTGCACAGTCCCGCCCTCCACGCGAACGCCGACCTTCTTCGTGCGTGGGTAGAAGCGGCTAAGCTCGCTCTCTATCCGCTCCTGGAGGCCAACGCAGCGGTTCTGCAGGTTGTTGATGACGAGTGCCAGGTTATTGGCGTCTTCCGTAAGAAAGTCGCTCTGCAGATCAGGAAACTGGGCTCGCCGCAGGTCTCCATCACGGCTCGTGTCCCAATCCCTGAAGATGTGAATGCGACGGAACTTCTCACCCAGGTACGCCAGTTGGGCGTAGTTGGCAGGATCCCTGATCTGAGCGAGGATCGAGTGGTTGGGGCGCAACTGGTCTGCGGCCAGACTACGCTGTGCCACGCCTGGGGCCGAGGACCACAACCGAGCCTGCCCGCGGTGGTACTGGTAGTGCTCCCGTACATCACCGCCGCTTTCGGGGGAAGCCGTGATCGACTCCCGCACGAGTTCGAACGTGTCCGACGGCCCGGCGATTCGCAGCAAGTGACGAAGCGCCGGTGTGCGCCCCCAGTCCACGGTGGCATCAATCTCAGCCTCCGGCTTCTTCTCCCCGCCCTTCCACAGCCACTCCCTGATGCCCACGCCCCGCCGTATCGGCTCCTGAATATCATCCGGCGCCGCCTGCAGCAGCGAGATCGCCTCGATCACGTTCGACTTGCCCGAGGCGTTCGGGCCGATGAGCACGTTGAGCGGCTCAAGCTCGAACTCCTCGGCATCCGGGCCGAAGGAGAGCAGGTTGCGCAGGCGCAGCTTCGTGATGAACCGCTTGCCATCCACTGTGATCGCTCCCACTGAGTCGGTGCCATCCATGCGTCGCAGATTATACCTCGCGGTCGGGGAACGCGACAACCCTCAGACGCTCGTGACATTCCCTTCGGTGCTCATCGCCCCATCAGACCGGCTTGCCAATGCCCTCGAAGCCGCAGGCAAATGACGGTCCGCGCAGAATCCTTGTGTAGTGTCCTGGATCAACACCCGCCCCACTACAGGAGGGTTCTACATGAGAAGGCTTATCGCATCCACGTTCGTGTCGCTTGACGGCATCATGCAGGCGCCTGGCGGACCGGAAGAAGACCCGACCGGCGGCTTTGCCCATGGAGGTTGGACATTCAACTACTGGGACGACACCGTGGACGTGTCAGGGGCGGGCTTCGACGGTAGGGACAGAGAGTTGGTGCTCGGTCGCAGGACCTACGAGATATTCGAGGCCTACTGGCCCTACCAGCCGGAGGACGATCCGACTGCGAGGACGCTCAACGCAGCGAAGAAGTATGTCGCTTCATGCACACTGACGACGCTCAACTGGAACAACTCGGTCCTGCTCCAGGGCGACGCAGTCCCGGCAATCACCGCCCTGAAGACACAGCCGGGCCCTGACCTGCAGATCATTGGAAGCGGCAATCTAATCCAGACGCTGCAGGCCGCATCGGTGATAGATGAGTACAACGTGTGGGTCTTCCCGGTGGTGCTCGGGCGGGGCAAGCGCCTCTTTGGCGAGACTGCGAGGCCGTCCGCCCTGCAACTCATTCGCTCTCAGGTGTCGAACACCGGCGTTGTGATGAGCACCTACATACCCGATGGTGACATCGAGCCGGGGTCCTTCGGGACCACTGAGCCGAGCAAGAAGGAACTGGCCCGTCGCACAAATATGGCGAATGGCATGTGGTGATCGCCGCAGGCTGATAGCGTAGGCGATGACGATCGGGCGCTGGCGCGTGCCCGCTTGCAGCACATTGAGGCTACTGCTTCTCCAGCACCCGCGCGGGGACTCCCGCGACTATGGCGCCGGGGGGCACGTCCTTCGTCACGACCGATCCCGCGCCTACCTTCGCGCCCTTGCCGATCGTCACCCCGCCCAGGACCGTCGTGTTGCAGCCGATGTAGACGCCATCCTCGATGGTAATGCGCTGGTCCTTCGTGCTGCGCGGGCCGTGCGCCACCAGCGTCACGCGGAACGAGATCGTCACGTTGTCGCCGATGGTGACCCGGTGCGGGTAGCACTCCTCGTACCACCCGCCCATGCCGATGAAGCCGCCCCTGCCGATATTCAGGCCGCCCAGGCGCATCAGCCACTTGCGCAGCGGGGTGTTGATGTGCGGCAGTCCCATCGCCCACTTGTTGATGATGATACAGCGCAGCCACTGCCAGCGGTAGGCGCGGCGCGCATCCATGCCTTCATGCGTGTGCCAGAACATATCTACCTCAGAGGTTACCCGGCGTTGATGACGGCAGCGTGAATCACAGAGGCCGGCGGGTCAGGCCGGCCTCCGATTGCTACCACGTCCGCGCCTCGGCTCCGAGCTTGCTCTCCATGTGCTTGATGACGCGCCCCATCGCCTCGTCAACCTCGGCGTCGGTCAGCGTCCGCTCGGGGTGGCGGAAGCGCAGGCGCATCGCGACCGACTTGCGGCCCTCGCCAAGGCGGTGCGGATCCTTATAGATGTCGAAGATAGTAACATCCTCCAGCAGCTCGCCCGCCGACTTCTCCGCAGCCGTCACCAGCGCCCCACCGGTGTGCTTCGCATCGTCGTCCACCACCAGGGCGAGGTCGCGCACGGCCGCCGGAAGACGCGGCTGAGGCTTGTACTCAGTCAATAGCCGGGCGTGGCGCAGGAGCTTCTTCAGGTCGATCTCCAGCACACACGTTGGCTCCGGCAGGTCGTAAGAGCTCTGCACCTTCGGCTGCGCCTCGCCGATGTCCCCGACATGCTCGCCCTTGACGAGGATCTTCGCCGAGCGGCCGTGGTGCAGCGATGCGTGCTGACTGCGCTCGAACTTGACGTCGCTGATGTGCAGCCGCCGCAGGAGCTGCTCCAGCACGCCCTTGAGCCAGAAAAAGTCCATCTTCTCATATTCGTCGGGCATGTTCCACGTCGAAGTGCGGGCGCTGCCCATGCAGACCGCCGCAAGCTTCTCGCGTTCATCAGGAAGCGCGGCGCCGATGTCCGTGAATACCCGGCCGATCTCGAACAGCGCGATATCCTCCACCCGCTGGCGCACGTTGTAGCGCGCGGCGGCGAGCAGGCCCGGCAGCAGCGTGGTGCGCATAAGTTCCTGGTTCTCTGCCGCCGGATCGCGCAGGCAAAGCGCCTGCCGCTCATCTGCATCCGTGCCGATGCAGAGGAAGTCGAGGTCGCAGCCCCCCATCATTGAGTAGCTGACGTTCTCGCACAGTCCCGCGCCACGCATCACCTCGCTGACGCGCTCCTGCAGCTTCTGCTCGCGAGTGCGCATACCGGCCCCTGAGGTGTTCGGCGGCAGCGTGGCGGGAATGTTGTTGTAGCCGAAGACGATCGCGATCTCCTCGATCAGGTCTATCTCGCGCTCGATATCCGGTCGCCTCGTCGGCACCGTCACGGTCAGCCGATCGAGAGCCTGCTGCTCATCCGGGTGCGGGCGCAGCCAGTCACGCTCGGGCGTCTGCATCTCTACCTGCTCGCACAGCACCTCGAAGCCGAGGCGCCCCAGCAGATCCACCTGCGTGTCGGTATCAAGCGCCGTGCCGAGGACGTGGTTGGTCCGTGCCGGGCGCAGCACAATCGGCTCTCGCGCGAACTGCTCCTTGTGCACGTCAATCGCGTTGCCGACGATCTGGCCGCCGGCGATCTGCTCGATGAGCCGGGCCGCGCGCGCGAGAGCAGGTAGCGTCAGGTTCGGGTCCACGTGGCGCTCGAAGCGGTAGGAGGCCTCCGTGCTCATGGTGTGACGCTGGGCGGTGCGCCGGATCATGCTCGGGTTGAAGTGTGCGGACTCGATCAGTACGTCCGTGGTGCGCTCACGCATCTCGCTCTCCACGCCGCCCATGACGCCCGCGAGTGCGATGGCGCCCTTCGGGTCGGCGATGACGAGATCGCGGTCGGTAAGCTCGCGCGTGTTCTCATCAATCGTGATGAGCTTCTCGCCGGGCTTTGCCCTCCGCACGATTATCTGCCCCTTCACCACGAGGCGGTGGTCGAAGGCATGCAGCGGCTGCCCGAGCTCCCAGAGGACGTAGTTGGTGGCGTCAACCACGTTGCTGATGGGCCTGATGCCCGCCGCCTCCAGCCGGTGGCGCATCCACTGCGGCGACTCGCGCACCTCAACGCCTACTACTCGCAGCGCGCTGTATCGCGGGCAGCCATCGAGGTCTTCGATCGTGATGCGGGTGTCGCCCTGCTCGAGGTCCCGCTCGCCCACGTTCGGGCTCTCGGTCGCCGGGATAGTGTAGTCCGGCAGCTTCAGGTCGCACTTGAGCAGTGCCGCGGCATGGCGAGCCACGCCCACCATCGAGAGCAGGTCACCGCGGTTCGAGGTGACTGAGGTCATCAGCACCTCGTCGCTGGCCTCGCCATCGGCCGAACGCCACTGCTCGACCGACTCGACCTCAAGGCCCCCCATGGTCAGCACCTCGGCCAACTCCTCGGCCGAAATCTTTGTGTCCAGGTACTCCATCAACCAGCTATATGGTACGCGCATTGTCGCTTGCCTCCTGTCGGTTGACCGGCTGGGAAACGTGCTCCATCAGAACTGCCGCAGCATCCGCATGTCGCCGCTGTAGAGCAGGCGCATGTCCGGGATGCCGTAGCGGTTCATCGCGAAGCGCTCGATGCCGACGCCGAAGGCGAAGCCGGTGTAGCGTTCGGTGTCGTAGCCGACTCCGGCGAGCACGTTCGGGTCAACCATCCCCGCGCCGCCGAGCTCGATCCAGCCGCTGCCCTTGCAGATACGGCAGCCGTCGCCCGAGCAGACGAAGCAGGTGACGGCGAACTCCGCACTTGGCTCGGTGAACGGGAAGAAGTCCGGGCGGAAGCGCACTTGCGTGTCCTCCCCGAACATCGCACGCCCGAAGGCCAGCAGTGTGCCCTTGAGGTCGGCGAAGGTGATCCCCTCATCCACGCACAGCCCCTCAAGCTGGTGGAAGGTGTGCGAGTGCGTGGCGTCCACCGTATCGCGGCGGAAGCAGCGGCCCGGCACAACCACGCGCACCGGCGGCTCCTGCGCCTCCATGACGCGAATCTGCACCGTCGAGGTCTGGCTTCGCAGCAGCACATCATCGGCGATGTAGAAAGTCATCTGCTCATCCATCGCCGGGTGATCCGCCGGGTAGTTGAGCGCCTCGAAGCCGTAGTGGTAGCTCTCCACCTCCGGCCCCTGCGCGATCGTGTAGCCAAGGCCGAGAAATATCTCCAGCATATCATTCAGCGTCGCCAGCAGCGGGTGGCGCCCGGCGACATACCCCGAGCGCCCGGGCAGCGAGATGTCGATCTGATCCTCTTCCTCGCGCTCATGCACCTTAAGCTGCTTAAGCTCCGTCCGCCGGCGCTCGAGGATCACCTCAAGCTCCGCCCGCGTCTGGTTGATGAGCTGTCCCACCCGGGGGCGCATATCGGCGGTGAGGTCTCGGATGCCCTGCTGAATATCGCGCAGCAGACCGCTGCGGCCGAGAAACACCCCGCGAACCTCCTCAAGCTCCTCGAGGTTCGTGGCGCCCTCAAGCGCCGCCTTCGCCTTCTCTGCGGTGTCTCGCAGTCGTTCCTCCATTTGCCATTCCTCCTTGCTTGATCGGGCCATATCGCGGGATCGCATCAGCGCCGTCACCCCACGACCGGCATCCCCCGCCCCACTGTGTAACTTCGCGTACAACTCTGTATGTGCCTGTGCGTCTTCAGTGCGCAGATACGAAAATAGCCCCGTCTCTCGTCCCAGGGACGAAAGCACGGGGCTTCCGTTATACCACCCACCAGGTGGAAAGGCTCCGGTAACGGTGGAGCCGGCCGGCGAGGCTTACTTAGCGGACGTGGCCGCCGTTGGGCCTGCGACTCGGGAGCGAAACTTCGGCACAGCACCGGGACAGGGCGCTCTCAGCCTGCGGCGACCCCTCTCTGTCGTCCGTTTGTGCAGCGCCTACTCTTCTCCGTCTTCGTCTTTGCGTACGTCCTGGTTGTATGCGGGTCAAATCTCGCGCTGCCGCAGTATCTCCCAGATGAGGATACCAGCAGCGACCGTTACGTTCAAGCTCTCAGCGCGGCCCGGCATCGGGATGCAGGCCCTCAAGTCGGCATGTTTTGCGACCGCCTCAGGGAGGCCGTTCGCCTCGTTGCCGACGAAAACCAGCACGCGCTTCGGGTAGCGGATCCGCGTATGTGGCCGAGCGCGCTCCAGCGTGCCCGCGATAGTCTGAACTCCACTCGCGCGCGCCCAGTCGAACACTTCCCCGGGCGCGGCGCCGTTGACGACGTGCAGGTGGAAGATCGACCCGGCGGTCGCGCGTACCACCTTCGGGTCGAAGACGTCCACGCAGTTGCCCGCGGCGATGACTGCGCCTGCCCCTGCAGCGTCGGCGGTCCTCAGCAGCGACCCCATGTTGCCGGGATCGCGCAGGTCCACCGCTGCTATCGCAAGATCGAGATCCGGCGGCAGGTCCTGAAGCCTCGTAGCGGGCATGGCCACCGCTGCGGCCACGCCCTCGGGAGCCTGCACCTGGCTGAAGGAGCGGAATGGCTCCTCAGCCATCTCCAGCACCTCGGCGCCCGATTCGGCCAACTCCCCGACAAGCTGCTGCGCGCGCTCGGCGCCGATCAGCGCCGGGCAGATGGCGAGCGTCTCGAGCTTGAGCCGCCCGCCGACCGCCTCCTCCAGCGCCCGCACGCCCTCCACGAGGAACTGCTCGTGCGCTCGCCGGCCCTTGCGTGTCGCCAGAGAGCGGAGGCGTTTGACGTGCTGGTTCTGCGCGCTTTCGATCAGCACTGGAGCGCCTGCGCTATCAGGCCGTCTCCTGCGTGACGATCTCCGCCATGGCGGCGAAGCCCTGCGGGTCATCCACGGCCATCTTCGCCAGCATCTTGCGGTTGACCAGCACGCCGGCCTTCTTGAGGCCGCCGATGAGCCGGCTGTAGTTGAGGCCGTTGAGCCGCGCGGCGGCGTTGATGCGGGCGTTCCACAGTCGCCGGAAGTCGCGCTTCTTGAGGCGGCGATGCCGCCATGCAAACGCGCCTGCCCGGATTACCGTCTCATTCGCGGACTTGAACAGCCGGTGCCTGCCGCCCCATGCGCCCTTGGCGGCCTTGAGGATCTTCTTATGCCGGCGGCGCCGCACGATACCTGTCTTTACTCGCGCCATCTGCAGCTCTTCCCTTCAAAGCCGGTTAATCGCGTCGCCCGGCCATGGTTACTACGCCACGGGTCAATCGTATGGCAGCAGCGTTTCGATGTTGTCACGGTCGCCGCCGGTCACTTCCTTGGCGACGTTCATCCTGCGCATCCGCCGGCTTCGCTTCGCCATGGATGCGTGGTTCTGGCCCGGACTGGTGAACATCAGCTTGCCGGTGCCGGTGCGCTTGAAGCGCTTCGCGGCCGCCTTCTTCGTCTTCATCTTGCCCACTGCGATCAAACCTCCTCAGCCCCGGTGATCACCGGGGCAAATATGCAGAGAAAGCCCGACCGACCGGGATGGCCCCGGTCGGCTGGCCCTGCGTATCTGCTAACTCGATCCTATTCCGCGACTGTCTTGGGGCGGATCAGCATAGTCATGCGCCGCCCCTCCATGCGCGGGGGCTGGTCGACCTCACCGATCTCCGACAGCCCTTCGGCGAACTTCAAAAGCTGGTCCCTGCCGCGATCCTTATGCCGCAACTCGGGGCCCCGGAAGATGACATTGAACTTGACCATGTCACCCTTCTTCAGGAACCGCTCCGCGTTGCGCATCTTGAACTCCACGTCGTGATCGTCGGTGTTCGGCCGGATGCGCAGGGTTTTCAACTGCGTCTGCTTGGACTTCTTCTTTGCGTCCCTTGCCTTCTTCTGCTGCTCGTAGCGGAACTTGCCGTGGTCCATCATACGGCACACCGGCGGGTCCGCATTCGGCGCGACCTCGATCAGATCCAGCCCCCTTCGCTGGGCCTCTTCCACGGCCTGCCGGGTCGGCATCACGCCGACCTGCTCGCCGTCGGGGGCTATCACTCTGACCTGGGGTGCACGGATTCGCTCGTTGACCCTGTAGGCCTTGTCTATGAGACATTCACTCCCTGGCGCGTTATCGCTCTGGAACCGAGGTTCGCCCCGTGCAGCGGGCTTTCGGGAAGCGCACTTCAAACCTTAGCAAAAAGTATGCGGTGAGTCAAGGTGCGGTTGAGTGTTCAAAACAAGTCGCTCCTGCCGCCGGAGGCCGTATCACGCCGATAGTGTGGAAAACGTTGACCTGCCGGGAGGCGAGGGGTAGAATGTAGTTTCTTGCACAGGACCGATAGAGGTGGCG